>NZ_CP092417.1:3387142-3691428 GCF_023716865.1 Endozoicomonas sp. SCSIO W0465
CATTGGAGTACTCGCTCCATGGCTTCTGTCAGTGGCGTAAGTGAAGCCAGCGTTCGGCGAGTCTGGAAGGCGCATGGCCTCAAGCCCCACCTTGAAAAGACATTCAAAGTCTCTCGTGACCCAAACTCTGTGGAAAAGTTGGAGGATATTGTTGGGCTGTACCTGAGCCCTCCCGAACATGCCTTGGTTTTATGCTGTGATGAAAAAAGTCAGGTTCAAACATTGGATCGAACCCAGCCTGGCTTGCCTTTAAAAAAAGGGCGAGCAGCCACAATGACACACGATTATAAACGTCATGGAACAACTACCTTATTTGCAGCACTCAATGTTCTTAATGGGCAGGTTATTGGTCAGTGCCAACAACGTCATACACATGAAGAGTGGTTAAAGTTCCTGAAACAAATAAAACAGGGAAACACCGAAGGAGAAAAGTCTGCACCTTATCTGTGACAATTACGCCACTCATAAGCATCCGAAAGTTAAAGAATGGTTGAAAAAAAATCCGCGTTTTCATGTTCATTTCACACCCACTTCAGCGTCGTGGCTGAATATGGTTGAGCGCTTTTTTTCGAGATCTGACAGTCCAGCGTTTACGACGGGGTGTTTTTACCAGCGTTCCCGAACTGGTGAAGTCAATTGAAGAATATATTGAGAAACACAATCGCCAACCAAAGCCTTATATCTGGACAGCTAAGGCAAATGACATACTGGAAAAGGTAGTTCGTGCAAATCGCCGCTTAAGCTCTAAACAGAATGACGCACTACACTAGTGTATGAGTGAGATATCAGGATCCGGAGATATACAGTCCTGGCGGCAGGAGTCTGAAACGGCAGAGCTTGTGGCCGGGCAGCCTATAGAAGGGGCAGTTGACAAGGTAGCTTCCGGTTATGATCAGACGAACTCTGTCTCTCAAAGTCAGACTGAAAAGGCTGACTATTTTCTTGCCCCACGGGTGATACCCGTTCCAACACTTCAAGCGGCTCTTCAAGGTGTTATGGTGGCATCATCTGAAGATATCAAGGGGCTTCTGTCAAAAGCCCTGGTAAGCAGAGAGTCCCTGGAGCAAAGGTCTGCAGGTGAAGAAGCTGAGTCTCTGAGTGTTGTTGCTTCTAATGTGTCCCCATCCGTTGCGAATACAGGCTCACTGGCGTTACAAAGGGTGATTGATGATATTGTTTCTATCAATCGCAATAGTGGAAGGGCATCGGGTAATGGGGCACAGAGCGTTCAGCAGAACAGGTCGGATCTTTATGAAATGACAGAGCATGTGCAATTAAAACTTTTGTCCCAGAGTCTGGGCATCGATCTGAATCCATTAATCAGGACTGGTGAGGGGAGGCTTGAGGGCATTCTTGTCATCCAGAGGGGGGTTCTGCTCGCTATCGACGCTATGTCCAATGCTGAATTTATGGAGGTATTGAAAGAGCGATTGCGGGAAGAACAGGTCAAAGAGGATCAGATCAAAGAAGATCAGATCAAATCAGATCAAAGAAGGCCAAAATAAAGAATCGGTGGAAAAACTGATGCAGGCCATTGCGGCACTTAAATCGGGTGAGCCGAAAGTGGCAGCTGAAGTGCTGCGCTCTGCCAGTCTGATCACGACCGCTATTGAACAGATTGTTGACCGATATACATCCGATGAAACCCCCGGGAGTCTCAGGCAGCATTTGCATGAACAGCTTATTCTGGTTCTGGACAGCGTTACCCGACAAGGCTCGTACCAGGATATGATGAATAAGCGGGTGGAGTTGCTTCACTCTGCAAAAAAAGTCTAATAAGGATTTTTTTTATCAGGCTGGCTCGCCTCAGAGATGTGGAGTACTTTACGCATTTAGCTCCTTTTTTTCCTTGCCAATAACAATGAAGCAGTGAAAGAGGCACCAGTCTGTTCTGATGCAATGGGGGGGCTAAGGATGGATTGGTTTTTATAAAAAAACAGGTGGAAGAAAGATGAGTACCGGTAGAGTCAGTGCCCTGATATTGGGCATTTCTGTTTTTCTGGGGCTTTCCTGTCTGGGGTATTTGTTGGCGAATGCAGCCATCGATTACAAGCTGTATGAGAGAAGCGTTACGGTCAAAGGGCTATCGGAGAGGGAGTATCAGGCAGATGTCGTAATCTGGCCGATTCAATTTTCAGCGGCCGATAATGATTTGAAGACACTTTATCGCACGATTGAGAACAATACCGACAGAATCAGGGCGTTTCTGGAGAAGAGTGGCATCGCGGTTGATGAAATCAGTCTGATGTCGCCTGATATTACCGATAAATCAGCTAATCAATATGGCAACAGCAGTCGTCCGGAGTTCCGGTATACCGCTCTGCAAACCATCACTGTCTATTCCGGAAATATTGATGCAGTGCGCTCAGTAATGGGCAAGCTCTCAGACCTTGGGCGAGACGGTATTGTGTTTACCGGTGGTAACTATGGTTCACAGCCAGAGTACCTGTTTACCCGGTTGAATGACGTGAAGCCGGAAATGATTGAGGAGGCAACTCGCAAAGCCCGGGAAGTGGCCGGAAAATTTGCCTCGGATTCCCGGAGTGAGCTGGGGAAAATCAAAAGAGCGTCCCAAGGGCAGTTTTCAATCAGTAACCGTGACCGGAATAACCCGCACATCAAGAAAGTCCGGGTGGTTGCGACCATTGAGTATTATCTCTCCGACTGAGATGATGACGGCGGGTTATTTGCTAACTTTTAGTCAGTCGTTACCCCTGAGCAAGGAATATGCTATTTTATGCCGCCTATATAAGGCAGTAAGGGTTCGGCTCACCGTGAAAATCCCGGGGTTTCGAATTCGAAGGAGCAAATGTGACAGGTTCCAATGAGTCCTGCGAAGGACTGGTGTCTATTCGAGACTTTGTACGCTGGGGAGCAACCCGCTTTAATGAGGCTGGCCTGTTCTTTGGTCATGGCAGTGATAATGCGCTGGATGAGTCGCTGCATCTGATTTTTCAGGTATTGCAGCTGCCCTGGGATCTTCCCGACCACTATCTTGACAGTCGTTTAACCCATCGTGAACGTGAAAAACTGGCCAGCCTGATTGAAGAACGGGCAGTCAGTCGTAAACCCCTGGCCTATCTTGTCAATCAGGCGTGGTTTTGCGCTATGCCATTTTATGTGGATGAGCGGGTGCTGGTGCCCCGTTCTCCCATGGCCGAACTGATTCTTCAGCAGTTTCAGCCATGGCTGGGGGATGTTGAGGTCAGTCGTGTGCTTGACCTGTGTTCAGGTTCCGGTTGTATCGGCATTGCTGCAGCGCATGCTTTTCCTGAGTCCCAGGTTGATCTGCTGGATATTTCTGAAGATGCTCTGGAAGTAGCGAATATCAATATTGATCGCCATGAACTCTGGGGCAGGGTGCAAGCCATTAAGTCTGACCTGTTTGGTTTTTTTGATGCCTTGCCAGAGCGCCCAAAGTATCAATTGATTCTGAGTAATCCCCCTTATGTGGATGCTGAAGATATGTCCGATATGCCGGAAGAATTTACCCACGAACCAGCGCTGGGTCTGGCTGCCGGAGATGATGGGCTTGATTTCGCCCGTACCATTCTGGCGGAGGCGAGTGATTATCTGGATGAACAGGGCCTGCTGGTGCTGGAAGTGGGCAACAGTCAGTGGGCTTTACAGGATGAGTATCCGGAAGTACCGTTTGTCTGGCCTGATTTTGACAAAGGCGGACATGGCGTTCTGGTTTTGTCCGCTGAAGATTGCAGAAAACATCAGGGTTTGTTTAAGCAACGGTTAAAAGCCCTATAAGGGGGTTGTCTGAAAATAACAATGAGATCGCATAGGTATGGCAGGAAATAGTATAGGACAACTGTTCAGGGTCACTACCTTTGGGGAGTCCCACGGTCTGGCACTGGGTTGTATTGTTGATGGTTGTCCTCCCGGATTGCCATTAACAGAAGCGGATCTGCAGGTTGATCTGGATCGCCGTAAGCCTGGTACCTCCAGATTCACAACCCAACGTCGTGAGCTTGATCAGGTCAAGATCCTTTCTGGTGTTTTTGCGGGGGTGACTACCGGTGCTCCCATTGGCCTGTTAATTGAAAATCAGGATCAGCGCTCCGGGGATTACTCCAATATCAAGGATCTCTTCAGACCCGGTCATGCTGATTACACCTACACCCACAAATACGGTGTTCGGGATTATCGCGGTGGTGGTCGTTCATCCGCCAGGGAAACGGCCATGAGGGTGGCTGCCGGCGCTATTGCCCGCAAGTATCTGCAGTCTCGGGGTATTGAAGTGCGTGGCTGGCTGTCCCAGATCGGTGATATCCGTGTTGAAAAGCTTGACTGGGATGAGATTGGCAACAACCCATTCTTCTCACCGGATGCGGATAAGGTTCCGCAAATGGAAGCGTTGATTACCAGTCTTCGTTCACAAGGTAACTCCGTGGGAGCCCGGGTTTCCGTCATGGCTATGGGTGTTCCGCCCGGGCTGGGTGAGCCGGTCTTTGATCGCCTGGATGCGGATCTGGCGCACTCTTTGATGAGCATTAACGCGGTAAAGGGTGTGGAAATCGGTGACGGATTTGCCTGTGTCAGCCAGAAAGGCACCGAGCACCGGGATGAGATTACCCCGGATGGCTTCCTTTCCAACCATGCGGGTGGCACGTTGGGAGGTATTAGCTCTGGACAGGATGTTATTGCTCATATCGCCCTGAAGCCAACGTCCAGTATTACCACGCCGGGACGGTCGATTAACGGGCAGGGCGAGTTGGTAACGGTAGTGACCAAAGGGCGTCATGACCCCTGCGTCGGTATTCGTGCAGTACCCATTGCAGAAGCGATGATGGCGATTACCCTGATGGATCATTTGATGCGGCATCGGGCGCAAAATGCCGATGTCATCAGCCCGGCACCAGTGGTTTAGAACAGCAAAAAGGCTTCCGGGTGGAAGCCTTTTTGCTGTTCAGTTCAGGATGATCTATTGGCCAAAGGCGTCAATGTTTTCGGCATCCCAGGCGTAGTTGATCCAGTAATCTTCAATCTCTTCGCCCACAAAGAAATGCTTGAGCTGCTCAGGTAGCCGTCCCTTCTTCTCCTTCTTTTTGTTGTGCACGACAAAGGCAGAAAACTCAGCCTCCGGGTGACTGTCAAACAGGTGCTGCAGCGTAAATTCAAGCGTTGTTCTTTCGTCGTCTACTTCATCAATCACCAATACTTTCTTGCCGGACAGGTTGATATCTGTTTCCAGCCATTGCAGTTTGATGGGCTGGCCGGCCGGTGCCGTTCCGGTCTCATCAGAGTATCGGGACAGGGAAACAATCAGGATAGGGCGATTGATGTAGGTTCGCATGATGCGTGCAGGAATCAGGCCGCCACCGCCAATGGCCAGCAGATAGTCAGGCTTATAGCCAAGCCCGACGATGGTTTTTGCCGAATTGCAAATGGTGTTATGAATATCGTTATAGGTGAAGTTGTATTGTTGAATGTTTGACATAGAAGATCGGCATCAGGCCATAGGAAAATAAATCCGCAGATTTTATGGAAGTGATTACCATTGTGCAATATACAATCAGGCACTTGCGAACGTTTTATCCGGCTGGGTGACAAGGAATAAAAAAAGCATCCGCCTGGATGCCTTTCTTGTGATGGTTGAATTATCAGGCTTTAGCCTTGGGGGCGTACATAGCTTCAATCTCTTTCCGGAAACGCTTCATAATAATTTTACGACGCAGTTTCAAGGTTGGCGTGATTTCGCCCAGTTCAATGGAGAACTCTTTGGGCAGCAGCGTGAATTTCTTCACTTGCTCAAATTTGGCCAGCCCTTTCTGGATTTTGTTGACCCGCTCCTGGATCAGTTCCTGAATGCTGCTGTGTTGAACCAGCTCCTTGTGGTTTTGGTATTTCAGATTCAGGGCTTTTGCGTGTTCTTCCAGGGCCTCGAATGCGGGAACAATCAGCGCCGTCACATAGTTTCTGGCATCGGCAATAATGGCAATCTGTTCAATAAAGCGATCTTTGGTCAGCGTTCCTTCGATGTATTGTGGTGCGATGTATTTACCGTTGGAGGTCTTCATCAACTCCTTGATGCGCTCGGTCATGCGCCTGTCTCTTGATCACAAATAGCTACCTTGTTCTATCATTTCTCACTGATAAAACAGGTCATGCTTCCACTTTCTCCTAAACCATGGTCAGAACTAACTTTTGGATGTGCTGATTTGGGTGATACTCGACGTACAAAACGACTTGTCAAAGTTGCTGCCGAGCTTTCAGCTCATACCGGTAATTCTTTGTCATCTTCATGCGAAGGTTATACCGCACTGGTAACTGGAGCTTACCGGCTGATTGAGAATGAGGCCGTAAAGCCTGAAGCAATAGCTGAGGCAGGCTTTCAGGCAACTGCCAAAATAGCGAGACAGTCTCGCCTACTTCTGGCTCTCGAAGATACAACAACCCTGGGTTATAAACATGCTGTCAGATCCGAGCTTGGTGATCTTGGAGGTCCTGAAGGCTCTAAAACCAGAGGATTCCACGTCCACTCTGTCTTCTTGGTTGATGCGGATACAGAGCGAAGCATTGGGCTTATTGATCAAGAACGATGGGTTAGAGAGGACGTTCAGCGGGGGAAAAAGAACCAACGTCGTCAGCTACCTTACGAGGGAAAGGAAAGCTTTAAGTGGCAAAGAGCCTCTGAAAACACAGAACAAAGGATGGGGGGTAAAATGCCTGACATCATCAGTGTTTGCGACCGGGAGGCGGATATATACGAATATATGCACTACAAACTGGATAACCGACAGCGGTTTGTTGTAAGAGCTACACAAAACAGAATCCTGGTGGATGGCGAACTCTTATTATTTGATTCCTTAGCTCAGACTGAAGTGTTGGGGAAATATACGATAGTGGTTCCTCAAAAAGGAGGTAGAAAGAAGCGAAAGGCAACGCTGCAGGTCAAAAGAAAGAAGATGACAATACAGGCGCCGCAAAGGCCAGGCGGCAGGCCGGAACCGGTAACTATGAATATTGTGTCGGCTGAAGAGATTGGCAATGACTCCGAAGACCGTTTGCACTGGGTACTATTGACAACTGAAGATATTGAAACATTCGAAGACTGTCGCTCTATCATTCGATTTTACGAGCTCCGATGGCGAATAGAAGAGTTCCATAAGGCTTGGAAATCGGGAGCAGGAGTAGAAAGGCTTCGTCTGCAATCTCCGGATAACATTGAACGACTTGCGGTCATATTAATGTTTGTCGCTGTCAGACTAATGCAAATCCGTGAAGCATTAATGTTACCGAATGACAGGCAGCACAAAGACAGAAAGCTTTGGAGTGAAAAAACACTCGCGAATGAGGTGGTCAGTGATGATGAATGGCAGGTTCTCTGGCTAACCTATGAAAAAAAAGCGTTGCCCGATAAGCCGCCAACAGTCACTTGGCTGCTTCAAACGATTGCTCGGCTTGGTGGTTGGGGTGATTCAAAGCATACAGGGCAGCCCGGCTGGTTAGTGGTATGGGAAGGCTGGGCGAAATTGCAGGATCGGGTAAAAACCTGGCAGATAGCCCGGCAGTTCAGCGCTGGAGAGATGTGATCAAGAGTCAGGTCATGCGCAGTGCGCCGTTTTCATCGATTAGCCCTGCATCACCCGTATGCAACCAGCCATCAGCCGTAAAGGTTTTAGCGGTTTCTTCCGGCTTTTTGTAATAGCCACGCATTACCGTATCACCTTTAACCTGGATTTCACCTTCTGCACTGATACGGACCCGGATGCCAGGCAGGGGAATCCCGCAGGAGCCAAATTCAAATTCAGTATCACGGAAGCAGGTCACGGTTGCTACGGTTTCGGTCATGCCGTAACCGATTTTCACATCAATACCAATGGCGTGGAAGAAGCGGTTGATGTCGTCATCAAGACGAGCGCCACCACAGGGTATAAACCGGATGTTACCGCCCAGGCCTTGACGAATTTTGCTGAATACCATGTTGTCCGCGATACTGTTGAGCTTCTCCAGATAAGCAGGAGCCGCAACACCTTTGCGGCGGTATTCCATATGGGCGCTGCCGATGTTAACTGCAGTATTAAAAATCATACGCCGAATAAATGGCGCGGTGGAAACTTTACTGTGAATGGTGGTATAGACCTTTTCAAAGAACCTGGGAACGACACAAAGCACCGTTGGTTTAACGGTTTTCAGAGCGTCGCTGACCTGATGGGGGTCTTTGAGGTAAACATTGGTTACACCACGGGCAAGCGCATAAAAACTCCAGCCACGCTCAAAAATATGGCTCAGTGGCAGGAAGCACAAAGAGGTATCCAGACTGTCCAGATGGATAATCTGGTCATGGCCACGGAAGCTGGCTGCCATATTGGCATAGTCCAGCATAACGCCTTTGGGCTCGCCGGTGGTGCCCGAGGTGTAGATCAGGGGTAACTGTTCAGCACCCCCACATAAATCTGGAATTTTCTGATTTTTATACCATCCTCTTAAGCACCATTTTTCCACAATATTCGCCAGCATGATTCCAGAACTACCCGCAACTATGTCGGCTGAGATTCTCTTGAAAGAGAATGCAGAGCTGCGGATGAGAGTTGCCTGTCTGGAAGAGCGATGTCGAGAATTGGAAGAAAAGGTTGGCAAGAACAGTCAAAACAGCAGCAAGCCGCCATCGTCTGATGGTTATCAAAAACCTTGTAAAAACAGTAATTCTCCAGATCATTCTGACGACCTTTCCGCAGATAAAGGTACCGATCCATCGGATGAAAAACCCAATCCTAAAAGTCTGAGACAGTCTTCTGGTAATAAAGCCGGTGGAAAGAAAGGGCATCAGGGCACTTGTCTTAAACAGGTCGATATCCCTGACTATATTGAGTACCTTCCGGTTAAAGAATGCAATAAATGTCAGGCGTCTCTTCTTGATAGTGAGCCGGTCAAATATATTGAACGACAGGTGTTTGAACCAGGGAGACCGGGTGAATTTGAAGTAACGGCCCATAGAGCTGAAGTAAAAATCTGCACTTGTGGTTGTCGGAATCAGGCTGAATTCCCGGAAGGTGTTACCGCTGCCGCACAATATGGCTCAGCCACACAGGCTATGGCCGTCTATCTTAACCAATACCATTTCCTGCCTTTTAAGCGCGTGTCAGAGTATTTTAATACTCTCTATAAAATGAGTGTAAGTGCAGGCACTGTCGCCAATTTTGTGGCCAGAACCTATGAAAATCTGGCTTCTACTGAAGAGGTTATTCGTGACGCCTTGCGGGAATCGTCTGTTGCCGGAGCCGATGAAACGGGTATGCGGGCCGAGGGCTCTTTGCACTGGCTACACGTTATGCGGGATGAACAATGGACGCTCTACTACTTGTCTGAAAAGCGAGGTCGTGAGGCCATGGACACGATGGGCATACTGCTAACATTTGCAGGCGTTCTGGTTCATGATCATTGGAAATCCTATTTTGCATATGCGGCAACTCACGTACTTTGCAATGCCCATCACCTGAGGGAGCTTTTGGGTGTTGTTGATAGGGACAGCAATCAACTGGCGTTGCGATTGATGAAGCTACTGAGGCTTTCCTGGCATTACTGCAAGGGCTTTAAGACCATAGGTATGCTACAGATGCCAAGTGTTGTCTGTGAACGAATCGAGAAGATTTATGACCGGTTGCTTCAGCGGGCTCTAATGAAAGAAGTCGTCTATATGGAGAAGCAACGAGAGGAGCTTAAGCGCAAGAAAGTCAAGAATACTAAAGCTTACAATCTCTTCAAACGACTCACTGAGTTCAAGGCTGAGACACTGCGCTTCATGTCAGATTTTACCATTCCCTTCGATAACAATGGCAGTGAGCGGGATGTTCGAATGGCCAAGTTAAAGCAGAAAATCTCAGGCTGCTTCAGGAGTGCAGACGGTGGTTCTATGTTTGCACGGATTCGCAGCTATTTGTCGTCTGCCAGAAAACAGGGAATGGACATATATCAATCACTTCATAGAGCTGTTCGGAATTACTGTAATATGCCTTTGCTCAGTGCTGAATAGTTACCTTGCGCTTAAGCTCCTCTCGTTGCTTCTCCATATAGACGACTTCTTTCATTAGAGCCCGCTGAAGCAACCGGTCATAAATCTTCTCGATTCGTTCACAGACAACACTTGGCATCTGTAGCATACCTATGGTCTTAAAGCCCTTGCAGTAATGCCAGGAAAGCCTCAGTAGCTTCATCAATCGCAACGCCAGTTGATTGCTGTCCCTATCAACAACACCCAAAAGCTCCCTCAGGTGATGGGCATTGCAAAGTACGTGAGTTGCCGCATATGCAAAATAGGATTTCCAATGAGGCTCTTTTCCAATTCCAGACTGCTATGTAACCAGCAAGTTGACTAAGGGCTGAAGAAGACTTTTGCCTCTTCGGCCAATATTATGCAAAAACTCAAAAAAGCCAAGGTAAAGGGGTAAAGCCTCTTGGGATATTCCCCTGTGAGGCCTTAGCCACGAGCGTAGAAGTGACCAAAACCCCTCCATAGTATTAACATGCACCTCGTAAATACCGTCTTTGTCATCATCACGAGCATACTCACCTTTGCCGTGACAGACCGTTTTATGTCTGAAGCCCCAGCTTTCAAGGTCATCATAGATGTTGTATTCATCGGTATAAATCTGGCTCTGTGGGGCTACGTGTTTCTTGATAAATGGTTCGATTGTCGCCTTCTTAACGTTCGACAGCATGTTGATAATGACCTGACCTCCCCTTTGAATCATTCCCAATACCGGCGGTTTGTCTTTTTCAAGAGTCCCACGGCCCGGAGCGCCTTTAAGCCTTCTTTTTCTCGGTGGACGATCCAGATTTTTTTAATGCTTCAGGGTGTCCCTTGTGACCAGCTACAATGTAGACCTCGTCGAATTCAACTTCGCCATCAAGAATCACTTCAGGCTTTCGGTCAACAACACCATTTCGTAAGACTGTGGTCATATGGTGTGCATCACTGACACACAGATCAAGTTCCTGAGCTATCTGGCTGTTGGAGACGTTCAGCCCCATTAAATAGAGACAGGCAATCCAGACTTTGAGTGGTCGGTGGTGTCCTGCGAAAACCGTATTTGTCAGGTCATCGAAGTAGCGCTTACAGGACTTACAGTAATAGTGCTGGCACTCTACCTGCACATTGTCGTGTCCATTCTTTTTGACATTCTCAGAATCACAGTGCGGACAGAGAACAGTGCCATCTGGCCAGCGGTTCTCACGGATCATCTCAAAGCAGGTGTCATTACTGATGAGATCTGAGATTCGGCCTATATTCATGGTCAATGCTGGCGATGGCTAATTATATCCACCAAGGATAGTTCAGCAGTTCGGAATTCGAAAAGAGCCTCCAATGATCATGAACCAGAACGCCTGCAAATGTTAGCAGTATGCCCATCGTGTCCATGGCCTCACGACCTCGCTTTTCAGACAAGTAGTAGAGCGTCCATTGTTCATCCCGCATAACGTGTAGCCAGTGCAAAGAGCCCTCGGCCCGCATACCCGTTTCATCGGCTCCGGCAACAGACGATTCCCGCAAGGCGTCACGAATAACCTCTTCAGTAGAAGCCAGATTTTCATAGGTTCTGGCCACAAAATTGGCGACAGTGCCTGCACTTACACTCATTTTATAGAGAGTATTAAAATACTTTGACACGCGCTTAAAAGGCAGGAAATGGTATTGGTTAAGATAGACGGCCATAGCCTGTGTGGCTGAGCCATATTGTGCGGCAGCGGTAACACCTTCCGGGAATTCAGCCTGATTCCGACAACCACAAGTGCAGATTTTTACTTCAGCTCTATGGGCCGTTACTTCAAATTCACCCGGTCTCCCTGGTTCAAACACCTGTCGTTCAATATATTTGACCGGCTCACTATCAAGAAGAGACGCCTGACATTTATTGCATTCTTTAACCGGAAGGTACTCAATATAGTCAGGGATATCGACCTGTTTAAGACAAGTGCCCTGATGCCCTTTCTTTCCACCGGCTTTATTACCAGAAGACTGTCTCAGACTTTTAGGATTGGGTTTTTCATCCGATGGATCGGTACCTTTATCTGCGGAAAGGTCGTCAGAATGATCTGGAGAATTACTGTTTTTACAAGGTTTTTGATAACCATCAGACGATGGCGGCTTGCTGCTGTTTTGACTGTTCTTGCCAACCTTTTCTTCCAATTCTCGACATCGCTCTTCCAGACAGGCAACTCTCATCCGCAGCTCTGCATTCTCTTTCAAGAGAATCTCAGCCGACATAGTTGCGGGTAGTTCTGGAATCATGCTGGCGAATATTGTGGAAAAATGGTGCTTAAGAGGATGGTATAAAAATCAGAAAATTCCAGATTTATGTGGGGGTGCTGAACAGTTACATATTTTCTCCGGGTTTACATCTTGTACTCAACGCACAGGGCACATCTGGGGGCTATGTTCCCCTTAACGGTTGATGAGTCTAAACTGTCTGATGCTCTGCAAAATAGCTTAATTGCCTGAATGCTCATGTTGATCTGATTTTGGACATGGATCGTTATGTAATTGTTATATTTAGGCACTTTGTACCAATTCTAATGTCTAAAGCATCTATGTTGGTAATGTTTAATGAATTATTATGAATTCCTCAGACTATAATTTTTTCCATTCTGTATCTACAACCTCAGCCTCAGCCTCAGCCTCAGATGCTAGAAGTAAGAGCTCTGAAACTCATGACGATCTTTTACAAAACAACTTGGGGGCAGCTCAAGCGACTGTAACGGACAGTCTTTCAAAGCGCACTGCAGAGCCGAGGACCACCGATAATTACATGGGATCTTCAGGCTTTAGTTCTGTTTTTTTTGATGCCAGGTCTCAGGAATATCTTTACCTGGTAAAAGCCATCGATGTTATGGAAAAAGGTTCCGGCTTTAATGATGATAAACTGGGTTCTGTTTCCAGGGAAAAAATGACAGTTTCTCAACTGAAAAAAAAGAAGAATGAACTGAAAATTGAAAATGAGATAAAGTTAAGGGATTTGGAGCGTATTTCAGAAAAACTTTCTGTTGATTTAAAGGATGAGCATAAAAAAGTAAGTCAACAAGATATTACCAGTCTTCTTGAAATATTGTCTGATTTCCACAGTTCTTATCATTTTTTAAGATGTATGTTTTTCATTTTGCAAAAAGTGATGCGCGATCATAGTGACGATGAAGATGAAAAAATGAGTCATGCTGTACGGTATGAATGTGGAGAAATTGTTGAATTAATCTACAGAATCATGCTAAGTCATGGCGAATTGAAAGTTGTTGCAGGATTTCATAGATGGTACCTGACTTGGGATATGTATTATCTTTTTAATGTTATTGGCTGCTGCCTGAACATTGACAGTAGTGACGGTTGCTCATCATACTTTAGCCCTGAGTTACCGGTAAAAGTGGCTTTAAAAAGCTTTGGGCGATCTCGTGATTTAATGCGGCTGGAAAAAGAATTTCTGAACATGAAAAAGGGGCGTGGGGATTGTGATGAGTTAATGGTCCAGCCTTTACATTTCAGTTTGCTGGTAGGAAAAGAGGTCCACCCGGACGTGGTGATTTCCCGCGTAAAAAGTGGTTGTCTGAATTTTCTGGATAAGGACCTGGATGATCCCAAAAATTTTATCCAGTATATTGGGCTGTTGCAGTTTTTGCATACGGCAACTGTTTGTGTATTAGAAAAATCTCCTCAGGATGCTAGTAGATTGCTTGAATGTTACGAATGGTTTTACCGTCTACAGCCTTCTGCGGGTGTATTGAAACAATTTATGCAGGCCCGGTGTGAAGAAAAGTCGGGTGCTGTTGATGCAGCAAGGCGTATATACCAGTCTTTGGCCAGTGGACAAAATAAAGTTCCGGTATTCGAAGAATGGATTGCCTGTCTGGAAAAGATGGGCGATAACGATGCTATTGTTAAGGCCTGCAGGCAGGCTGCTGATTATTATAGAGGTAAAGGCATCAGTTGGCGGGAGGAGTTCTATGAGAGTAAGGCTGCCAGTAACATGCTACTCATAGCAAACAGGGATGCTCTGGAGGATCTTGATCAGTCTCCGGGTCAGGATGATATCAGCTCCCTGCAGCCGGATGTTGAAACACAAGCTATAGTCGCTCGTAGTAAAAAGCACAAAGGTAAAAGAAAAAATAAAGCTAAAGGGGGGTTGAAAAATCAAACTGTTTATCCTCGAAATTCAGAAACAATAAATTCTGTCCAATCCTATCCAATGGCACGACCTTGCTCTGCCAGAAAAGTCAAAGAAGACACTGTTCACGATATATATTCAGAAATTATGGCAACTGAGCTTCCGCAACCCGGAAGGAAGACCAGGTGGAATTATTGGAGAGAGTTGAATGGGCTGTTTTCCGATTATTATCACCTGCCTCATAAATATCGGGATGTTGTCGGGTGCCTTTGCCGGGAAGCTTGTATGCATTTCCCAAATGATATATGGATTCTCCATTCTGCTGGTTGGGGGTTTCATCTTATTGGTGATGATAAAAAAGCTGCTGAGTTGCTATTGAAAGGTTTACGTCAGTATCTGGATTATCATTACCCCGAGGTTAAAAGCTTTATACCAGTGACTATTGATGGTGATTTCGAACCGGGTCTTGATCGACTTAAGACACATCCTGAGATTGTCCCTGGTTCATCCGCAGGCCTTAATGTGGCGGCTTACCTGAGCTCTCTGGCGTATGTGTATCGTAATATTAACAAACATTATGGTGAGCAGATGCGTTCTATCGCAAATTGGTTAAACCCCTTCAGGGATGCCCGCAAAAAGGAAAAACAACGGTTATCTTTCAAGCCAAAGGTGAATGTAGTGGCTACTGAAATTAATCAGTTTTTAAGAAGGGGTATGGCTTCTGGCCATGGCTTTTGAGAGTGAATTGCTCAGCCTTTCCAAAACGCAGGTGTAAAAAGCACAAGAACGGTAATAACCTCAAGTCTGCCAAGGAGCATTCCGGCGCTTAATATCCATTTGGCGGTATCCGGAAGCGAGCTGAAATTGCCGGCCGGGCCAATGATTGTTCCCAGGCCGGGACCCACATTGGATACGGCTGTGGTGGCACCGGTAATGCTGGTTATCGGGTCAAGATGACAGAGGGACAATAACAGGCTCATCAACGCAATGAGCAGGATGAAGAAGAAGCTGAAACCGATCAGTGAACGGAGAATTTCACTGCTGATTTGCTGGCCATTATAGGTTTGTACAAAACAGGCCCTTGGATGGACCAGTTGCTTCAACTGGATGTTGAGCAACTTTCCTCCGATCTGGAAGCGGAAGATCTTGATCCCCCCCGCCGTTGACCCGGAGCAGCCACCCACGAACAGCAGAAAGAAAAACATCAGGTTGGCAAAGCCGCCCCATAACGTATAGTCGCCATAGGCAAAGCCTGTGGTGGTGATGGTTGAGGTGGTGTTAAAGGAGACCAGGGTCAGCGATTGTAAAAAGGTGTAGTCAGAGTGGAAGCATAACCAGATAGACAACACCAGCCAGACGGCAACCACAAAACCGATAAAGGCCTGTACTTGTGTATCCTGATAAAGACAGTTAACTTCACCCCGCATGCAGCGAACAAACAGAACAAAGGGCAAGCTGGCCAATATCATGAACAGGGTGCTTGTCCAGATGATAAACGGGTTATTAAATAGTCCCATGGAAGCATCTGAGGTGGAATACCCGCCGGTTGATACCGTGGTCATCGAATGGTTGACCGCTTCGAATCCGGTCATGCCGCCCAGGAAATAAAGGTAGGCGCAGATAGCCGTCATGATCAGATAGACAGTAACGATACGTTTGGCAATGCTGCCTGAGCGGGGCATTGCTTTCTCGGACCAGTCGGAAGATTCACTCTGGAACAACCGCATACCACCCACTTTGAGAAATGGCAGAACGGCAACAGCCAGCACAATAAAACCGATGCCACCAAACCACTGCAGCAGTGACCGCCAGAGCAATATACCGGGGGCCATACGATCCAGACCTGTCAATATAGTGGACCCGGTGGTGGTAATGCCCGACATGGTTTCAAAAAAAGCGTCGGTGTAACTGATGGGGAGTTTGAACCAGAAGGGAAGTGCTGCAAAAGTACATACTGCCAGCCAGCAGAGTGTGGTCAGCACAAAGACTTGACTGGGTTTCATATTAAAGTGCTCTGGCTTGAAATTGATGGTCAGGGCACCCCCCGTAATCAGGGTAATAGCTGCAGCAGCCACAAATTCCCAGATATCAGAATCACCTGTCAGCAGATCATAGATGACAGGAATGAGCATAAACTTGGCCATCGCGGTCAGGAACAGGCCAATCACATAGAGTACCGGGCGGTGGTTCATTATCTGGCAATGGCAATATATGAGAAACGAAGCCTTGAACCTTGCGTTTTAAACTCTATGTCTCCTGAGCAATGGTGCAAGGTATTGAGGGTCTGCCAGACGCTTTTGGGTAGCTGCATCTGACGAGTCAGGGAGCCTGACCAGCAGACTTCCTGAGAAAAGTTTAGAAGCTGGAGTGGGTATTACAACTTAATCACTCAAGTTACGCACCTTGCTGAAAATCAGCCATTATTGGTGGCATGAAAAATGATCTCATAGAACTTTATTCTGACTACCTGTTGTCGTCGTCTGGGAAGACCACTGCAACGGGAGTGTCAGAGCTTTTGGATAATGTCTACAGTCATGACCAATTCACCCGATTGCTTTCAAACAATGAGTTTACCAGTCGTGACTTATGGCTTTACGTTAAACCCGTCGTGCGACAGGTTGAGTGCAGTGATGGGGTTTTGATCTTTGACGATACGATTCAGGAAAAGCAGTTCAGCAAAGAGAATGCCCTGAACACCTGGCATTTTGATCATACAAAAAATCGCACCGTGAAAGGTATAAATCTGCTCAATGCACACTACCATGCCGGAGATGCGTCGATTCCTGTCGCCTATAAATTGATCGAGAAAACCATCCTGTACACCGACTTGAAGACAAAAAAGGTAAGACGATATGCAGAGCAAACCAAAAATGAAATGATGCGGGAGATGCTGATGATTTGCTGCCATAACCAGCTTATGTTCCGCTATGTCCTTGCAGATAGCTGGTTTTGCTCAAACGACAATATGATGTTTATTCGACACGACTGTAATAAACATTTCCTGATGGCGATGAAGTCAAACCGCAAGGTATCCCTCAGTCTGGACGACAAATTACAAGGCCGTTCACAGCGTATAGATACTGTTGATTTTTCAGAAGATAAGCCTGTACAAGGGTGGATAGCAGGTGTCGATTTCCCTGTTCTGCTATACCGTCAGGTCTTTAAAAACAAAGACGGAAGCACAGGCATTCTCTATCTGGTTTGCAGCGATCTTGACTGTGATGCCGAGACTCTCAAGGCAATCTACGAGAAACGGTGGAAAGTCGAGGTCTTCCATAAAACGCTGAAATCGAATGCGTCAATGGCCAAGTCACCGGCGCATACTGTGAGAACACAGAGTAATCATATCTTTCTTTCAATTTACTCAGCCTTCAGGTTGGAAGTATTGTCATTGAAAGTAAATCTGAATCACTTTCAGCTCAGAGCCAAAATCTATATGGCAGGGCTGAAAGCTTCGTTGGGGCAGCTGAGAGAGCTGTTAGCTGCGTAACTTCAGTTAATCAGTGTTCTGCCGGTGACTTGTCCATTGGTAATGGCTTCCGCCAGTTCGGGTACTGCCGTCAGTTCAATTTCTGTAGCTGCATCGCGGTAGTAAGACTCAGGCAGTAATTCTGCAATCCGGTACCATGCCTGCATGCGTTTTTCAAATGGACACATGACTGAATCGACGCCCAGCAGTTTTACGCTCCTCAGAATGAACGGCATAACCGTTGTTGGCAGATCAAAGCCACCGGCCAGACCACAGGCTGCAACAGCGCCTTCGTAATCAATCTGTGCCAGCACCTTGGCAAGCACCTTACTGCCGACGGTATCAATGCAACCGGCCCAGAGTTGCTTTTCCAGTGGGCGGGCAGGTTCAAGCAATTCTGCACGACCAATAACCCGGTCAGCCCCGATGGATGTTAACCACTCATTGTTTTCCGGACGACCGGAAGCCGCCACCACCTGATAACCCAACTGGTCCAGCAGTGTCACGGCGACACTGCCAACACCACCGCTGGCGCCAGTGACCAGAACTTCACCTTTCTCAGGGGTAATGCCGGCGTCTTCCAGTGCCATGACACAGAGCATGGCGGTCAGGCCTGCAGTACCAATAATCATTGCTTTACGGCTGTCCAGTCCAGAGGGCATGGCAACCAGGTAGTCAGCAGGTACGCTGGCTTTTTCGGCCATGCCTCCCCAGTGATTTTCACCAACACCCCAGCCGGTCAGGATAACGGCGTCACCGGGCTGATACCGGTCGTCTTGTGAAGAGAGCACCCGGCCAGCATAGTCGATGCCCGGCACCATCGGGAATTCACGGATAATCTTTCCTTTCCCGGTGATGGCCAGGCCATCCTTGTAATTCAGTGATGAATATTCAACACCAACCATGACGTCCCCTGCTGGCAGGGTTGATTCATCCAGCTGTTCTATGGAAGCGACAGTGTTTTTGTTCTGCTGCTTCAGTACTAATGCCTTGAACATAAACTACGATCTCTTGGCTCTTAAAAAGGTGGGGGCGTAATTATACTCCTGCAGCAGGCAGGCGGCGAGTGCTGTTTCTGTTCTGTTTGACTTCATGTAAGTATGAATGATGGTTTTTACGTTATAGATCGCGATTTATACTAATCTCTAAATCGGTTGTGCACTTGGTTTAATCCGGAGTCAGGAGTCATGGCAGTGGCCGTTACATAATTGCAGCAGTTAACGGCTCCCTATCGGAATAAGTCTGTTCATGAGAAAAGTATTGGCGTCCAGTTTTTGCTCTCTGCAGGGGAACCCGGAGAGATTTGATTCGCTTAAACTATATAAATTTTAAGTTGAGTCGAATAATTGGTAGTTAATCATTACTTTGGATTATTATGCCGACACAGCCTATAAATCAGAACAATTGTTATACGGCCAGTGGAAGACTGGCAGACGGATTGAATCCTGATGCAGCCAAAAATACCGAGGGTAAATATTCAGGCCGCAAGGTGATATCTGATACAAGTGATGGGAGTCTACAGCGGAGCCATCAAAAAGCTGAAAGCGGGGATGGTGAATTAACAAAGAGTAAAAGTCGATCAGATGATACTTTTGAACCCGAACGTAAAGCTCTAAGTCGGTATGACTCCGGTTTTGGGGGCAGTGTATCGGAAAGTGATGTAGATGAGTCCATCACATTACTGCCACCGGATAGCACGGACTCTAGTGACAGTGTTTGGCAGGAAAGTGATAGCTCTGGTGGGGAGGAGTGTTACACAGAAAGCATTCGTGATCATGGGGGGAGGCGGTTGGCGGGGAATTCCGATATCCAGCGTAAAGATGCCCTGAGGTTTGCTGTGGTATTGAATGCAAATGAAATGGAAGTGCTTAAACACCAAATAGTGGCAGATGATATTGACTATTTTATGAAATGCTTTGATGAACTCAAGGGGGATTTTTTCCACACTGGTGATTACCTGGTTGAGCATATTGATGGGCTTTACCTGAAAATACAAAAGAGGTTTGTGAGATTTTCGGATGTCTCAACCCATTCCGGTCAGTTAGTTTTTTGGTGGAATTTACTGTGTAAAGAAGCTCAAAATCATCTGCGTTGGTGCGGAGGTGTTGAGTTGAAGCCATTGGATTCGCGCTTTATTCAAAGCGTTGAGAAAAGAAAGAGATTTGAGCAGACAAGATCTAAGCTATACGCAGTGTATCTGAATAAACGTACCCTTAAAACGCAAGGTAAGGCCGCAAAAGCTCAACATAAGCTCGATCACTTCAAATCAGAATTCTATTTGCCTCAAATTGAAGAATTAAGGCATAGATTGTGTGAGATGTCAGAGAAAGAAAAAAGCAGGAAAATACTTGGTCAGTGTCACGGTCAGCTTAGTAATGTCCTGCACGGCAATGTCAGAAATATTGTTGGTGAAGTCGATAAGTGGAGCAGAAACCTGATGTTAAACCGACTCTTTTTAGAGTCTGGGTTAGCAACAAACGATATCATTAGTTAGTACCAGAGTTTTTCAGAATAATAAATAGTAGGCTGACGATCCGGAGGCAGCGTGATAATGTCCAGTTCTATTTTCCCGCGACTCAACATTTCGTAACAGGCTTCTGAATCAACAAACCGGATATCCAGCTTCACCTCAGGGTAAGTTCTGGTGAAGTCTTTCGAAGTATAAGTCAGACGTCGTAAGCCGACAGGATGGCTGGTGGCAATGGCAAGCGGACCTTTCACTTCATTCTTTTGCTAACCGCAGGTTGGGTCAGAAACAGTTTTTCCCCCGCTTGTGAGTCGATTGATTTCAGAAAGTTATCAACAGCACAAAAAAGATGAATTTGAGTAATTTTTTATCAGCGGCTAGGATAGGCCGTGTTGAGGATAAGCTGAACGCTGTATGATGAAAATGCTCTGAAGACAGTAGTAAAACTGTTTATAAATCAAACAAAAACAATCTTTTTCTATTTTATTACATGAACGAGGATGGTTCGATGGCTGGCCAGGCTTTCAATGGGAAAAGCGGGGGCAAAACGCTTTATGACAAGTTGTGGGATGCCCACCTTGTCCGTCAGCGTGATGATGGCTCTGCATTGATTTATATCGACCGGCAGCTGCTCCATGAAGTGACCTCTCCACAGGCTTTTGAAGGTCTGAAGCTGGCCGGCCGTCAGCCCTGGCGTCTGGACGCTAACCTTGCCACACCTGACCACAATGTACCCACCACGTTGAATGAACGTCAGCACGGTATTGAAGGGATTGCGGATCCGGTGTCGAAAATCCAGGTAAAGACGCTGGATGAAAACTGTGACCATTTTGGTATCACCCAGTTTGATATGCAGGATCAGCGCCAGGGTATTGTTCATGTGGTTGGTCCGGAACAGGGCGCTACGTTGCCCGGCATGACCGTAGTCTGTGGTGACTCCCACACATCAACACACGGCGCTTTTGGCGCGCTGGCCCACGGTATCGGAACCTCGGAAGTTGAGCATGTTCTGGCGACCCAGTGTCTGGTGGCCAAGAAGATGAAGAACATGCTGGTTCGGGTGGATGGTTCCCTGGGAACCGGGGTCACCCCTAAAGATGTCATCCTTGCCATCATAGGTCATATTGGTACAGCGGGCGGCACCGGTTTTGCCATTGAATTTGCTGGTGATGTCATTGGCAATATGACCATGGAAGGCCGGATGACCCTCTGCAACATGGCCATCGAGGCAGGCGCCCGCGCCGGAATGGTAGCCGTAGACCAGACAACCATCGATTATGTGCAGGGCAGGCCGTTTGCCCCTCGGGGTGAACAATGGGATCAGGCGGTTAACGTCTGGAAAACACTCCATTCAGACAGTGATGCCGTTTTTGATGAAGTTGTCGTACTTAATGGTGATAAGATCAAACCACAGGTGAGCTGGGGAACTTCACCGGAGATGGTGCTGCCGGTTGATGCCCGGGTACCTTTCCCGCAGGATGCGCCGGATGAGACCCGAAAGGAGGCTTATGCCCGTGCCCTGAAGTACATGGGATTAACTGCTGGCCAAAAGATTACCGACATTCCGGTTGATCGGGTGTTTATCGGTTCCTGTACCAACTCCCGGATTGAAGATTTGCGCGAAGCGGCAGCTGTCGTCAAAGGCAAGCGAGTGGCTGACACGGTTAAAGAGGCGCTGGTTGTGCCAGGCTCTGGCCTGGTGAAAGCCCGGGCTGAGGCCGAAGGGTTGGACAGGATTTTTGTTGAGGCGGGCCTTGAATGGCGTGAGCCGGGCTGTTCCATGTGTCTGGCCATGAATGCCGATAAACTGGGACAGGGAGAGCACTGTGCATCGACCTCTAACCGTAATTTTGAAGGTCGTCAGGGCTTTGGCGGGCGCACCCATCTGGTCAGTCCGGCAATGGCTGCTGCGGCTGCCATTGCGGGCCATTTTGTTGATGTTCGTGATGTTGATGGTCAAACATCTGTAACGGTGGCTTGAGGAGGGAGAAATCATGCAGGCTTTTACTGTTCATCAGGGGTTGGTTGCTCCCCTGGATCGTGCCAACGTTGATACGGACATGATCATTCCCAAGCAGTTTCTCAAGTCCATCAAACGAACCGGCTTTGGTGTCAATCTCTTTGATGAGCTTCGCTATCAGGACGAGGGCTATCCGGGGCAGGATTGCTCTAAACGACCGCTGAATCCGGATTTCGTCCTGAACCAGTCCCGTTATCAGGGTGTGTCCATCCTGCTGGCCAGGCAGAATTTTGGCTGTGGCTCCAGCCGGGAACACGCACCCTGGGCTCTGGATGATTTTGGTTTCCGCTGTGTCATCGCAACAAGCTTTGCGGATATTTTTTATAACAACTGTTTTAAAAACGGTATTCTCCCGATCACGCTGCCTGTCGGGGTGGTAGAGCAGCTGTTCAATGAAGTGGAAGCTAATGAGGGGTACCAGCTGACGGTCGATCTTCAGCGTGAAGTGGTGGTTAAGCCTGATGGCGGGGAACTGTCGTTTAGCATTGATGCATTTCGTCGTCACTGCCTGGTCAATGGTCTGGATGATATTGGTCTGACCCTGCAGGATGCGGATCATATCCGTATTTTCGAACAGCGTTATAAAGAAGATAATCCCTGGTTATTCACCAGTAATAATAATTAACTGCGGAGCTTTTCATGAGTAAGCAGATTTTATGCCTTCCGGGTGATGGTATTGGTCCTGAAATAATGGCTGAGGCTCTGAAAGTGCTGGATGCGGCCAAACAGCGCTTCGGGCTGGATATTGACGTCAGTCATGGTCTGGTTGGTGGTGCTGCTATTGATCATGATGGTGTCCCGCTGAGTGATGAAACCCTTGAACTGGCCAGGCACTCGGATGCGATTCTGTTTGGTGCGGTGGGTGGTCCGAAGTGGGATGATCAACCCATGGCTAACCGCCCTGAAAAAGGGCTGTTGAAGCTTCGCTCTGAACTGGACCTTTTTGCCAACCTCCGTCCGGCAATGCTTTTCCCACAATTGGCCGGGGCATCGAGCCTGAAGCCAAAGCTGGTGGCTGGTCTGGATATCCTTATTGTGCGGGAACTGACCGGTGGCATCTATTTTGGTGAGCCCCGGGGCGTCCGGACTCTGGGAAATGGAGAGCGCGAAGGTTATAACACCTATGTCTACCGGGAGTCTGAAATTCGCCGTATCGCCAAAGTGGCTTTTGAAGCTGCCCGAAAGCGGGGTGGACGACTCTGTTCGGTGGACAAGTCCAACGTTCTGGAAGTGACTGGTCTCTGGCGTGAGGTGGTTGTCGAAGAGTCCGCAGGCTACAACGATGTTGAGCTGAGCCATATGTATGTAGATAATGCCGCCATGCAGTTAGTCCGGGCACCCAAACAGTTTGATGTGATGGTGACTGGTAATATGTTTGGTGACATTCTCAGCGACTGTGCGGCGATGTTAACCGGCTCTATTGGTATGTTGCCGTCAGCATCCCTGAACGAAAGGCATCAGGGAATGTACGAACCGGTTCATGGCTCGGCACCGGATATCGCCGGGAAAAACAAGGCGAATCCTCTGGCTCAGATTTTGTCGCTGGCGATGTTGCTTCGCTTTTCATTGGCTGAAGGCTCTTCATTAGCTGAAGGCTCTTCATTAGCTGAAGGCTCCTCACTCGCAAATAGCTCTTCTACGGGAGCAAGTAAAGCAGCGGATGCAATTGAAAAAGCAGTCAGTGATGTTCTGGATAAAGGCTATCGTACCGCAGATATTGCCTCTGAAGGTTGTCAGTTAATGGGAACCGCCGAAATGGGGGATGCGGTGGTTAACAGTTTGTTGAGTGTATAACGTTTATCAAGTTTGCGGCCTCTGCTGCCTGTCTTCGACAGAGGCCACGCTTTGGGGGAGAGCAGTATGAAACAAGTGGGTTTTGTTGGCTGGAGAGGAATGGTTGGCTCCGTATTGATGGAGCGGATGCAGGAAGAGAATGACTTTGCCCGCTTGCAGGGGAAAGGCATAGAGCCTGTTTTCTTTACCACTTCCCAGCTGGGTCAGCCGGGGCCGGATATCGGTGTGCCTGTGGGTGACTTGCAGGATGCCCATGATATCGATGCCCTCGGTGAAATGGACGTTATTATTTCCTGCCAGGGTGGCGATTACACGGGTAAAGTCTTCCAGCCATTGCGTGACAGTGGCTGGCGGGGATATTGGATTGATGCAGCGTCCTCCCTGCGGATGAATGACGATGCGGTGGTGATTCTTGATCCCGTAAACCGTGAGGTGATTGACCGCGCGCTGAATGATGGTGTCAGGAATTTTATCGGTGGTAACTGCACGGTTTCCCTGATGTTGATGGCCATGGGTGGGCTTTTTCAGCAGGATGCCGTTGAGTGGGTCAGTGCCATGACCTATCAGGCGGCCAGCGGTGCCGGTGCCAAAAACATGCGTGAGCTGATCAGCCAGATGGGCTGTATCCAGAACAATGTTGCTGCTGAACTGGCTGACCCGGCCAGTGCCATTCTCGATATTGATTGCAAGACATCCGCTCTTTTAAGCAGTACTGATCTTCCGCAGAGTGAGTTTGGTGTGCCACTGGCTGGAAGTCTGATTCCTTACATTGATAAAGAGCTGGACAATGGGCAAAGCCGCGAAGAGTGGAAGGCTCAGGCAGAAACCAACAAAATCCTGGGACGCCAGGCTGCACCGGTTCCGGTGGATGGTATCTGCGTTCGTATTGGTGCTATGCGTTGCCACAGCCAGGCCCTGACCATTAAACTGCGTAAGGATATTCCCATGGCAGATATCGAAGCCATGATTGCCGGGGCTAATGACTGGGTCTCCGTGGTTCCAAACCACCGGGAAGAGACTATGCATCAGTTGTCACCTGCTGCGGTAACCGGGCGTCTTGGTATCCCGGTGGGACGTCTTCGAAAGCTGAATATGGGCCCTGATTATTTGACCGCATTTACGGTCGGTGATCAGCTGTTGTGGGGGGCGGCAGAGCCACTGCGTCGTATGTTGACGATTTTACTCTGATAAAAAATAACCAGAAAACGAATGAATTATGTTAACGGAACAACAGCTGACAGACTTTGCCAGCAACTTTGTCAAAGTTATTCCTCATTGTCTTCACTTGAATATGTCATTGGTCAGAGCGGATCGCCATGGCATTGAGCTGGCAATGCCCTACGACAACCGGCTGATAGGGAACCCGGAAACCGGTGTCATTCACTCGGGGGCGATAACCACATTGATGGATTCCTGTTGCGGTCTTGCAGTATTCACCCGTATGGAGCAGCTGGAAGTCTGCCCGACACTGGATCTGCGTATTGATCACATGACCACCGCACAGCCCGACAAGCCGGTTCGGGCATTTGCCGAGGCTTACCATATCACGCGATCCATGGTCTTTACCCGGGGCGTAGCCTACCAGGCGAGTCGTGATCAACCCATTGCCCATGCGGTAGGCACCTTTATGCGAATTGGACAAAACTCGATAAAGTCGATGCAGGAGCGTTTCCAATGAGGGCAGGGATCGAACAATCCGGGTTTGCAAAAATCATAAAGGATGCCAGAGACTCGAGGGATTATCGTATGCTGACCAGTGGCATTCCCTATGCCAGCCTGATCGGTATGCAGTGTAGCCCGGTGGGAGATGATGCCCTGTTTACCCTGCCCCATCAGATGACCAATATCGGTAACCCGTTACTGCCTGCTATTCATGGGGGGGTAATTGGTGGTTTTATGGAAATGTCAGCGGCCCTGCACTTGATGCTGTTTATGGATGAGCCCAGGTTGCCCAAGATTATTGACTTCTCGATTGATTACCTGCGTTCCGGGCAGCCAAAGGATACCTTTGCACAATGTGAAGTCTGTCGTCAGGGGGCCAGGGTGGCCAATGTGGCGGTGACCGCCTGGCAGAGTAACCGGGAGTTACCGATAGCCATTGCCCGGGGACATTTCAAACTTTCCAAAGGAACGGTCTGAAACCGCTTGCCTGATATCTATGCCCTGTATAAAGTCGACGTTTTTGTATCATTTGTGTGGTTTTGGCTGAAAACAGCGCCATACCACCGGTTTTCTTTGGCTGATGGGGCCTTTTATCCATGAACCGAACATACAATATTGCTATTTACGCTGCCGATACACTGGCTGGTGAAACACTGGTTCGGCAACTGGAAGAACAGCTGTTTGGTGGTAATCCGCTGCCGGTGATGGGCCTTTATCCACTCACTGAATCGTCGCAGGTTCAGGGCTCTGTTGAGTTTCATGGAGAAACTCTGGAGTTTGTTGCTGCTGATGAAGCAGATTTTTCGGCTACCGACTTTCTGGTGATGCCGGCCGGGTGTGACCGAAATGTGGAGCTGATGACCCGGGCAGTTGAGAGTGGTTGTGTCATTATTGATGCCTCCAGGGGGGCGGCATCCCAGGGCTATACCGTGCCGGTAATGGTTGACTTGAATGCGCATTTTATCGAAGAGGCGATGGATAACCGTTACTTTGCCGTACCCGGGTCTGCCGTTGCCTGCTTGCTCCCGTTGCTGCAAAAGCTTCACCAGCGATTTACTATCCGTCGTATGAACCTGGTGGTCATGCGGCCGGTCGCTTCGCTTGGTAACAAGGGTGTCGATGCCCTGCGTCAGCAAACCATTGAACTGCTCAACGGAAAACCGGTAGAGTGTGGAGACTTTTCCGCTCGCCTGGCCTACAACCTGATTCCGGAAGTTGATGCAGGGGAAGGCGGGAAAATTGCCAATGAAGCCGATATGCGCAGTGAACTCCTGATGATCCTGGGAGAGGAGCTGGATATCCGTGTGACCTGCATTACAACCCCGGTATTTTTTGGTGACAGCTATATCATCGATCTGGATACTGTCCAGCCGGTTGATATTCCGGAAATACCGTCTTTACTGTCAGAACTTCCCGAAGTTTCAGTGGCTGATGGTTCTGATATGCCGACCCTTGAGGACGCAGCGGGAAGTGATCAGCTGCATATTGGCAAGATCCGCCAGCAATCAGATTATGCAACAGACTTGAGTTTCTGGATGGTGGCCGATAGCTTCAAGAGAAGTGCTGTTCATGCTGTTGAATTGATTGGGTTATTGATAAAAGACTTTGCTAAGTGATAACTTAGGCCAACTGGCTGGCGTTCCTTGCTGTATAGGGAAAGGGGGCTGCTTTCACGATAGTTGAAGGCACAAGGGGCTCAGGCAGTCTATGTATAAAACAAGGATTCACGATGAAACTGCAAAAACTTGTAGTAGTGATGTCAGCGCTGGCAGGGGGTATTGCGTCAATTAATTCCCATGCGCTGGGTCTGGGGGAGGTGAAGCTGTATTCAGCTTTGAATCAGCCCCTGGTGGCGGAGATCGAGTTAATGCAGGTTAACGATCTTACCCGCAATGAGATCCTGTCCAACCTGGCCAGTAAATCAGATTTTGAGCGGGCTGGAGTTGAGCGTCCATTCATATTGAATAACCTTCGGTTTAAATCCGAAGTCGGCCCGGATGGCAAAGGTTTGATCAGGATCACCAGTGAAGGCCCTGTTCATGAGCCTTACCTCAATTTTTTGGTTGAGGTGCATTGGCCAAGCGGTCGGCTGTTGAAAGAGTATACCCTGCTCCTTGATCCTCCTGTCTTTAATGGTCAAACTTCAGCGCCTGTCGTGCAGCCCACTTCTACTCCGCCTCGTTATGGGACGAACCCTGTATGGGACGAGTCGCCCGAAATAAACCATAACAATATTCCGTCACCAGAGCCTGTTGTATATACCGGTTCTGCTCAACAACAACCGGCGCAGCCGATTTCTTCCGGTCAGAATGCCGCATCTTCGGGTATGGGTGATGACTCATCCCGGACTTATCGTGTCAGCAGGAATGACAGCCTTTGGGACATCGCAGAGAGCGTGCGCCCTGATTCCGGCGTGACGGTGCAGCAAACCATGCTGGCGATTCAGCGTGGAAACCCACAGGCGTTTATTGATAACAACATCAATCGACTCAAGAGTGGGCAGGTTCTCCGGATTCCCGACCGCAATGATATTACCCGTATGACGGTCCGTGAAGCGATTGCTGATGTGTCCAGACAGAATCGTGAGTGGCAGGGGCGTAGCCAGGTGGCTCAACTGGACGCTACGAGAAGAACGCCATCAGTCGCCAGAGATTCTCTTCAGCCGGTTGATGGCAAGCTGGCTATCGTCTCTGGTGAAGCGGCTACCGGACGTGGACAGGACCTCGGCGGGGACGCTGATGGTAATAATGCAGTGCTGCAGACTGAGCTGGCCATGACCCGTGAACAGCTTGATAAGCTGAGCCGCGAGAATGCAGAACTCAAGAGCAGGTTGAAAGATCTTGATGATCAGATCGCCACACTGAAACGTCTGGTCGCCATGAAAGATGATCAGATGGCTGCGCTGCAGAATCAGGTTGTGTCAGCACCACCGTTACCCGCGCAGCGCCAGCCTGAAACGGTGAATAAGCCTGGCATCATGGATGCACTCTTTGGTAAGCCACTGCTGTTGCTTCTGCTGGCTCTGATGCCTTTGGGAGGAGCAGGCTGGCTCCTTTATAAGCGTCGCAGAAAGCAGAAGGAAGCGCTGGATGATGAAGACGATACGGATATTCCATCTCTCAACTTGAGTAAGGAGGCACCGGTTGATGCCTCCCCAAAGCCGGTAGCCTCTCCCAGCGCAGAGGATGAACTGAAATTTGATCAAGCGCTGGCCATCGATGAATCGGTTGTTGATGAACTGGAAGCGGAGGGGGAAACGACTCAGCAGACAGAAGATCCGCTGAGTGAGGCAGATATCTATATTGCGTATGGTCGCTTGAATCAGGCTGATGAGCTGTTGAGTCAGGCCATCTTGAATGAACCCGGAAGAACTGACCTTAAGCTGAAGCTCGTTGAAGTTCATTCAGAAAGTGGCGATCTTGAAAAGTTTAATCAGGCCTTGGCCGATCTGGAGGCATCGGGTGATTCTGCCGCGATGCGTGAAGCGGATGTCTTTAAGGCCAGATTCTCTGATGAATTTTCAGGCGTTTCAGTGCCGGATGAAACCGATGAGATGCCAGACCTTGATCTGGATGGACTTGAACTGGATTCTGATGAGCAGAGCGTAGACTCTCTGGATGATCTGGACTTTGATCTGGATGATTTCGATCTGGAGGAAGAGCCTGAAGCTCTGGCACAGCCAGAGATGAATGAGCTTGATGAGCTTAATGAGCTTGATGAACTGGATGACCTTGATTTTGGTTCTGAGGTAGACGATGTTCTGGCCCAGGACAGTCAGGCTGCTTTCTCTGATGAGGGCGGTTCGCATCTCGAAGCTTCTCTGGATGATGATCTTGACTTCCTGTCAGAGGGGGATGAGGTTGCCACCAAGCTCGATCTGGCCAGAGCCTATATCGATATGGGTGATATGGAAGGGGCCTCTGCGATCCTGCTGGAAGTGGTTGAGCAAGGCAATGATGAGCAGAAGCAGGAAGCCATGTCACTAATGGATAACACCGGATCCAATTGATCGGTTAACATCCTGTTGTGCTGGATTGCCGGACATGACTCCAAGGTCTATAAAGAACTCTAGCCCGGATATTTCATAAACCTGCTCCCGCTCTCGCTTGTCCTTTGCCGCTCTAAGGAAGTTTTGCTCAGTCGACCGTACTCCCCGGTACGGCACTCCCTCGCAAAATCCCTTAGAGCGACAAAGTCCTGCGCGAGATTCGGGGCAGTTTATGAAATATCCGGGCTAGTACTCGGTTAAGGTCATCGCAGGGTGCTCGGTTCCGTCCTATGAGAATGAGTAACTCGCAAGAATCAACCGTTGTAGGAAGGACAACACAAGTCTTTTAGTTGATAACTTCAGGTGTATTTTATTCATGCCCCGTTATGCTGCCAGCGTTCAATACGACGGCTCCAGGTTTTTTGGTTGGCAGACTCTTAAAACCGGTTTACCCACTGTGCAGGCTGCTGTAGAAGCAGCGCTTTCAAAAGTCGCTAACCATCCGGTATCCGTTATCTGTGCAGGAAGAACGGATGCCCGGGTTCATGGCTGCAATCAGATCATTCACTTCGATACGGATGCTGTTCGTACCGATCGTGGATGGGCCTATGGTGCTAATGCTAATTTGCCGGATGATGTTGCCGTGAACTGGGTAAAGCCGGTTTCTGACGACTTTCATGCCCGTTTTTCTGCTCTCTGGCGACGTTATCGTTACGTTATTTACAATCACCCCATTCGGCCCGCACACCTTTCCAAGGGGGTGACCTGGAATTATCGGCCTCTGGATGTTGAACGGATGAAGGCAGCGGCAGAATATCTGCTGGGTGAACACGACTTCACTTCCTATCGGGCTATTCAATGTCAGGCAAAGAATCCGGTCAGGCAGGTGACCCGGCTTGATGTTTCCCGCCACGGGCCACTGATTGTTATTGATGTTCAGGCCAATGCGTTTTTGCATCATATGATTCGTAACTTTGCTGGTGTGTTAATGGCGGTGGGCTGTGGCAAGCGGGAACCCGTTTGGGCAAAAGAGGTGCTGGATGCCCGGGATCGTGCACAAGGTGGCGTAACCGCTTCGCCCTGTGGACTGTATTTTGTTGATGCAGGATACGATGAGGTATTCGGTCTTGTGGCCAGCGAATCAAATCCGCACTTTATTGCCCCGTTAATTCCGCTGTAAATTGACGCTTTTTCCGGAGTCAGGTGCAGTAATCACCGGCACGTTCTGATAATATCTACGATCGCTCAGGGGTTGCCTATTCTTCTGTATTGATCTGTGGATTGCTCTTTGCATTGACAGTATGGAAGCGCCTTCAAGCCCTTACCCTGTTGTTGATACGGTATTCTGGATGGTTTCCAGACGCCGGGCGTGGGAAAGAGAACACCGGGAAATGGAAGTATCTCCTCGTATAAAAATCTGTGGAATTACCCGTGTTGAGGACGGTCTGATCGCTGCTGAATGCGGCGCTGATGCCATTGGTCTGGTGTTTTACCGGAAAAGCCGTCGTTATGTCACGGTTAAGCAGGCCGTGGAGATTGTCCGGGTACTGCCACCGTTTGTCTCGGTGGTTGGGCTGTTTGTGGATGCCTCTGATGAACTGATGCAATCGGTTCTGGGTGCGGTTCCTCTCTCACTTCTGCAATTTCATGGTAATGAACCGGAAACCGAGTGCGCCCGCTGGGGGGTCCGTTATATGAAGGCATTCCGCGTTCGGTCGGAAATCCCGGTAATTGATAGCGTAGCTCCCTACAAAACGGCTTGTGGCTACCTTCTTGATAGTTATAAGCCCGGAGAGGCTGGTGGTACCGGTGAATCCTTTGACTGGGATTTGATACCCCATGAGCTGAATAAACCTCTGGTGCTTGCCGGAGGTCTGAGTCCTGACAATATCGCTCAGGCAATTAACAGGGTTCGACCCTATGGAGTTGATGTCAGCAGTGGCGTAGAGAGCCAGCCTGGCATTAAGGATCACGACAAAATCAAAGCCTTTATCAAGGCGGCGGGAAGATGATGGTCGATCAAGAAATTTCTGAATCCCACGTTCGTTTCTCTGAAGAACACAGGTACGAACAACCAGATCTAATGGGGAATTTTGGCCGTTACGGTGGACGTTTCGTGGCCGAAACCCTGATGGGTGCGCTGGAAGACCTTGATCGCACCTGGCGAGAGCTCTGGCGGGACAAGAATTTTCAGGAAGATTTTGACCGTGACCTGGCAGACTTTGTCGGTCGTCCTTCACCGCTCTATTATGCTGAGCGCTGGACTCAGGCGCTTGGTGGCGCAAAGATCTACCTGAAGCGCGAAGACCTGAATCATACCGGTGCCCATAAAATCAACCATGCGGTTGGTCAGGCGCTGCTGGCCAGACATATGGGCAAAACCCGGATTATTGCCGAAACCGGTGCGGGCCAGCACGGTGTTGCCTCGGCAACAGTGGCCGCTCGCCTTGGATTGGAATGTGTCGTCTATATGGGCGCCAAGGATGTTAAACGTCAGGCATTGAACGTCTATCGCATGAAGCTGCTGGGCGCCACCGTGGTTCCGGTAGAAACCGGTTCCCAGACGCTGAAAGACGCCATTAATGAAGCGCTCAGGGACTGGGTGGCGCGCCCTGAAGACACCTTCTACCTGCTGGGTACGGTTTGTGGTCCATCACCCTATCCGGAAATGGTGCGCAATCTGCAGAGTATTATTGGCCGGGAAGCCCGTCGGCAGATTCTGGAAAAGGAAGGGCGCCTGCCGGATGCACTGGTTGCCTGTGTGGGTGGTGGCTCTAATGCCATGGGGCTGTTCCATGAATTTATCCTGGATAAAGACGTCAAGCTGTACGGTGTTGAAGCGGCAGGGCACGGTGTTGATACCGATAAACATGCGGCCCGAATGAGTTCCGGTCGCCCGGGCGTGCTGCAGGGGGCCAGAACGTACCTGATGACCAATGAACATGGCCAGATTATCGAGAGTCACTCTGTTTCAGCCGGGTTGGACTACCCGGGGATTGGCCCAGAGCATAGCTACCTGAAAGATATCGGCCGTGCGCAATACCCGGCGGCAACGGATGAAGAGGCCCTGGCGGCGTTCCGTAAGCTGACCCGCCTTGAGGGTATTATGCCTGCGCTGGAAAGTGCCCATGCCCTGGCATGGGTTGATAAACTCGCGCCCACGATGGACAAAGACCAGATCATTATCTGTAACCTGTCAGGCCGTGGTGATAAGGATATTCATACGGTTGCCGCTATTGACGGCCTCGAAGTATAAGGTGGGCAGAGCATGAGTCTTGAAACGAACAGAATTAAAACCTGCTTTGAAAGGTTGCGGGGGCAAGAGCGTAAGGCACTGATACCTTACATTCTTGCGGGTGACCCTCCGGGAAAGACCGTCGACGTTATGCATCAGCTGGTTGACAATGGTGCGGATATGATTGAGCTAGGCTTTCCTTTCTCAGATCCGGTGGCTGATGGTCCGGTGATTGCCCAGGCCCATGAGCGGGCAGTATCACACGGTGTTACATTGTATGACGTTTTTGCAATGGTTTCTGAATTCCGGGCAAGGGATAATGTCACACCGGTTGTCCTGATGGGCTATCTCAATCCGGTAGAGATCATGGGGTATGACCGGTTTGTTGAGTTGGCCAGTCAGGCGGGTGTTGATGGTGTGTTAATGGTGGATCTGCCACCGGAGGCGGCAGGTGATCTCCTGGTTATGCTGCATGACTGTGGTATGGATATGATTAACCTGATTACGCCCACCACGTCCGATGAACGAATAACCAAAATCTGCAGCGTTGCCAGCGGTTATCTCTATTATGTATCCCTGAAAGGGGTAACCGGCGCAGCAACATTGAATACGACAGAAGTTGAAGAGCGGGTCAATCACATCCGGCGCTTTGCCAATGTGCCGGTGTGTGTTGGTTTTGGCATCCGTGATGGTGAGTCTGCTGCAGCGATTGGGCGGGTAGCAGATGGTGTTATTGCGGGCAGTGTTCTGGTATCTGAGCTGGCTCAGTATGGCAGTGAAGGGCAGGCCGCCATTGACCGTGTTGCCAGCAGAATTGCCGAAATACGCTCAGCTATGGACGATGACAGGATGAATGAATGAGCAACTGGTTAGTCAATAAACTGATTCCATCGTTATCACGTTCTGCCAATGCGCAGAAAAACAGCAGTGTACCAGAAGGGCTTTGGCGCAAATGCGTGAAGTGTGAGGCCGTTCTCTATCGTCCAGAGTTGGACAGGAATCTGGGTGTCTGTCCCAAGTGCCAGCATCATATGAGAATCAGTGCCCGCACGCGGCTGGACTACTTTCTCGACCGGGAGGGAAGGGAAGAGCTGTTTGCTGACCTGGAGCCCAATGACCGTTTGAAGTTTCGTGATACTAAAAAGTACCGTGATCGACTCACAGCCGCGCAAAAACAGACCGGCGAAAAGGATGCCCTGGTGGCTATGCGTGGCACCGTCGAGGACATTCCGGTCGCTGCCGTTGCCTTTGAGTTTTCTTTTATGGGTGGTTCCATGGGCTCTGTGGTCGGAGAAAAGTTTGCCCTGGCTGCCGAGCTATGCCTGAAAGAGAAGATGCCGCTGATCTGTTTTTCTGCCAGTGGCGGTGCCCGGATGCAGGAAGCCCTGTTTTCTCTGATGCAGATGGCTAAAACCAGTGCAGCACTGGAAAGAATGCGTCAGGCAGGCATTCCCTACATCTCGGTGATGACTGATCCGGTATACGGTGGTGTCTCTGCCAGTCTTGCCATGTTGGGTGATATCAACATGGCTGAGCCCGGAGCCCTGATTGGTTTTGCCGGCCCCAGGGTTATTGAGCAGACGGTAAGGGAAAAACTGCCGGAAGGTTTTCAGCGCAGTGAATTTCTGCTGGATCACGGGGCAATTGATATGATTGTTTCACGATCTGAGATGCGTTCCACCATCGCCAGGCTTTGCCGGAAAATGCAGGGCAGGCCGGATGCTGATGTGGAATTTGTAGATCCTGCCGCAGTTGCCTAGTACATCCAAGCGTTGTTATGCATACACAAGCACCTCGTTCCCACGGTCCCGAGGGTGTCGCAAAACCCTCGTTCCCACGCTCCGCGTGGGAATGCATACGGCTCTGGCAGCAGGAGAAAGAGCCACTGCCTGGTAGGGTTTTCGGGGGCTCCATGCGAGTATGGTATTTGTGGCAGGATCGGTATGCATTCCCACGCGGAGCGTGGGAACGAGATGGTCAGAGTAGTCTGGAGGGTTTTGCGACACCCTCTCCCCCGTGGGAATGCATACCGGGCATAAATAGATTGTTTCCTCGTTCCCACGGGCCCTGAGGGCCATGCGTGGGAATGTATACGTCTGGAGATGTGACGTTGTCCTCTTTTGCACAGAAAGAAAAAAGCCTTTCACAGTGGTTAACCTGGATGGAAGAGACGCGTCCAGAAAATGAGATCGACTTTGGGTTGGACCGGATTCGCCTGGTGGGTGAAAAGCTGGATTTGCTCAAGCCTGCGCCGTTCGTTATTACCGTTGGGGGCACCAATGGCAAAGGTTCAACGCTGGCCGTTCTTGAAGCAGTGCTGCTGGCTGCCGGATATAAGGTAGGGCTATTTACCTCACCGCATTTTCTCAAGTTTAACGAAAGAATTCGCATCAATGGCCAACAGGTGAGTGATGAGTGGCTATGTGATGCCTTTGAGAAGATAGATGATGGCCGTAAAACGACATGGTTAACCTACTTTGAATTTGCCACCCTTGCTGCCATTGATTGCTTTAAAAGGGCTGAGGTGGATGTTGCGTTGATAGAGGTGGGTCTGGGTGGGCGACTGGATGCTACCAATGTGGTTGACCCGGATGTATCAGTAATTACGACGGTGGCGCTGGACCACCAGGAATACCTTGGCTACAGCATTGAAGCCATTGCCAAAGAGAAGTCAGGCATATTCCGTGCCGGTAAACCGGCAATATTTGGCGATCAGCCAGTGCCGCATGCCATCACTGAAATGGCTGAGCGTCTTGGCAGTTCCCTGTATTGCAGGGGAGAGGCGTTTACCCTGAAAAGGTCGGGTAATACATGGCATTGGTCCGGTGGTGAAAACCGGAAGCTGGAAAACCTGCCGGTTCCCAATGTGGTGATTGATAATGCAGCGACCGCATTGCAGGCGCTGCAATTTTTGCCTGAACCTATTGCCATTGAGGCTATTCAACAAGGCTTATCACAGGTATCGGTTACCGGGCGATTCCAGAAGTTGATGATGGAAAATGAGTCTGGTGAGTCGATTGATGTTGTGCTTGATGTTGCGCACAATCCCCAGGCAGCAGAAATGCTAAAACAACGACTTGAAGAGTTTCCGGTTGAAGGGAAGACTCGGGTGGTTATTGCCATGTGCAAGGACAAGGATTACATGGCAGTTGTCGATTGCATAAGCAGCAATATTGATGAGTGGTATGTTGCCCAGTTTGAGTCTCCAAGGGCACTGCCTGAACAGGAGCTGGCACAGAAGCTTCTCGCCCGGGGGTATCCAGTTAATCACTATCAGAATGTTGCTGAAGCATTGCATCATGCCCTGGCAAACTCAACTTCTGGAGACAGGGTGCTGGTTACGGGGTCGTTTATGACGGTATCTGTTGCCTTGGCCAAGAGCCATGCACCGTGATAACCGGATTTAGCTTCGTCTCGTTCCCACGGTCCTGAGGGTGTCGCAAAACCCTGTGGACACTCTGGACATCTCGTTCCCATGCTCCGCGTGGGAATGCATACCGGTCCCGCCACAGATACCATACTCGCATGGAGCCCCCGAAAACCCTACCAGGCAGTGGCTCTTTCTCATGCTGCCAGATCCGTATGCATTCCCACGCGGAGCGTGGGAACGAGGTGTCCGGAGAGTTTTGCGACAGCCTCTCCTCCGTGGGAATGCCTACCCCAAGTTCCCGATAAACTGCCAGTAACGAGAATGTCTGTGAGCTTCGGTATGCATTCCCACGCAGAGCATGAGAACGAGGTGACATACAGTTCTCCCAGTCTGCCCTGACGAATAATTTCTGCCTTCTTGTAGAATTAGATCCGTCATTCAGCACTCAATCTGAGAATTTCCCTACACCGGCTAAAATGTAAAAAATTCTCAGAATGAACATGTCCAATGCATCCTCATCAGTTCCACATTCAACGTATCGATCATATGGGTTTGGTTGCCGGTATGTGCAAAGAACTCGGTATCTCTAATCATCTGGATTCCCTGGTTCCTAACCAATCTGAACACCGGAATATTTCCTTTGGCGAAACCGTAGTATCAATGCTGCTTAACGGCCTTGGGTTCACTGCCCGCACGCTTCATATGTTCCCGGAGTTTCATGCTGATAAACCGCTGGATAAACTCATCAGGCCCGGTATTAAACCCGAACACATTAACGACAGTGTACTCGGCAGAGCCCTGGATCAGCTTTTTGAACTGGATGTAAGTGAGGTCTATTTATCGCTGGCTGTCAAGGCAGTGAATGTCTTAAAACTGCCGTGCAAGGCTCTGAACCTTGACTCAACAAGCTTGCATGTGGACGGCGTTTATAACAGCGAATCTGACGTCGACGAAGAAGATATGCACTGTATCAAACTCTGTCGTGGATACAGCAGGGATCATCGACCCGAGCTCAACCAGGCAATACTGCTGATGATGACGGAAAATCAGGCCGGTATTCCCGTTTTTATGAAAGCGTCCAGTGGCAACGTAAACGACAATAAAAACTTTAAAAAAGTCATCAGCAGCCATTTGAAATCCTACCGGGAAGCCCTGAATAATCGCTACCTGATTGGTGATGCAGCACTTTATACAACAGATAACGTACAGATACTTCATCAGCAGGGCCAGCAATTTATCACCCGGGTTCCGTCAAAAATCAAAGAAGCCAGAGAACTGATTGACAGTGTCGCTTCTTGTGAAATGACACCAGTGGAGGGTGCTGAGGGCTATGAGAGTCATGAAATGCTGTCAGATCATGCGGGTGTCTCCCAGCGCTGGATTCTGGTCCGCAGCGAGCAGGCTCGAAAGAGCGAACAAAAAACACTGCTGAAAAAAATGCTAAAGAAGTCTGAGAAAGAAGCAGAAGCGCTGACCAGTAAACTGGCCAAAAAAGCCTTCAAGTGTGAAACCGACGCATTGCGTGCGTTCGATGAATGGCAGTCAAAAACTATTTATTGTCAGGCGGAACCTGTCATTACTGAGAAACCCTGCTATACCAAGGTAGGTCGTCCGGAGAAAGGCTCTAAACCGGACAGTATTGAATATTATGTGAGCGGATATCCTTGGGTATCCGTTGACTGTCGCAAAGATGCAGAGTGTTCTCTGGGTTGCTTTGTGCTGGCGACGAATGATCTGGACGACAGTCGGCTGAGTACAGCAGAAGTGCTAAGTACTTACAAATCACAACAGTCAGTAGAGCGTGGCTTTCGGTTTTTGAAGAGCCCGGAGTTTCTGGTTTCTTCGCTGTTTTTAAAGAAACCGGAACGAATAGAAGCCTTGCTGATGGTGATGACGCTGTGTCTGTTAGTGTATGCGGCGATTCAGCATCGAATTAGGCATGAGCTAAAACGACAGAGTCGGTTTTTCCCGGACATGAAGCGGAAACCCTGCCAAAACCCGACAGCGCGTTGGGTGTTTTTCTGCTTTCAGGGTATCAACGTGCTATTGGTCGATGGACATGAAAAGCATGTGGTTGGATTACAAGAAAGGCAGTTGACTATTATTTCAATTCTTGGGCGACCGTATCAGGAAATTTATTCCTGATACGGGTGCTGAATGACGGTTAGATGGAATTCGCTTAAGATGCAATGAGTTTCAGGCATTATCATTTAATTGACTTCCCGCTCTCTGTGCAGGAATGAGTACTGTTTATCTTTTATTATGGAGCGCATCTTGGGCGAGGGACTTAAACAAAGACTAATAGGTGCTGTCGTATTGCTGGCCTTATTAATCATTATTGCGCCTGCACTTTTCAGGGGAGGAGAGACTCATCCCCTGGTTACCTCCAGATCTTCCCCTGAAGCTCCGAAGCTTGAATCCCCTCCGGTGCCTGCATTTGTTGATCAGCTTGATATTCCTCAGGATGTTGTTGAAGTGGTGTCGTCTTCTGCTGAAATTGTTCTGCAGCCAGAAAATGTTCGTACTGATAAGGCGACAGGTGTAGACGAAAAAGGGCATCTTAAAGCCTGGTCCCTGCAGCTGGCGACCTTTGCTGATAAAACTAACGCTGATAATCTGGAGCGGCAGCTGAAAAAGAAGGGGTACAGTGCTTTCCAGAAAAAAATTGCTACAGAAAAGAGCAAGGTTTTTTATCGGGTTTATATTGGTCCTGAAGTGCGTCCAGATGAACTTCAGCAGATAAAAGTTACCATCAAGAAAGCGATGGGGCTTGACGGTATACTGGTTCGGTATGTTCCATAATAGGCCCTCAACTCAGGTTAGTAGCAACTCTTCACGCATTCTGTGGAGGTCCATTCAGGAAAACGATATGACAATAGATACAACGTTCTTCAATCGCTGTATTAGGACCCTTGATATGGCCTACGAAAAAGTTATCCAGGCTGAAGATGGCAGTATCGATTATGAGATGTACCGATCTGCCTGTGTGAAAGAGTTTGAGATCATCCTTGAACAGGCTGGCAAGTTGCTGCGCAAATGTTTGAAGGATTTTATGCATAGCCCCAAAGCGGTTGATCGAATGGTGTTCAAAGAGGTCTTCCGGCAAGCTGCTCAGCATGATTTGCTGTCATTGGAACAGGTCGAGCGCTGGTTGGCTTACCGTGCTAATCGCAACAATACCGCTCATGACTATGGGAAAAAATTTGCCGAATACACCTTGAAATTATTGCCTGACTTCGTGGTAGATGCACAGGCCCTTGAAAAATCCATAAAGCAGCATTCAGGGCAAGCGGACAATGATTGATCTCAGGGATAAGGACTGCAAGGCAATCTGTGCCATTGCCGAACAGATATTTGCCCCGGGTACTGAAATCTGGGCTTACGGTAGCCGGGTCAAGGGGACTAATCATGACACCAGTGACCTGGATCTCGTTGTGCACTTTCCCCCGGACCAGGATAAGATGACAGACTATGAGCAGTTGAGCCTGTTTCTCGAAACCCTGCGAGACTCTAATATACCCATTATTGTCCAGGCGCTTGCCTGGCACAGTATTCCCGATAGTTTTCGCGAGGAGATAGATAAAAACCACCAGATGCTCTGGCTCTGCCAGTGAAGGAGCGGTCACAGGAGTGAGGTACTCAATCGACTCGGCTTTGGTACTATGTTTAATTCCCTCATAAAAATCACGGAGAAAAGCTTTTCTCATCGTGATTACTTCCTGACCGTCGTGTAGAATGCCTTTTCTTGTAAAGCTGCTGATGTGATCAGGCCTTAATAAGCCTTTTTTACGTCAGTGTGTTATATAAAAAACTTACGCTACTGTGACGGTTTGTCCTTGCAAATCTGTTGTTTTTCGCTCAGTTGTTTCGGCATATACTTAAGTCGACGGGCGGTAGCGTGCTTTTTGATTGGTTTATATGATTGAGCAACTTATAAAACTGCTGCTTACCTTTCTCTTTACGGCCCTTCTTATAAAATTTCTCAAGCCGCTTGCCTATCGGTTTGGCCTGATTGATGAGCCAGGGGGAAGAAAACAGCACGATAAGGCAACCCCAATGGTTGGTGGTGTGGCACTATTTTTTACGGTGACAGTAACCAGCTTGATATGGGGGAAGGTCGGATCTGAGCTTTATTATTTTTTAACTGCTGCTGCGCTTATGGTGTTTACCGGTGCTTATGACGACCGGTTCGGGTTAGGGGTCAGAGTCCGGTTATTAGCCGAAGGAATTGCTGCATGTATGATGATATTTGGTGCCGGAGTGGTACTGAAAGACCTTGGTAACCTGTTCGGTTTTGGTAGTATTCAAATGCCGATGGTTATAGCGGTACCTTTTACCATCATTGCGGTATTTGGAGCCATCAACTGTCTGAATATGATAGACGGTATTGATGGTCTTGCTGCCGGACTTTGTCTGTTATCGATGTGCACCTTTGTCATCCTGTTGGGCGACACAGGGTCTTCACTTGTTCCGATCATTTCAATTATTGCAGGCCTGGGAGCCTTTCTTGCTTTTAACTTGCAGCTTTACCCGGGCTTTAAAAAAATATTTCTTGGCGATGCAGGTTCCATGCTGCTTGGCTTTACTCTGGTATGGCTACTGATTCGCTCTTCGCAGGACTCTCTTCCGCTTCGGCCTGCTTTTATTGACCCGGCTACGGCCTTGTTTGTGCTTGGCTTGCCTTTGATGGATATGGCATCAACAATCATGCACAGGGCAATTAAAGGAAGGAATCCATTTAAGCCAGACAGAAGTCATATGCATCATCTACTATTGGATGCCGGGCTAACTTCTGAAAGGGCCTTGCTGGCACTATTAAGCATGCAGCTGGTGGTTAATAGCGCGGGTCTGTTGTTGCATTTTTCAGGGACTCCGGCTTACGGACAATTTGCGATTTTCCTTGTGCTGTTTGGACTCTATGCCATCGGGGTAGGCAAGGTGGCTGCGGCCAAACAAGATACCGTTGGAAATACCAGGCGACGTGTCCGACAGGTTTTGAAATCTGAAGCATTACAGGTTGCAGCAAGGCAAAAGACCGATTAAACCATAAAGGTGATTTAACCGGCAGACCCTGAGGCCAAATGAACAACACAAACCGCTTTGACCAGATTGATGCACTTAAGCAACAGCTTGATACCTTAAGGCCTCTACCGAAAGAAACCGTCCGGTCACTCCATGAGGCCCTGGTTCTGGAGTGGACATACCACTCAAATGCCATTGAGGGAAATACCTTAACCCTGAAAGAAACAAAGGTAGTACTTGAGGGTATTACCGTTGGGGGTAAATCCCTCCGGGAGCATTTTGAGGCCATTAATCACCGTGAGGCTATTGCCTGGGTGGAGTCTGTTGTAGAAAGGGATGAGCCATTCAGCGAAAGACTGGTAAAAAGTATTCACCAGTTAGTGCTGAAAAATATAGATGATGGCAATGCGGGTCGATACCGCCAGCAAAATGTTGTCATCGCTGGTGCCAAGCACACGCCCCCGGAACATTACCACTTGCCGCAGCTGATGAATGATTTGGTTGAATGGTACCAGCAGCAGAGCTATCACCCCCTGGAGCGGTCTGCCCGGCTGCATGTGGATTTTGTGGGTATTCATCCCTTCGTGGATGGCAATGGCCGAACCGCCCGGCTGTTAATGAACTTTGATTTGATGGGCACTGGCTACTTGCCGGTCATTATCCGCAAGGAAAACCGTCTGGCCTATTATGAGGCGCTGGATAAAGCGCTTACCCAAAAGAACTACGGGGGATTTATTGATATGGTGACCAGCGCCCAGGAAGAGGCTTTGAATCGTTATATCCGTATTATTGAATAATAATAGTGGCAAGCGCATCGATGGATTCCAAGATGACCCTGAATACTTCATACCTGAAAATGCTGGTGCAGAACTGGTCCCAGGCTTGTCGCACGGCTACCCGGTTGTCTGTTTCTGTCGTCAGGCTGAAGGCAGACTTACCGTTGACAGCGGAGGATTTGCACAGCGCCGATGAAGACCTGATGGAAAAACTGGACGCCTTTCGTGTTCGCTATGGCGATCTTCAGGACTGTCTCGGTGGCAAAGTGTTTCGTAGTTTGCTGCTGGCTGAGGATGAAGAGCCGGTCAGCATGGCAGATATTCTTAACCGGATAGAAAAACGGGGGATTCTGAACTCTGCTGATCAATGGCGACAGTGGCGTGAAATTCGAAATGCGTTTGCCCATGACTATCCGGAAGCGGAGGCAGAAAGGGTGAGTGCGTTAAATATGGCGTGGCAGAATACGCCTTTGCTGCTTCAGGTTGCTGAGAATGTTCACCGTTACTGTGACCAGCAAGGAGTAGAGCTAACGGAGATAGAGCGTGCGGATATCTGAGGCGATGGCACAGAGTATCGTCGAACTCGCGAGAAAACATGTAGCAGCAAATGCCCGCGTCTGGCTGTTTGGCTCCCGGGCTGATGATGCAAAAAAAGGGGGAGATATCGACCTGTATATAGAGGCAGACAATATCGGTAATTCCCTGGAACGAAAAATTAACTTCCGGTTGGCATTTGAAGACCGCTGGGGTGAATTGAAAGTGGATGTTCTGATTCATGATACCCGGCATGAAGCGCAGGCCATTCATGAGATTGCCAGGCAAGGGGTCAGGCTTGGTTAGTGATTAAACGACATTGACTATAAAAAATAAAAGACCTGCACTGTCTCTTCACAGCGTTTCTAAATAGGTTAAGCAACATTGAGACTCACGACCGAAGAGCAAAACGCCATTAGAAAGGTGATATATCAGGCAGACCCCGAGGCGCAAATATGGTTATTTGGCTCAAGGGCGAATGACCAGGCAAAAGGAGGGGATATTGACCTGCTCATCCTGTCAAAAACATTGGGTTTAAAAGACAGGACAGGCATACGGTTGGCTCTGCACGACCTTATCGGAGAGCAGAAAATTGACCTGGTGATTGCCGCAGACGATACTGATCCATTCACCCGTATCGCTCTGGTAGAGGGAATCCGGCTATGAGCCACGAGTCAGGCAAAAAGCATCAGGCAGAGAAAAAAAATACCGATAGAATCCTGTTATTGGAACAGCAGCTGTTGGCCATGGCCCAGATGGAAGCCCTGCTAAAATGGTCGCTGGATCGCTGTCAGGCCATACCACAGACTAATGACCAGGTGCCGGAACAGGAAGACCTGGAAAAATTCGAATCACTCACCGCACGATTTGCCCGCTTTAACGATCTTCTGTTACAAAAAATATTTCGCCTGATCGACACCATTGACCTGGATGATGTCGGCACTGTCAGGGACAGAATCAACCGTGCAGAAAAAAAAGGGCTGATTGAGGATGCCCAGCGGTTTATCGAAATCCGGGAATTGCGTAACAGCATTGCCCACGAATACCAGCCGGAAGCGCTGAGTGTTATTTTTCCTGAAACGTTGCAGGCTACACCCATTCTGCTGGATATTGCTGAACGGGTGCGAAAGTACTGCCTGCGGTATAAGCCCTGAAAATTTCAGAATGCTTCTGGTTTAATAAAGAATCTTAGGGTAGACATTAAGGACAGATTCGTTGGGCTGCATATGTTTCGACGTAGGTCGGTTTCTGAAGGAAGCCGACTCGTGTCCCAACCGCCGTGCACTTCTCAACACTGGAGTTGGCGGCGGGGAAAAGACCGTCGGCTCCCCTGTACGGGGAACCGACCTTGTATCTCTCAAGGAATCTTGATTAGCTAGTTCTCGTCCAAAAACACAACCAATTGAAAACTGTAGATTTTATCCTGAAAAATTAAGTGGAGCCCTACTGCTATCTGGCGACTAAACTTCCCAAGAGCAAGAAACATAAGGGATTGCCAAAAACAGAGGACTCCAAATGCGCAAAAAACGCAACCCGCAGTGTAGTATGGAACTCCATTACGTACCTCATGAAATCTGCTCCCAGCTTTCCGGTATCTCGCAATGGCTTGACGCCCATCCACAGTTCAATGACTGGATTTATGAGGACTTAAGTTCTGGTGATAAACAGAACACTGGGCGGAACGGACTATCAGCAGAATCCGTTCTTCGTGCGGCACTCCTGAAACAGTATTTGAATTGTGATTATGACTACTTGTCGTTTGTTTTGATGGACTCCATGCTCTTTCGAGACTTTTGTCGCCTCGAACCAAACCAGCGCCCCAGTCGCTCCAGTTTGCATGGGCTCATCAGCCTTCTTACTGCATCTACATGGGAACGGATTAATAACTGTCAGCTAATGACCGCTAAAGATCAGGGTATTGAAAAAGGGCGCACTGTGGCTATTGACAGCACAGTCACCGAATCGGATATCAAACCTCCTTGCGACAGTGATCTTTTAGCCAGTTCCGTTAAAGAAATTTGTCGGCTGCTGGAACGGGGACAAACACTGACAGCGACACCGCTTTATGAATATACCCATCACAACCGAGCCGTAAAAGATGCGGCCAGAAAATGCATCTACGCTGGCAAAGAAGAGCGGCATCAGCATTATAAAAAACTGCTGCAGTTGACCCGAAAATCCCGGAAGGTACTTATCGAAGCTACTGTCACGCTAGCAAACGCCCGTCAGCAGGGGCAGTGTCTCCTGGCTGATGATGCCGACAAGTGGCAGGCAGATGTGGATCACCTGTTACCCCTGGTGGATGCAATAGTCTCCCAGACAGAGCGCAGGGTCTTTAAGGGTGAAAAGGTGCCAGCCCAGGAAAAAGTGGTTAGCCTGTATGAACCCCATACGGATATCATCGTAAAAGACAGGCGGCAAGTACAGTATGGCCATAAACTGAACCTGGTTCAGGGAAAAAGTCGATTGATCCTGGACCTGGTTATTGAGGAAGGTAACCCAGCGGATTCGGACCAATTCATTCCGATGATGGAAAGACAAAAAGAAATTTATGGTCGTGTACCTCGCCAGACAAGCGGTGACGGCGGATACGCGTGTCGCGCTAATTTGGAAAAAGCCAAGGCCATGGGAATCAGCGATGTAGCTTTTAATAAGAAGCGCGGACTTGAAGTCGAAGAGATGACTAAAAGTCAGTATGTGTATAAAACGCTCTTTCGCTTCCGGGCAGGTATTGAAGCGGGAATTTCGTGGCTAAAGAGATGTTTTGGGCTATCACGTTGCCACTGCAAGGGTTCTGAGCGTTTTGATTCTCATTGCTGGTTATCGGTGGTCTGTTACAACCTGGTGATTCTGGCCAGACACCCGGCACCATCCTGATAGCCACCTCCACGCTACATGAAAGTACCTTTCCAGCATGGTGGGAGGATGTTTTCTGCCTGCTTTTCGCGTTTTTCTCCAATATCCGTCCCAGATTAGAGAAAAAAAGGGAAGAGTTTTTGCGGCTCTCTGGAATTTCAGGAAATATCAAAACGCACGTACAATCTAATTATGATTGCCTGATGCGTTTTTGGACGAGAACTAGCTACCAAGGTTCCAACAGGTTCAGTGAGATTGTAACCGACCTTAACGCTATTTGATGTTGTGGTGTAGATAAATCCCTGAGCCTGATCTATCTCTAAAATATTGGATGGTATCCAGGCACCTGCTTCGCAGTGATGCCGCATGTACAAGGCTAATGAGAGATGATTAATTATAATTACGTCGGTGTGGATGTTAGCAAGAATAAGCTGGACTGCCTGTGGCTGAAAGATCCAGAAAAGAACAAGGTAAAGACCAAGGTGTTTGATAACACTCCTAAAGGTCATCAGCAGCTTGCCACGTGGTTGCTGGATAATACCAAGGCGAAACCTGAAGAGATTTATATCGTTCTGGAGGCAACCAGTATTTATCATGAAGTCCTGTCTTATTACCTGCATGGGGCTGATTTTCTTGTGAATGTGGTCAATCCATCCAGGGTGAGAAACTTTGCCAAGGGGCTTGGAACGCTTCAGAAAACCGATAAAAAAGACAGTGCTGTTTTGGCCAGGTTTGGTCATCAGAATGGTATTCAGCTATGGAAGCCAGAGCCGGACGAAATTCGTAAGCTGAAGTCAATGCTAGCACGACTGGAAGCGCTGGAAAGCGACTTGCTCAGAGAAAAGAATCGACTGGAAAAAGCAGAAATTACGCAGTCATCACAAGTGGTTTTAGCCTCATTGGACAAAATGATCAAAGAGCTAAAAGCCGAGAAAAATAGGGTTGAACGAGAGATCAATGATCATATTGATCAGTTTCCGCACTTAAAGACAGACCGTAGACTAATGCTAACCATCAAGGGGATTGGCCCAGTGGTTTCCAGATGGATGTTATCAATAATCCATAGTCGAAGTTTCAAGGCGGGGAGCAGTGTTGCGGCTTTTCTTGGCTTGGTGCCCAGACTACGGGAGTCTGGTGAACAGAAAGGGCGAAGCCACTTGAGCAAGGTGGGGCCTGCTCATATCAGAGCCAAGTTGTATATGGCCGCAGTAGTGGCTATCAAGCATAACCCCGATATAAAAGCCCAGTATCAGCGGCTATTGTCTAATGGCAAGACCAAGATGCAAGCGATTGGAGCGGCAATGCGGAAGCTTGTACAAATTTGTTTTGGTGTTGTTAAACACCAGAAAGAATATCAGCCTCAGTTAGCTTGAGGCTGAATCGGAGAGCTGGCATTTACGCACAGACCTACCTTGCTTGCGCAGGGTTGGGTTTGCTGATATCAGAGTCAGGGGCTAGCCAGTATGACCCGGATAAAAAGGCCAGTATCAACGGCTATTGATGAATGGGAAGACCAAAATGCAAGTGATCGGAGCAGCAATGCAGAAGCTTGTACAGGTTTGTTTTGGTTTTGGAAAACACCAAAGTAAATATCAGCCTCAAATAGCTTGAGGCTGATCCTGAGAGATGGTATCTACGGTTTATAAAGCCGCTCATCCCCTGCCAGAGTAGTTGATCTCTATTTTTTGGCGATTTCAGTTTTCTTAATGTCTACCCTAAGAATAAATAATAATGGCAGGTCAATACCATTGAGAATCACAAACAAACAGGCGGGCCATATTTGCAACGTGCTTCAGCATTACTTTGGTGCCAAAACTGATATCTGGCTCTTTGGCTCCAGAGTTGATGATAACCAGCGTGGTGGTGATATTGACCTCTATATAGAAACTGACCTGCAAAGCCCGGAAGCGGTTATTGATGCCAAACTCCACAGCCTGGTTGCCATCAAGCAGCACATCGGTGACCAGAAAATTGACCTGGTCATCTACCGACGAGGAAAACCCCGGGAAGGGATTCACCATGAAGCCAGAAATACCGGGATTCAATTGAATGGCAACCGAGCAGGACAAAGGAATGGGTAGCGGACGACAAATTGCCGACGTTATCGGGCACACCCTCTGGATTTGTGACCGTCATGCCTTGCGCCTTGAATGGGTGATGGCCGAAGTGAAAAGCCTGTTGCCATTGAGTGCCAAAGCGTTTGAAAACCTTGCCCCGGCTGAAGTGGCGTACATGGATCAATTTGCCACCCGGTTTAGTAAATTACAGGATGCCATGGGAGCAAAACTCTTTCCTCAGGTGCTGGATTTGGTGGGAGAGCAGGGGGCGTTGAACACCTTTATCGACCAGCTCAACCGGCTGGAAAAAATAGGGGCGATTGATAATGCAGCCCAATGGCCTCTATTTCGTGAGGTGCACAACGCTTTTGCCCATGACTACCCGGAAGACAGTGAACTGAATGCCGAGACGTTGAACCGGGCCTTGCCGCTGGTCAGCGAGTTATTAACGGTCTATCGCAACATTCGGGATTTTGCCTTGCGCTATGGCGCTGTTTTGCCTCGGGCTTGATTTAATGGGCGCTTTTATTAAGGATGCGGTTGCCCTATACGAAACGATGAGCGGGGAACCCTGATTATGAACTGCTCTACCGATCATCCCCCGGAACACCTTGACCTGACGCACGATGAACTGTTAGTGCTACAGGCATTGCTGAAAAAACATTTGCCAGATATCGAAGTCTGGGCTTATGGCTCAAGAGTCAATGGCAAGGCCCATTCAGCATCGGATCTTGATATGGTCACCTTTTCCGGCCCGGAACAGGCGATTGCGATAGCTGAACTTCGGGAGGCACTGGAAGAGAGTAACCTGCCATTTCGGGTCGATCTTTTTGTTTGGGATCAGGTGCCTGAGCATTTCCGGAAAGTGATACGGGAAAAGTATGTTGTTATTCAATAGTCAAACAGCAAAAAGACTCTTCCTGATAGTGGTGGTGAAAGACAGATATCGTTAACCTTTGGCTGTTTTTCCAAGATTGAAAAGCTAACGTATTACTGGGGTTATGAGGGGCTAAGCTGTCTCGCCAACCGGAATGAACTGCATGAACTTGATTATCAATAAAGAAGCGCTTGAAAAGTCCGGCAAGTTTTCAAACCCTGACTGGACAGCAAAAGGCGAGCCCCGTGCCAAAGTCGGCCTGAAGCACTTGTCGACCTTATGGTTTAATACCGGAACCCTATGCAATCTGGCATGCAAGAATTGCTATATTGCCACGCCCGGGAATGACCGGCTGGTTTACATCTCCCATGGGGAAGTGGTCACCTATCTCAACGAGATCAGGGATCAGGATTTAGGCACGACCGAAATTGGCATCACCGGCGGCGAGCCTTTCATGAACCCGGACATCATTCCGATCATGGAGAGCGTGCTGGAGCGAGGCTTTGAGTTGCTGGTACTGACCAATGCCATGAGGCCGATGATGAAATGCGCAGACGATCTGCTTCGGCTTAATCATAAATTCGGATCGAAGATGACACTGCGGGTATCGGTCGATCACTTCCAACCGGAACTGCATGAGGATGAGCGCGGCAAAAACAGCTGGAAGCCAATGATGCTGGGGCTTAAATGGCTGTCTGACAACGAGTTCACCATCGATATTGGCGGACGCACCCGCTGGGGCGAGGAAGAAGAGAAGCTAAGGTCAGGGTTTGCCAGGTTCTTTGCCGACAACAACATCAAGATCAATGCGTTCGATCGCAAGCAACTGGTCCTGTTTCCTGAAATGGAACCTGCTGAGGATGTTCCCGAGATCACCACCGATTGCTGGGGCATTTTGAATGTCGATCCGTCCGACATGATGTGCTCATCCTCCCGCATGGTAGTGAAGCACAAGGGCGATGATCGCCCAACGGTTCAGTCGTGTACACTACTTGCCTATGACCGGCAGTTTGATCTGGGACCAACGCTTGTAGAAGCGTCGAAACCGGTTTCGCTCAATCATGTGTTCTGCGCAAAGTTCTGCGTGCTCGGCGGCGGCGCTTGCAGCGTAAAAAATTAGACATTCTCGGGTAACTGACAAATGCTGGCAATCATTGGGGGAACAGGTCTTTACGACGTTGAAGGTCTGGAACTGGTATCAGAAGAAGAAGTCGATACACCGTTCGGCACGCCATCTGCGCCGCTGAGCACGCTGAAATCAGGCGACAGGGAAATTCTATTCTTACCTCGCCATGGTAAGGGGCATGCCTTCCTGCCCCACGAGATCAATTACCGGGCAAATATGTATGCGCTTAAGCAGGCCGGTGCGCGAATGGTATTGGGGTTCTCAGCGGTTGGCAGTCTGCGCGAAGAAATTGCGCCTGGCGATTTTTCCATTCCCTCTCAATATCTCGACCTCACCAAAGGTAAGCGCGAGGCTACCTTCTTCGGTAATGGCATTGCTGCGCACGTTTCCACTGCGGTACCAACCTGCCCTGCACTGTCCGGTTGGGTGAAGCAGGTAGCGCAGGAAAAAGCCGTCAAGTTGCATATGGATAAGACCTACGCCTGCGTTGAGGGGCCGCGCCTTGGTACAAAGGCCGAGAGCTGTTTCATGCGGCGAGCCGGATGCGATCTTGTCGGCATGACCAATGTTCCGGAAGTTTTCCTCGCCCGTGAGGCGCAGCTCTCTTACGCAACCATCTGCATCGCCACCGATTATGATTGCTGGCTTGATGATCCTGATCAACATGTGACGGTTCAGGCGGTGATAGCACGGTTTAACGCAAGCCTTGCGAAGGCCAGGGAACTGCTGATGGCACTGTTGGCTTTGCCCTTGCCGACGATTGATGAAGACTACCGTAAAGCACTTGAAATGGCGGTGCTCACCCCTGACAGAGCATTGAATGAAGAGCAGCTGGCCATGCTGGAAGTGCTGCGAGCTTAGTTTCAGATATGCCCGTTTCGGTCATCATCCCAATTGCGCCCAATGATGATGCCTGGGTCGACCTCATTCCACAGCTGCAATTGCCGGAAAATAGCGAGATTATTATTTGTCCTGGCGAACAGAATGTTAACCCGGATGTATCTGGTATTTCCGAAAACGTCAGGCTCACTGTTTGCCGCGAAGGGCAAGGAAGGGCGGGGCAGATGAATGCGGGCGCTCATAGGGCAATACACGACATGATCTGGTTTTTGCATGGGGATTCGCGGATTAATCAGGAAACACTTAAGCAACTGGGTCATGGGATAGCCAGGAAAGCCGAAGCCCTCTACTTTTTTGATCTGAAGTTCCTGGATGATGGACCAAAGGCAATGGGCTGGAATGAAAGGGCGGTTCGCTGGAGAGCAGGGTGGATGAAGATTCCGTTTGGTGATCAGGGGTTCTTAATACCGAAGGTACTCTTTTTCAGGTTAGGCGGATATCGTGAAGATCTGGCTTATGGCGAAGACCACGTCTTTGTCTGGAAGGTAAGGCAGGAGGGATACCCGGTTATTCGGCTCCCTGCACCGGTTCACACATCAGCTCGCAAGTACCGCAAGGGTGGCTGGTTATCTGTTACTGTGAAGCACGTCTGGCTGACCATTGTGCAGGCTGTGCCCAATTGGCTGGAGCTGAAACGGCGGCAGCTGATGCGAGTATTCCGATGAAGATAGCTGTTGCGATTTTTGCCAAGACGATAGGGCTGTCGCCGGTTAAGTCGCGGCTTGCCTCGACTGTCGGCGTGGAGTTGGCTGAAGCATTCTACTCGCGAAGCATTGCCTGTACGCACGACATGATGTTGTCTGTTGTAGCGACCAGCAAAGTCGAGGTGTTCCCGCACTGGGCGCTCGCTGAAGAAGATGGACCAGTGCAGTTTAATGGACGGGGGTATCCCGCATTGTGGACCGGGGAGGGTGATCTTGGAGCAAGGCTCGCGACGATCTCTGAGAGACTCTTTGATGACTATGATGGCGTTGTGATGATTGGATCGGACAGCCCTCAACTTTGCAGCGAGCGCCTGGTCAGTGCCATTGCACAGATAAAGCATGATCCAGATTTATGCATAGTGGGACCAGCGGAGGATGGAGGTTTTTACTTCTTCGGCACGGGACGCCCCGTACTCAGGAAAGTCTGGGAAAGCGTAACCTACAGCAAGGACACGACATTTAACGAACTGGTCTCTCATTTGGAAGGCAGGGATATTCACTACTTGCCAAAGGAACAGGATGTAGACGCGGCTGAAGATCTCAAGAGACTTGAGAACAATCTCTCAGGCAAGGTTGGGCTAAGTGAGAGTCAGAAAGAGTTATTGCAGTGGCTGCGTTTAATCGAGGGTGCTTTGCCTGATTAATGTGTGAATAAAAAGCGTTTATGATCTCAATGGTGCTAACTTAAGAGATCACTTCTGACACATTGTAAGTGATAAGTAGTTAATCTTTCTTTTGAATGCTAAAAAAAGGAATGATGACTGCATGTGGAAAGTGCTAAATCGCTATTTGAAAATCAGCCTGGGGTTACCTGATGTCCCCAACAGTCCGAAAACGTTATTCCGTATTGCCAATGAAAACCGATTGTTGCCTTCGGATGTTGGCCAATGGTTGATCTATGCAGATAGCCGCATTGGTACATCCGATGATTATGATGGCGAAAAAGCAAATGTCGCACTTGATTTAATGGGTACTTTTATAAAGGATGCGGTTGCCTTATACGAAACCATGAGCGGGAAACCCTGGTTATGAATCGCTCTACCGGTCATCCCCCGGTACATCTTGACCTGAGGCACAATGAACTGTTGTTTCTACAGGTGTTGCTAAAAAACATTTGCCAAGTATCGGAGTCTTGGCTTTTGGCTCAAGAGTCAATGGCAAGGCCCATTTCGCATCGGACCCTGATATGATTGCCTTTTCCAGCCCGGGGCGATTGCGATCGCTAAGCTTCGGAAGGCGCTGAAAGAGAGTTACCTGCCATTTCGGGTCGATCTTTTTGTTTGGGATCAGGTGCCTGAGAATTTCCGGAAAGTGATTCGGGAAAAGTATGTTGTTGATCAATAATTGTTTGATTTTACGCTGAAGATTGACATTAACAGCAAAAAAAGCAAACCGATCATATAGCAGTTAGTCTGCTGTAGGATGGCAAAACCTTCAAAGTCCTAAGGCTAAAAAGAAGTTCAAAACGTACCGGCATACTCTGAAAGAAGAAGCTGGCGGAATTGACAAAGTCATCAAGGCTCTGGCTTACCAACACAAAAAACACCCGCGCCGATCCAAGCTTAAGACCGAACTGGAATACACCAGAAAAAATAACTCACGGATGTACGTAGAGCATTTGTCAAAAAGTCTCCCCATCGGCTCAGGAGTGATTGAGCAGCAAGCAAAGCACTGGTTACTCAGCACATGAAATGTTCGGGAATGCTTTGGAGAAATCCGGGAGACCAGGGGATTCTAACGCTGAGGTCTTTAATCCAGAGCGACTGGTTTGGTAGGGTTGGCGGCTACTGTCATTCAGCTATCGAGCCAAGATCAGCGTTAATTACGACAATGTCAACCCATTTCCTAATAAAGTAGATCCATAGTACTTGTCAGTATGAGACTTTCACCCATTTATATGCTGAGAAAATGAAAAATAAAAATAATCTGATAGCAGAATTTTGATATTAAAAAGATTTGAATGATTATATTAGTTAAAGCTTTAGTCTTTTGATGAAGCTAGATAAATTTTAGAGGGTGGTAAATGTTTAATAACCAATCTGTGCTGATTACTGGTGGTACTGGCTCATTTGGAAAGCTCTATGCCAAGACTATTCTTGAACGCTACAATCCAAAAAGGATTGTTGTATATTCTCGGGATGAACTAAAACAGTTTGATATGCAGCAGGAGTTTAACCATCCTTGCATGCGTTATTTTATTGGAGATGTAAGAGATCGCGATCGTATGACTCAGGCCATGCGTGGTATTGATTACGTTATTCATGCTGCAGCACTAAAACAAGTTCCTGCAGCTGAATACAACCCAATGGAATGCATCAAGACTAATATCCATGGTGCAGAGAACGTTATTCATGCGGCATTAGATAATAATGTCACTAAGGTAATAGCGCTTTCTACTGATAAGGCAGCAAATCCCATAAACCTGTATGGTGCAACCAAGCTTGCATCCGACAAACTGTTTGTTGCAGCAAATAACATGGCAGGTGGTCATGATACACGGTTTGCAGTTGTTCGATATGGCAATGTTGTAGGTTCCCGGGGGTCTGTAGTTCCATTTTTTAGAAAGATGATTACTGAAGGCTCTAATTTTTTACCTATTACTCATCAGGAGATGACAAGATTCTGGATTACCCTGCAACAAGGGGTTGACTTTGTACTAAAAAACTTTGACCGCATGAAGGGTGGAGAAATTTTTGTTCCGAAAATTCCTTCAGTTAGAATAGTTGACTTGGCTTCAGCCATGGCGCCAGGATTGGATCAAAAAATCATTGGGATTCGCCCTGGTGAAAAGCTTCATGAAATTATGTGCCCTGCTGACGACTCCCACTTAACTATTGAGTTTGATGATCACTATGTCATTGCCCCAACTATTAACTTTGTAGATAGTGATAACGACTACCATGTTAATGCATTAGGTGAAAAGGGAGCGACGGTTCAGCAGGGTTATGAATATCATTCGGGAAAAAACAATCACTTTTTAGATATTTCGGAAATTATTGAGTTTAACCGTATGGCGGACATGGCATGATTCCCTACGGTCGACAAGAGATAACACAGCAAGATATTGATGCTGTTGTGCAAACCCTCAAGTCTGATTTTTTAACACAGGGGCCACAGGTGCCTGCTTTTGAGCACGCACTTATGGCGTATACCGGTGCTAAATACGCTTTTGCTGTCAATAGCGCTACCTCTGCCTTGCATATCGCATGTCTTGCTCTTGGGTTGGGGCCTGGTGACTGGCTCTGGACAAGTCCTGTCACTTTCGTTGCATCTGCTAACTGTGGGCTCTATTGCGGTGCGCAAGTAGACTTTGTAGATATTGACCCAAACACATATAATCTCTGCCCAAAAGCATTAGCTGAAAAGCTGGCAGTTGCTAAAAAACAGGGAACACTCCCTAAAATACTTGTACCCGTGCACTTGTGCGGGCAGCCCTGTGAAATGGAGAAGATATATAATCTGGCCCAAGAGTATGGAGTTAAGATTATTGAAGATGCGTCTCATGCAATCGGTGGTAAATACCATGGATCACCCATAGGTAATTGCCAGTATGCAGATATTACTGTCTTCAGTTTCCATCCAGTCAAAATTATTACTACTGCTGAAGGCGGCGCTGCTCTAACCAATGACCAAAAACTTGCTCAGAAAATGGCACTGTTTCGAAGCCATGGTATAACCCGGGATCAGTCGTTAATGACAGAGTCTTCTCATGGTAGCTGGTATTACCAGCAAATTGAGCTGGGGTATAACTATCGGATGACCGAGTTACAGGCTGCATTGGGTATTTCGCAGATTGAGAGGTTAGACAGCTTCGTAGCGAAGCGTCATGAGTTAGCACAGAGATATAATAATAAGTTAGCTAGTTTACCTATTACACTACCCTATCAGCTACCGAGCACTTACTCTGGGTTACACCTTTATGTAATTCGTCTTCAGTTGGATAAAATTAATAAAAGCCATTCAGAGGTATTCAGACAGCTGCAAGAACAAGGTATTGGGGTTAATTTACACTACATTCCGGTTCATACCCAACCCTATTATCAAAACCTTGGTTTCAGGGTCGGTGATTTCCCTAATGCTGAACAGTACTATCAAGAAGCGATCTCTCTGCCAATGTTTCATAACATGACCATTGATCAGCAGGATCAGGTTGTTAATGTATTAACAGAAGTACTTGGCAGATGAAAATTGCAATCATTCCAGCCCGGGGGGGAAGTAAACGAATCCCTCGAAAAAACATTAAGTTATTTCATGGCAAACCGATGATTGCATGGTCAATCGAAGCTGCGCGCAAGGCAAATTGCTTTGACCGTATTATCATCAGCACGGATGATGCGGAGATCGCTGAAGTAGCGCGTAATTATGGTGCTGAGGTGCCTTTTGTTCGTCCAGAAAAGCTGTCTGATGACTACGCTACTACTGTTGACGTTATCCGTCATGCGGTGAACTGGTTATCTTATCAGGGCCAAACACCTAAACTTGTTTGTTGCATCTACGCTACCGCTCCATTCATACAAGTGGAAGATCTTCTCCAGGGGCTGAAGCTAATGAAAGCTTCTGAGTGTCATTATGCTTTCTCTGCAACCACCTTTGCGTTTCCAATTCAGCGGGCATTGAAGATAGATGGCCATGGTAAAGTTTCAATGTTTCAGCCTGAGCATCTACTAACACGTTCTCAGGATTTAGAAGAGGCATACCATGATGCTGGGCTGTTTTACTGGGGAAAGGCAGAAGCCTGGCAAAGGGCTGAGCCTCTGTTTGGTTCTGCCTCCCGTCTTGTTATGCTAGACCGCCATAGGGTTCAAGATATTGATACTCCAGAAGATTGGGAGCGGGCTGAGCGATTATTCCAGTTACTCTAAGGTAACACATGTATATTGTTATTCGTGCTGATGCCTCCCATGAAATAGGTACCGGTCATGTAATGCGTTGCCTTACATTGGCTAAGAAACTCAGGCTTCAGAAGCATCAGATATTAATTATCTGTAAAAACCATCCAGGTAATTTAAGTACACTTATTGCCAGCTATGGCTTTACCCCGGTGATACTGGACGTGGGGCCGTCAGAGAAGACTAAAAAGTTACAACATGCCCACTGGGTTGGGGGTTCACAAGAGCAGGATGCACTTGAGTCAAGTAGGGCTATTCAGCAGAATCTTGCAGGTTGCCCAGACTGGATCATTGTAGATCACTACGGTTTAGACTGTAGCTGGCAAAAAACAATGCAGAAGAAATTTCCAGAAAGCAAAATAATGGTAATTGATGATCTGGCAGACCGGGAACATTGCTGTGAGGTATTGCTGGATCAAACTCTTGGTCGGTCTGCTAATGCTTATGCTAATTTACTACCTCAAAGAACTATAAAGCTTTTGGGAACCAAGTATGCTTTGCTACGAGATGTTTTTTTGGTTGATAATAAAGAAATAATTCAGCACAGGAAAATTCGTTCAAAAATTGGTCTTGATCGGTTGCTAATTATGATGGGCGGTACTGACCACCTGAATAAGTCTGCAACAGTTCTCAATGCTATAGCTTCTCATAAAGAGATCAAAAAAATTACCGTTGTACTCGGTCCAACGGCTATGCATAAACAACATATTGAGCAGTTATGTAAGAGTATTGATAACGCATCGTTGATTGTAGGCTCAAATGATATCAGTCAGTTACTTATAGAACATGATTTCTGTATTGGTGCGGCAGGAACGAGTTCTTGGGAGCGTTGTGCACTAGGTTTGCCTGGTCTTGTTATGGCCTTTGCGGATAATCAAAAAACTATTGCAAATAATTTATCTAAATCAGGTGCCTGCTTTTACTTACCAGTTGATTTTAGTTCGTTCGAACTTAACCACTTGTTGAATGAAGTAAGAAAACCCGAAGCTTACATGAGAATGGTGAGTGACAGCCTTAAAGTATGTGATGGGGTAGGTGTTCGGCGAGTCATCGAGACGTTGGAAAATGAACTCAATCAAAAGCATTAATATTCTGGTCGATAATGATTCATGGATTCTACCTTATACAGATCTTTTAGTAGATTGGGCTGAAAAGCAGGGGTTTACCGTTAATTACTGTCGATCTCAGGATAACTTGGTGACTGCAGATGTTAGCTTCTACCTTGGTTGTACTAAGATAGTGAAACCTCAAAAGTTGGCACTTAGCTTTTTGAATTTGGTAGTGCATGAAAGTGATTTACCGAAAGGAAAAGGTTTTGCCCCGGTTGCCTGGCAAATCCTGGAAGGTAAAAAGACTATACCTGTATGCTTGATAGAAGCTCTCGAAAATGTTGATAGTGGACGAATCTGGTTAAAAGATATAATTGAACTTTCAGGCCATGAGCTTTGCGATGAATGGAGAGAATTACAAGGGCAGGCAACGATTAGAGTGTGTCAGAATTTTCTTAATAAATACCCAGAGCTATCACCTCAGTCACAATTGGGTGAAGAAAGTTTTTATTTCAGAAGAACTCCATCAGATAGTGAATTAAACCCTGATAAAACTATAGCTGAACAGTTTGATCTATTACGTGTAGTAGATAATGAACGCTATCCTGCCTATGTAACGCTTAATGGTAGAAAATACTACATTAAAATTTCAGAATGCCATGAATAACCAATATATAGTTGCCACGATAAAGAAATGGAATACAGATCAATTTAATAAGAAGGTGTGTAATTTTCCTGGAGAATGGAATTTAATAACTTCACCTGAAGAGTTAACTATAGAAAATTTGGAAAAGATAAATCCAAGATATATATTTTTTCCTCACTGGAGCTGGATTGTTCCCAATGAAGTTTTAAAACGTTGGGAATGCGTCTGCTTTCATATGGCAGATGTACCCTATGGTAGGGGAGGGAGTCCTTTGCAAAACCTTATTGTTCGAGGCCATAAGAAAACAAAGTTAAGTGCTCTAAAAATGATTGATGAGCTCGATGCAGGCCCTGTTTATAAAAAAATACCTCTAGATTTATCTGGTTCTGCCCAAGAAATTTTTGAGCGCATGGCACCGGAGATCTTTGATCTAATCAATTATATTGTGACAGAAGAACCTACCCCAGAAGCACAGTCAGGAATTGCAACGGTGTTCAAACGCCGTACTAAAGATCAGAGTAAGCTTCCTGAGTCAGCAACTCTTGAAGTATTATACGACCATATTCGTATGTTAGATGCAGAAACATACCCTAAGGCATTTATACAGTATGGTAGTGTGCGTCTAGAGTTTGATAAAGCCAAAATTGATGCAACGGGTGAGCTTACTGCTCGAGTAAAATTTATTGAAAAATTTTGAGTGTTATATGAAAACTATTGAAATAAATGGCCAAAAAATCGGTTGTCAACACAAGCCATATATTATTGCTGAACTGTCTGCTAACCATAATGGTTCAATTGATCGAGCTTTGAAAACCATTGAAATGGCAAAAGCTTCAGGTGCAGATGCAATAAAATTACAAACATATACAGCTGATACGATGACTATCAATTGTAATAAACCAGACTTCCAGATAATCGGAGGATTATGGGATGGGTATAAGCTTTATGATCTTTATGAGTGGGCTCATACACCATTTGAATGGCACAAAGCCATGTTTGATAAAGCGCGTGAAATTGGTATCACTGTATTCTCAACACCTTTTGATGAGTCAGCCGTTGATTTATTAGAATCACTCAACGCACCAGCGTATAAAATTGCCTCCTTCGAGCTTACTGATTTGCCTTTGATTAAACGGGTTGCTCAAACTGGTAAGCCCATTATTATGTCTACAGGAATGGCTAATTTTAAAGAAATTGAAGAAGCTGTTATGACAGCAAAAGCACATGGATGTGAAGAACTTGTTGTTCTGCATTGTATTAGTGCTTATCCTGCACCAGCAGAACAAGCCAACCTAGCAACAATAGCAGATATTGCTGAAAAATTTGATTGTGTTGGTGGTTTGTCTGACCATACTCTAGGTACTGCTGTTGCAATAGCGTCAGTAGCTTTAGGGGCACGTGTCATTGAAAAACATGTGACTTTAAGCCGCAACGATAAAGGGCCAGATTCCGAATTCTCTATGGAACCAGATGAACTAAGGCAACTTTGTATGGATACTGAAGTGGCATGGAAGTCAATAGGTATAGCTGGTTATGAAAGGAAACCAGTTGAAGAGCCCAGCATGAAATTTAGGCGTTCAATTTACTTCGTGAAAGATATCAAGGCTGGCGAAGCAATAACTAAACATCATATTCGCAGGATTCGTCCAGGTTATGGTTTAGCTCCTAAGTATTTTGATGAACTAATTGGTAAAACAGTTAATCAGAACATTGATCGAGGCACAGCTACTTCGTGGAAACTAATCAATGAATAAAATTCTTGTAGTAGCAGCGCATGCTGATGATGAGACTCTAGGGTGTGGTGGTACAATTGCCCGACATATTGCTGAAGGAGATCATGTAAAGATCTTGTTCATGACAGATGGTGTATCTTCTCGGGGGACTCAGCAAGCAGCTTGTGAAATAAGAAATAGTGCAGCAATCAAAGCCTTAAGTGCACTTGGTACAAAAGACTATCAGCAACTTGATTTCCCTGATAATAAGATGGATAGTCTGCCATTGCTTGAAATTGTAAAGCCAATCGAGAGCGTTATCAGTACATATCAGCCTAATATTGTATATACACACTTTGCAGATGATCTCAATATTGATCATCGTATAGTTAATCAGGCAGTGATGACAGCTTGCAGGCCACAAAATGGAAACAGCATTAGAAAGATATTTTCTTTTGAAGTTTTATCCAGTACCGAATGGAATTCTACTCAAAGACCAGTCTTTAACCCCCAGTATATTGTCGATATAAGTGACTACTGGGGAAAAAAAGTTAATGCACTAAATGCATACAAAGAAGAGCTTCGAGTCTTTCCTCACAGTAGAAGTTTGGAGTGTATCGAAGCTCTAGCAATTTTGCGTGGTGCAACACATGGAATCACTAAGGCTGAAGCTTTTGTAATCGAAAGATATTTGGTTTAGTTCTTAAAGTTTTATTGTTGGCTCAAAAGAAATTAAAATAAATTTTTGATGATCGTTAGAACCTGTAGTTTAGGTTGTTAAAATTAAAGGCTTGTTTTGAAAAGTATACTTGTAATTTCTGACTGGGACTTTGCATATATCTGGCGTGAAGTTATTAAATCAGTAAAAGAAAGATGGCCGGAAGCTTCTATCCATGTTCTTGTTATTGGGAGAATGTATGCAAAGGAGTATGTAGACTGTGGCCTGGCCAGTTTAACTGTGCTACAAGACTTCTTAGAGGACTTTAGTAAGGTTGAATTCTCTGCTAATAAACTCGATGCACTTCAGGATATGTATGGGGCTGGAGTAATTTGGAATGGTGTTTGGGCAGATCGAAACTGGGTAAAGCTAAATGAGTACGAAATAAGTAAACGAGTAATTGAAACTTATGGTTTTTATGAAAAATTATTTGACCAAGTAAATCCTGATGTTGTCTATACAAATGCTTATGCCTCAATGCCCCACTATGTAGGTAAGGTTGTTGGGGAAAAAAGGATGATACCTTTCATAAAGCCGGTTCACACTCGAATCAAGGACTATCAGATACAGTCAAGCACGCTTCAAGAAAAATTTGAACCTAACCTGGAAGATTTGACAGAAGAGGATTTAAAAATAGCGGCTGAGGCCATTGAAGATATTTGTGATAAGTATGAGAAACCATCTTATGAAATTAATCAATCTGGAAAATTTAACTTTGATATAGGTCTTGCTTTTCGAGGCATAAGGTATATTTACAGGAAATATATTTCTGGTGAGTATAAAGGGGATCACACAAAGGAGGGCGTAATCGAACGGGTGTATAACAATGTTGTTGTTAGAGGAAGGCGCTACTATCAAAAGAGATTTAAAGAATATTCACCTATACCTGAAAATTTCGTTTATTTCCCACTTCATGTCCAACCTGAAGCCAGTACAATGTTATTGGCTCCACTATGGCTTGATCAGGTGTTTGTAATCGAAGCTATCTCTAAGTCATTGCCGCTAGGGTGTGCTGTTGTTGTTAAAGAACATCCGCAAATGGTTGGCAAGAGAGAACTGGATTTTTATAAACGATTAGGAAATATTCCAAATGTTGTAATTGTAAATCCCTTTGAGAATAGTTTAAAAGTCCAAAAGAAATCCAAAGCAGTATTTTCAATTACCGGAACTGCTGCTTTTGAAGCAGCAATGCTCGGAAAGCCTTCTTTTATTCTAGGTGAGACAATATTCAGGAACTGCCCTGGTGTTACAGCTCTGGATAATATTTCTATTAAGGATTGGCGGAAACTAATTGAGATTGAGCTTTCGCATATTACTCCAAGAGATGAAGTGGTGGATTTTATTGCCTCACTACTGAAATCTTCATGGAGGATAAACTTCTGTGAGCCTAATCTGAATAAGGATGTAGTTTTGACTACTGAAAATCTTAAAAGAATATCTGAGTTTTTTATTGCTGAAACAGAAAAATCTATATTGAATAATTGATTATGTCATTTAGTGTAGTAAAAAAAAGCTCTTTGAAATTGATTACCATGCCTTTGGTTATGGGGCTTGGTTTTTTAGTTAATATGACTCTTCCTAATATCTTACCAAGTGAAGATGTTGGGATGATTAACTTTTCTATGACACTGAGTGTGGTATGCTCAATATTTTTAGGTATGGGGTTGTCTAATGCAATTTTAAGATATTATGAAAGATATGGTAAAGATATTCTTTATACGAATCTCTCTTTTATTTTTTTGATTTCAATAGTTTTATCACCACTTGCTATTACCTTAATAAGCTTTTTTGGTTTTAGTATCACAAACTCTTTTTATATTTATTTTATAGGTGTTCTGTCGGCTTTTTTTTCGAACTTTGAAAAGCAATCTATAGTTAGAGGAGGGGTGTTAGGTAGTGAGTTTTTTGCTTCTCTTGTGACACGACTAGCTCCGTTGATCCTTATCTTTTTCTCTTTTTTTACAGGCTTTATATCTGATTATAATGTCTATGTGAAATCTCTGTTTTTTGTTTCTTTCTTGCTTTTTTGTGTAATAGTAATTGGATTCTTTTTATTAAATCGAAAGGTTCGAATTCTTGAGTGGTGTGAAATTAAGACTGTCGCTGGTTACTCTTTTCCCTTGATGATGTCTGGCTTGATGTCTTTTATATATCTTTGGGGAGATAGCTTTATAATTAAGATAATGGCTGAGAGTAAAGAACTGGCTTATTACAATATCGCATACTTATTTGCATCATTGCTGAAATCTTTATCTGTAATTTCTATAACATCTCTATTGATTGCAAAAATTAGTTCGTTAAGTGAAAAAAATCAGATTGAAGAATTTGATAGAGCTGTTGATTTTAGCCGCACCGTAGGAATAGTTGTTTTTTTCTCTGTAATTGGCTCCTACCCAATAATATATGGTTTTTTATTACCTGAAGAATACAGTGCTGGAGGAGTAGCGTTATATGTACTGTTATCAGGGATGCTTATTGTTGCATATGTTGGTCCTGTTTCAGCCATTGCTGCTGTTAAAAATAAACAGTATATATTGCTTAGAAGTAGTATCTTGTCTGCTTTTTTTAATGTCATTCTTGGGGCTATACTAATAAGGCATTTTGGTATAACTGGTGTTGCAGTTTCTACAGCATTATCCGAAATTATTTTTAGTTTGCTGATAGTGAAGGGGGTGAAGTTTGAAATAAAAAAAGTTCGTAAGCCATATTTATTTTTTTCTTTTTCTCTTTTGGTTATTTTTTTAATTAAGTTATTATTTCTTGATGAACTTGCTTTTTCTGTGGTTGGAATATTTTTTAATTTGCTTGTTTATTTTTCTTATTTACTTCTTGTTTTTGTTTTTTATGCCCGAAAGTATATTTTTAAATGATATATATTGCTTCTTTATATCCTGATACTGGTGGTTCTCATATTGTAATGAAAATGGCTTATGAAACTCTCAGGAAGGGAGGGTTTAACGTTATTATGCGGGCCTTTATTGAGCAGTCAGACCTTCAACCATTTGCTAGGATTTTGCCCGATATTCGTAGGAGAAAAATTGTTTTTATCGGGATGTTGGTTTATTGTTTTTTTTGTGAGCTTATTTACTTAATAAAAAATCGACCAAGTTGTATTTATGTTCATGATACAATGTCGCTTATCTTCTATGGAGTTATTGCAAAAATACTAGGTATTCAGTTAATTTGGCATGTTCACTTTTTCACAGGGAGTGGTCTTAAAAGAAAGATTAAGTTTTTTCTTAGTGATTATAGAGTTTATGTTAGTCAAACTGTTAAAGAAGGGTTGGATGACGCTGATTCAATTCTTCTTTATAATCCAGTTGTTGATATGCAGCTAAGTCGTAAATTTACAGATTTGCCGACTTCATCCTATTCGATTTTCTATCCGGCAACAATTTGTTCACGAAAACGGAATTTTGAAGTTATTAATTTATCGAGTGCTCTTACTAATTTGGAAGTTCCACATAAGATTTACTTATGTGGTGATATTCAAGATCAGTTAATTATTGATAGAATTGAAGGTAGTGTGCTAACAACTGTTGAGTATTTAGGTAGGGTTAGTCTTGACTATATATCGAATAATGCCGATGCCTTAATAAGTCTTTCAAGTTCTGAATCTCATGGTTTGATAATGACAGATGCAATAAATATGAGTATTCCTTTTTTTGGACTTTATCTGCCGTCATTTAGTGAGATATCTTTGAATACAAGCTATCCTCGTAAATTTATAGATCATTCGAATATTTTCTCTCTTGCTGAAGCAATTGGAAAGTATATCACTTGGAAACAACCAAAAAAAATTAAAAATAAATTATTAAGTGTGTATTCAATGTCTAAGTTCGAAAAAACACTTATCAATTTATTCACATCTTTTACCTGATTTTTTATTGGCCTGAATATTTTCATGTGTGGATTTGTCGGTTTATATTCTCCTGCAAAAAAAAGTGATAATGATTTTACTGTACTTGATAAAATGAGCCTTTCTATAAGGCATCGCGGTCCTGATGGAAGTGGTGTTTGGATAGATCGTAATGAAAATATAGGATTTGCTCATCGTCGACTTGCTATTCAGGATTTATCATCTGCAGGTCGCCAGCCTATGCTATCTAAGGCTAATAGATTTGTTATTGTTTTTAATGGTGAGATTTATAATCATCTTGATCTCAGAAAGCAGCTAGAAAAAGTACAGGCCATCCAATGGTCTGGTCATTCTGATACAGAAACTATACTAGCTTGCTTTGATCAGTGGGGTATTGAAAAAACACTATCCTTACTGCTGGGAATGTTCTCCTTAGCTGTTTGGGATAATAAAGATCAGACTTTGACTATTGCTCGAGATAGGGTTGGTGAAAAACCTCTCTATTACGGATGGAATAATGGTACTTTTCTATTTGGCTCTGAATTAAAAGCTCTCAAAAAACATCCTGATTTTGATGCTGAGTTAAATCGAGATGCTTTGAGTTTGTTTGTACGTTATGGTTATATACCTGCACCTTATTCAATCTATAAATCTATTAATAAGCTTGAGGCAGGGAGTTTTTTAATCATTTCTGATAAGCAGAAAAATGGTATTAAGAAAAAATATTGGTCTTTTATTAATAAAGCCACCGAGAATAAACAAAATAAGTTTCAAGGTGCTGATACGGATGCGGTAGACCATCTTGAGTCTCTTATTAGAAGTTCAATATCACAACAACTTTTATCTGACGTTCCTGTTGGTGCATTTTTATCTGGTGGTATAGATTCATCCCTTGTTGCTGCTATTATGCAGTCAGAATCTAATACACCTATAAAAACCTTTAGTATTGGATTTAATGAAGATAAATTTAATGAGGCTGAGCATGCCAGGTCAGTAGCTGAATTTCTTGGTACAGAGCATACCGAGTTTTATGTCTCTCCTTCAGTGGCAATGGATGTTATTCCAAAACTTCCAAAAATATATGATGAGCCTTTTGCAGACCCTTCTCAAATACCTACCTATTTAGTGTCTGAACTTGCCAGAAAAAAAGTGACAGTGTCATTATCTGGCGATGGAGGTGATGAACTATTTTGTGGTTATAACAGGTATCAATTTGCAACTAATATTTGGAATAAAGTATCAAGGATTCCTCCTGGTCTAAGGGAACCCGCTGGTAAACTATTAGGAGCTATAAATCCTCATCATTTGAATTCGGCTGCTAATCTTTTCTCTCCGGGTGGTAATAGTTTAATTGGTGATAGAATAAATAAAGGTAGTCGACTTATTAATTCATCATCATTAGAAAACCTTTATGTTAAACTTATTTCTCATCATCAGTCACCTACTCAAATTGTAAAGCACTCAATAGAGCCAAGTGTATTATCAGATTATTATTCCACTGATTTAACTCTTTTTTCTGATGTCGAGCGACTAATGCTTTTTGATGGCTTAATGTATTTGCCTGATGATATTCTCGTTAAGGTAGATCGAGCAGCAATGGCCGTCTCTTTAGAAACAAGAGTTCCTTTATTAGACTATCGAATTGTTGAGTTTGCATATTCGTTACCGACGTCGTTTAAATTCAAAAATGGGATGTCCAAGTGGCCATTGAAACAGATTTTATATCGGCTTGTACCAAAGTCTATTGTTGATAGACCCAAAATGGGATTTGGAGTGCCTGTTGGAGACTGGCTAAGGGGGCCATTGAAAGACTGGGCAAATGAATTGTTAGATCCTGAAAGACTTGTGCAGGAAGGCTTTCTTGATTCAGTTTCAGTTTCTTTATTATGGCAAGAACATTTGTCTGGTCACCGAAACTGGTCATATTTGTTGTGGAATATTCTAATGTTTCAGGCATGGCTTGATGCTGACCAGGAGTAGAGTTTTGAGAGTAGCTCATATTATTTCTGGCCTTAATGACGGTGGTGCGGAAGGTGCTCTATACAGATTATTGACTGCTGAATCATTACATCAGCATGTTGTTATTTCCTTGACTGATAGAGGGAAATATGCGGACTTCATTGAGTCTTTAGGTGTTCAAGTTATTTGTTTGAACATGAAAAATGGAGCGTTGTCCTTCAAGGGGGTTTTTCAACTCTACTCTATGTTGAAGAACGAGAAACCTGATGTGGTTCAAACGTGGATGTATCATGCAGACTTGGTTGGGGGCATGCTGGCAAGGCTTGCAGGCATAAGGAATGTTTATTGGGGGGTAAGGCATTCTGACTTTGGGTCTGATAAACGTATCTCTAAAACTTTTGCTGTTGCAAAGTTATGTGCTCTGATTTCTCCATGGGCACCGAGAAAGATTATTTGCTGTGCGCAACGGGCCGTCGATAGTCACTTGGATATTGGTTATACGAATAATTTTCTCGTTATACCGAATGGCTATGTGGCAAAAAGTGAGGTGGAAGGTGATTCTTTTCGTAGAGAGTTGGTGGAGAAATTTGGTTTTGCTAAAGACTCACCTCTTGTTGGTATGGTAGCTCGATATAATACTCAGAAAGATCATACTGGGCTTATTAAAGCTATTTCATTGCTTCAGGATAAGTTGGTGGATTTTAATTGCGTGCTAATTGGCCCTGGCGTTGACTCATCCAACACTGAGCTTATGGAGCTTATCAGTTCATGCAATCTACAGCATCGTGTCAAACTCCTTGGCGCAAGAGCTGACATACCTTCTGTGATGGCTGGTCTTGATTTGCATGTCCTTTCCTCATCTCATGGTGAGGCATTCCCAAACGTTGTTGCGGAGGCCATGCTTTATGGAACCCCTTGTGTTGTTACTGATGTGGGAGATGCATCAATGATTGTTGGGGATTACGGTTGGGTTGTGGCTCCGGGTAACCCTGTTGTTCTTGCAGATTCTATCGAGTCAGCGTTAAGTGAGTTCAATGAGAATGCTCAAGTATGGAATGAGAGATGTCAATTGAGCTGTAAACGGATAACCGATCATTATGGCTTAAATAAAATGGCACGAAACTTTTGTGATGTTTGGGAGAACTGATAGTTTTGAGTCAAAAAATAGCCATTACATCAAACACAAGCTGGTATCTTTATAACTTCAGAAGAAAAACTATCGCTGCAATGGTTCATGAGGGGTACCAGGTTTTTGCTATTGCGCCTTATGATGAATATTCGGCTCGGCTCGCTGATTTAGGATGCAAATTCATCCACGTCCCAATTGATGCTGGTGGGAAATATCCTGTAAATGACATCAAAACATTTCTGAAGTTTTGCAGGATTTATTTCAAAATAAAGCCGGATGTGGTCCTCAATTTCACTCCCAAGAATAATATTTACAGTACCCTTGCTGGCAAGTTAGCTGGTGCAGCCTGTATCAATAATATTGCAGGCTTGGGGGTTTTGTTTATTAATGAGAATCTGGCGTCTAAGCTGGCCAGAATTTTGTACCGTATCAGTCAACCCTTAGCCCGGAAGCTTTTTTTTCAGAATGAAGACGACCGTCAACTTTTTCTTAAGCATGGAATTGCTCCTGCGAAGATAACGGATAGACTGCCCGGGTCTGGTGCTGACCTTACCCGCTTCAAGTATACGGCAGCACCTGATGATGGCGTTGTACGTTTTTTGTTAATAGCGCGTATGCTATACGATAAAGGGATTCAACAGTATGTTGAAGCTGCTGCAGTACTGAAGGCCAATTATCCCAATACTGAATTTTTGCTACTGGGTTTTCTCGATGTAGATAACCCATCTGCTGTATCTGAAAGAACGATGGATACCTGGGTTTCCATGGGGAATGTGAAATATTTGGGTACCTCCGATGCTGTTGAGGATGAAATTGCCAGGGTGGATTGTGTTGTCTTGCCCTCATATTACCGCGAAGGAGTTCCAAAAAGTCTTTTGGAAGCTGGCGCGATGGGGAAACCGTTGGTGACAACCGATAATGTTGGCTGCCGTGAGACCGTTGATGATGGTATGAATGGTTTTCTCTGTGCACCAAGAAGCTCTCAAGATCTGGCCTGTAAAATGGAGAAAATTATCCTGGCTGGCCATCAACAAAGATTAATGATGGGACAGAGGAGCCGGGATAAAATGGAGCGAGAGTTTGATGAAAGGGTTGTGATCAATAAGTACCTTGATGCTATTAAAGAAGTGCTGAAAATGCCTTGATTCAATATTAACTGGTCTGCCCTGTGTTTTTTATTTCTTGAGGATTTGTTTTGGCCTTCACCTGGATCGACTGGCTTATCGCCGGTATTGTTATCATCTCCGCGCTGATCAGTTTGAAACGCGGTTTTTTTAAAGAAGTTCTCTCCCTGTTGACCTGGCTGGCCGCTATTTTTGTCGCCTGGTCGTTTGGTGGGGCCCTGTCAGAACGATTGACTGATTACATAGCAACCCCATCAATTCGGGTAATGGCGGCCTGCGCTTTGCTGTTTGTTGCAATGCTGATGGTGGGTGCGCTGGTGAATCGTATTATCGCTGAACTGGTTCAGGTGACGGGGCTGTCGGGTACTGACCGTATTCTGGGCATGGCGTTTGGCGGTTTGCGGGGCTGTTTGCTGGTGACGATTCTTATTGGTTTGCTGACGCTGGCTCCACTGGAGCAGGATCAGGCCTGGCAGCAGTCGGTGCTTTTGCCCCACTTTATGCTGCTGGCAGACTGGTCCAAGCAGACGGTGGTTGATCTTATGGGGCCGTTGATGCAAAGCTGATTAGCTAATGGTTTTTTGTTCCTGTTCAATGGCATTACGTGCGGCTGGACTTAACTTATGGCAGCTGGACAGCCACCAGATCAGGATATGGGTATCAAGGACGATCCTGCCCTGTGCTCTGCAAAACTTTTTCGCAGTTTGCTGGTCTTAAGAAATGTTGTGGTTTTCGCAATTCACTGATTTAGCGTATGATCTCAGGCTCTCCGTTATCAGGCATAATCGGGTTTCAGGTGATTGAACAGGCAATTTTAATCATTAGCTGTTGCCGGGTCCGATAACGTTTTCAGCTGATCAATCCTGAGGATGAGTGCATGTGTGGAATTGTCGGTATCTCGGCAACGGTGAATGTTAACCAGCTGTTGTTCGATGCGCTGACTGTGCTGCAACACAGGGGGCAGGACGCTGCGGGGATGGTGACTCTGGATGATGGTCGCTTTTTCCTGCGTAAAGATAACGGGCTGGTAAAGGATGTTTTTCGTACCCGTCACATGAAGCGGCTTAATGGCTGCTCAGGCCTTGGGCATGTTCGTTACCCCACGGCGGGTACGTCCAGTTCAGCCGAAGCCCAGCCATTCTATGTGAATTCTCCTTATGGCATCGCTTTAGCCCATAACGGTAATCTGACCAATGCGGATGATATTAAACAGTCGCTGTTTGAAAGTGACCTCCGCCATATTAATACCCACTCCGACTCTGAAATCCTGCTGAATGTTTTTGCCCATGAGCTGGCTAAAGAGGGTAAGCACAAACCGCTGGCAGAAGATGTATTCAAGGCTGTGACCGGTGTTTACCAGCGCTGTGAGGGTGGTTTTGCTGTTGTGGCCCTGATTAATGGCCATGGCATGGTAGGGTTCCGGGATCCCCACGGCATTCGGCCCCTGGTCTATGGTAAGCGGGAAACCGAAAACGGTACTGAGTACATGCTGGCCTCAGAATCCGTGGCTCTTGATGCCCTCGACTTTGAGCTTGTGGGTGATGTGGCTCCGGGAGAAGCCATCTATATTGATGAGCAGCGACAGCTCCATACTTTCCAATGTGTGCCCGGTGTACTCACTCCCTGCATGTTTGAGTACGTTTATCTGGCCCGCCCGGATTCCAGTCTCGATGGTATTTATGTTTATCAGTCCCGTCTGCGTATGGGGCAGACTCTGGCCAATAAAATCCTCCGGGAATGGCCTGATCATGATATTGATGTGGTGATGCCCATTCCGGATACCAGCCGAAACTCTGCCCTGGAGATGGCAACCCGCCTGGGCCTGCCTTATCGGGAAGGCTTTGTTAAGAATCGCTATATTGGCCGAACCTTTATCATGCCCGGTCAGGCCATTCGTAAGAAGTCGGTTCGCCAGAAGCTGAATGCCATTCACCAGGAGTTTGCCGGTAAGAATGTGCTGCTGGTGGATGATTCCATTGTCCGTGGCACCACCTGTGAGCAGATTATTGAGATGGCCAGGGATGCCGGGGCAAAGAAGGTGTATTTCTGTTCAGCGGCTCCCGCCATTCGTTATCCCAATGTCTATGGCATCGATATGCCGACCCGGGAAGAGCTGATTGCCCATGGCCGTACGGATCAGGAGGTTTGTGAACTGATCGGCGCGGATAAGCTGATTTTTCAGGATCTGGAAGATCTCAAGAAAGCGGTTTCCTCCCTCAACCCGGCCATTAAAGATTTTGATTGCTCTGTTTTCGATGGTCGCTATGTGGCCGGTAATATTGATGATGATTATCTGGAGCAACTGGCTTCCAGCCGTAATGAGGATAGTCGTCAGGCTCAGAGTGATATTATTGATCTTCACAACGAAGGGGAGCTTTAACTCGTTTTGTCCCTCCACGGTTCTTAGCTCATCGCGACACCCTCGGAGAGGCTGTCGCGAAACCCTGAAGAACGCTTCCCAAGGTAGGTCTGTTCGCCTGCGCACCCACAGGGCATAAAAGCCGACTCTTGCACCAACCGTCATGCACCAGAAACCCAGAGATCATGGTGCATGGCGGTTGGTTCGGGTGTCGGCTTGCAAGCAAACCGACCTACGCGGAGAGACCATTTTTAAGGGTTTCGCGACAACCTCCGGAGCCTGGGAACGGAAGCCAATCAGGCAGGCTGGTTTATCCGGCTTGCCTTGCTCTCTTCCGGTTTGTATCGCAGGTCTTTTAAGCTCAACCCTAATTCCACATCATATTGTAACGTTGCCAAACGTACCGATAACTCCGCTTGTTCCCTCTGCGTCAACACCTTTTTCAAAGCTCCTTTCACCTTCTCCCCATGTGCCACTTCAGGCTCAAATATCGCTCGTAAGCTGCCAAATTGGTTAATTAACTCCGACGCACCTTTCTTTCCTACGCCTTCCACGCCGGGAACATCTCCAACGCCTGCAATACCCCAGTAGTCCAGTAACTGTTCAGGGGGCATTCCATACTCTGTGCAGACAGAAACACGGTCAAAATTCTCTTTCTGGAAATGATCCCGCTGTATGACCAGTGACGAATGCAGCAGCTGTCGGTATGCCTTGTCTGTTGACAGAATCACCGTTTTGACATTGGCGGCAATGGCCTTGTGGGTAATGGCGCCAATCACGTCATCAGCTTCTATGCCATTGCGACGAAACGTCATTATCCCTATCTGGCGAAAAGCATTATTGAATTCAACCAGCCTCTGGCGCAAGACCAGAGGCATCGGCTTACGCTGTGCTTTATACCCTGGCAGAAGCTGGTGTCTCCAGGTAGGAGGGTCGCCATCAAAGACCATCAGAATATGGCTTGGGTTGCACTCTTTAATGGCTCTTTGTACGGACGACAGTGTTGCAGATAAGGCACCATCCACCTGTTGGTTTTCATCGGCCTGAGGTTCCCTTGAGGGGATTGCAGCATGGATGCGGCGTATCAGGTTAAGAGCATCAATCAGTAGCAGCGTTGGTGCCATATTATCGGTTGATTCCAGTGGTGAGGATGTAAGTAGCTAACCATATTAAATCAGGCTCTTTTCCAATTCCAGACTGCTATGTAACCAGCAAGTTGACTAAGGGCTGAAGAAGACTTTTGCCTCTTCGGCCAATATTATGCAAAAACTCAAAAAAGCCAAGGTAAAGGGGTAAAGCCTCTTGGGATATTCCCCTGTGAGGCCTTAGCCACGAGCGTAGAAGTGACCAAAACCCCTCCATAGTATTAACATGCACCTCGTAAATACCGTCTTTGTCATCATCACGAGCATACTCACCTTTGCCGTGACAGACCGTTTTATGTCTGAAGCCCCAGCTTTCAAGGTCATCATAGATGTTGTATTCATCGGTATAAATCTGGCTCTGTGGGGCTACGTGTTTCTTGATAAATGGTTCGATTGTCGCCTTCTTAACGTTCGACAGCATGTTGATAATGACCTGACCTCCCCTTTTTGAATCATTCCCAATACCGGCGGTTTGTCTTTTTCAAGAGTCCCACGGCCCGGAGCGCCTTTAAGCCTTCTTTTTCTCGGTGGACGATCCAGATTTTTTTAATGCTTCAGGGTGTCCCTTGTGACCAGCTACAATGTAGACCTCGTCGAATTCAACTTCGCCATCAAGAATCACTTCAGGCTTTCGGTCAACAACACCATTTCGTAAGACTGTGGTCATATGGTGTGCATCACTGACACACAGATCAAGTTCCTGAGCTATCTGGCTGTTGGAGACGTTCAGCCCCATTAAATAGAGACAGGCAATCCAGACTTTGAGTGGTCGGTGGTGTCCTGCGAAAACCGTATTTGTCAGGTCATCGAAGTAGCGCTTACAGGACTTACAGTAATAGTGCTGGCACTCTACCTGCACATTGTCGTGTCCATTCTTTTTGACATTCTCAGAATCACAGTGCGGACAGAGAACAGTGCCATCTGGCCAGCGGTTCTCACGGATCATCTCAAAGCAGGTGTCATTACTGATGAGATCTGAGATTCGGCCTATATTCATGGTCAATGCTGACGATGGCTAATTATATCCACCAAGGATAGTTCAGCAGTTCGGAATTCGAAAAGAGCCTTAAATCATATATTTCTGACTCCTTGTGCCGGCACTCTGCTTCGTTACAACTCCGGTCACATAGCTACGGCTATGCTCCCTCCGTTGTGCCTGTCTCTTGATCACAAATAGCTACCTTGTTCTATCATTTCTCACTGATAAAACAGGTCATGCTTCCACTTTCTCCTAAACCATGGTCAGAACTAACTTTTGGATGTGCTGATTTGGGCGATACTCGACGTACAAAACGACTTGTCAAAGTTGCTGCCGAGCTTTCAGCTCATACCGGTAATTCTTTGTCATCTTCATGCGAAGGTTATACCGCACTGGTAACTGGAGCTTACCGGCTGATTGAGAATGAGGCCGTAAAGCCTGAAGCAATAGCTGAGGCAGGCTTTCAGGCAACTGCCAAAATAGCGAGACAGTCTCGCCTACTTCTGGCTCTCGAAGATACAACAACCCTGGGTTATAAACATGCTGTCAGATCCGAGCTTGGTGATCTTGGAGGTCCTGAAGGCTCTAAAACCAGAGGATTCCACGTCCACTCTGTCTTCTTGGTTGATGCGGATACAGAGCGAAGCATTGGGCTTATTGATCAAGAACGATGGGTTAGAGAGGACGTTCAGCGGGGGAAAAAGAACCAACGTCGTCAGCTACCTTACGAGGGAAAGGAAAGCTTTAAGTGGCAAAGAGCCTCTGAAAACACAGAACAAAGGATGGGGGGTAAAATGCCTGACATCATCAGTGTTTGCGACCGGGAGGCGGATATATACGAATATATGCACTACAAACTGGATAACCGACAGCGGTTTGTTGTAAGAGCTACACAAAACAGAATCCTGGTGGATGGCGAACTCTTATTATTTGATTCCTTAGCTCAGACTGAAGTGTTGGGGAAATATACGATAGTGGTTCCTCAAAAAGGAGGTAGAAAGAAGCGAAAGGCAACGCTGCAGGTCAAAAGAAAGAAGATGACAATACAGGCGCCGCAAAGGCCAGGCGGCAGGCCGGAACCGGTAACTATGAATATTGTGTCGGCTGAAGAGATTGGCAATGACTCCGAAGACCGTTTGCACTGGGTACTATTGACAACTGAAGATATTGAAACATTCGAAGACTGTCGCTCTATCATTCGATTTTACGAGCTCCGATGGCGAATAGAAGAGTTCCATAAGGCTTGGAAATCGGGAGCAGGAGTAGAAAGGCTTCGTCTGCAATCTCCGGATAACATTGAACGACTTGCGGTCATATTAATGTTTGTCGCTGTCAGACTAATGCAAATCCGTGAAGCATTAATGTTACCGAATGACAGGCAGCACAAAGACAGAAAGCTTTGGAGTGAAAAAACACTCGCGAATGAGGTGGTCAGTGATGATGAATGGCAGGTTCTCTGGCTAACCTATGAAAAAAAAGCGTTGCCCGATAAGCCGCCAACAGTCACTTGGCTGCTTCAAACGATTGCTCGGCTTGGTGGTTGGGGTGATTCAAAGCATACAGGGCAGCCCGGCTGGTTAGTGGTATGGGAAGGCTGGGCGAAATTGCAGGATCGGGTAAAAACCTGGCAGATAGCCCGGCAGTTCAGCGCTGGAGAGATGTGATCAAGAGTCAGCCGTTGTGCCTCGCATAGTACCAGCCCAAGTAGCCAGAAATATTCGATTTAATATGGCCAGCTACTTACTGTTGGCAATAATAACGGAAATTTGCTCAAAGCATGCTGTGGATTTGTTCCCTGTTCTGGTATGTTAACGGACTGGTATAGCTATAACTCATAAAAAATACGCGGTAATTCAGGAAGTTCCATGAATGATCATGATTTGACTGAGGCGTTGGCATTTGCAACCCAGTCTATCCGGGCAGGTTCGTTTCGCAGTGACCAGCGTGAGCACAGTGAAGCGATTTATCTCAGTTCAAGTTTTGTCTATGACAGCGCTGCCCAGGCTCAGGCTGTGTTTGCAGGGGATGAGCCAGGTAACGTCTATTCCCGTTATACTAACCCTTCACTACAGATGCTGGAAGCGCGCATGGCCGTGCTGGAAGGCCGTGAAGTTGACGACGAGATTACCGCCTGTGCCACGGCTTCTGGTATGGCCGCGATTCTTGGCACCGGTATGTCCCTGCTGAAAAGTGGCGATCATGTCATTTGTTCCCGCAATGTATTTGGCACCACATTTACCCTCTTTGCCAAATATTTTGCAAAGTTTGGGGTTAACACCACGTTTGTGGATCTGGTGGATTATCAGCAGTGGCGTGAGGCGATGACACCACAAACCCGCCTTCTATTTCTGGAAACCCCTTCCAATCCATTGAGTGATATTGCCGATCTTGAGCTTCTGGCGGAGATTGCCCACAGTAACAACGCTTTGCTTATGGTGGATAACTGCTTCTGTACGCCAGCCCTGCAACGTCCACTCTCTTTTGGTGCTGACCTGGTGGTGCATTCGGCCACAAAATACATTGATGGCCAGGGACGCTGCCTGGGTGGCATGGTCGTTGGCAGGAAACAGCTCGTGGATGAAGTTCACTTATGGCAACGGGCGGCAGGGGCAACCATGAGTCCGTTCAATGCCTGGGTGTTTTATAAAGGGTTGGAGACCCTTTCTGTGCGTATGGACGCCCATTGTCGTAATGCTTCGGAATTGGCGTGCTGGCTCAGTCAACATCCGGCTGTGGAGCGAGTCCATTATGCCGGGTTAAGTTCCCATCCGGGCCATGAAATGGCCAGAAAACAGCAGAAAGGGTTTGGTGGTGTGCTGGCCTTTGAGGTAAAAGGCGGCCGGGAGTCAGCCTGGAAAGTGATTGACCGTGTACAGATTATGTCCCGTACTGCCAATCTGGGTGATACCCGGACGACCATCACCCATCCGGCAACAACAACCCACTGCCGTTTGTCCAATGAAGACAAGGTAAAGTCAGGCATTACAGAAAGTCTGGTTCGAATTGCCGTTGGTCTTGAGAATATTGATGACCTGAAAGCTGATCTTGAAAAGGGACTCAGGCAGTTATTGTAAGACCAGTGTGTTGCTGTCCAGGGACGGCGATCTTAAGAAAAGCAAAGCTGGAACCATCATTTATGAACTCAACGTTGCGGAACTCTCTGGACGCACTGTCTGGTGTTATTCGGGGGAAAGACCGGGAACTTCGGTTGGCACTGTGCTGTATGTTAGCCCGGGGTCATCTGTTAATCGAAGATCTGCCGGGTATGGGGAAAACCGCACTGGCATTGTCACTGGCCCGATTGCTGGGGCTGGATTATCAACGAATTCAGTTTACCAGTGACCTGTTGCCGGCTGATATTCTGGGCGTTTCTATTTTTGATCAGGCGTCATCTGAATTCCGGTTCAAGCCAGGTCCTGTGTTTTCCCAGCTGCTGCTGGCTGATGAAATTAACCGGGCTTCACCCCGAACCCAGAGTGCGCTTCTGGAAGCCATGGAAGAGCGACAGGTGACCGTAGAAGGGCAGGCCAGGTCTTTGCCTGAGCCGTTTGTGGTGATTGCCACCCAGAATCCGTTGACACAGCAGGGAACCTTTCCATTGCCTGAATCGCAGATGGATCGCTTTTTACTGTGCATTCCCATGGGCTATCCGGATACCGATTCAGAAAAAGCCATTCTCCGGGGAGAGGCCGGGCGATTTCTGGTCAGCCAGCTGGTTCAGTCAGTGACACCCGGAGCATTTCTGTCAATGCAGCAGGAGGTTGATAACGTTCACGCCAGTGACCTGTTACTGGACTATGTGCTTCGATTACTGAAGGCCACTCGCGAAGAGGGGCATTTTGCCGTTGGTTTGTCGCCAAGGGCGGGTTTGGCATTGTTACAGGCAGCCCGTGCCTGGGCTTACATAGATGGCAGGGACTACCTGATTCCGGAAGATATTCAGGCGGTGTTTGTCCCGGTTGCCACTCACCGGCTGACCATGCAGAAACAGGGCATATCACCGGGTGAACTCCTTGGCCGCATTAACGCCATGGCTTAAGTATTTCATCGATGAAAGACTCACTTTTTACTCCATCCTGGCGTTGGCTAAATAACCATTTTCAGCAGTGGGCTGATCAGCGTACGCCCAGAGCGACCCGGATTCAGCTTAACCAGCGTCGTATTTATATTGTGCCCACAGGCTCCGGATTCTTCTGGCTCTCCATGGTACTGGTGATTTTTCTGGTGGCGGTCAATTACCGCAATTCACTGGCTTATGGGCTTTGCTTTTTTATGCTGAGCCTCTTTTTATTATCCATTCTTCATACCTGGCGGAACCTGGCCGGTATTACCCTGGTGGCCAAAGGGGCTGAAGCCGGGCACGCCGGTGAGTTTATACCCGTATCGATAGAGTGTCTCGGTGGACGGTGCAGACGCTACTCTATCGCTATTGGCTGGCCGGAAACGGAGTCTGTTCTGGTCAGCTTTGATCGTGATACGGAACAGCGGCTGGTTGCCCGGGCTGGGTCTCGGGGATGGTTCCGGCCCGGGCGATTGCGTATAGAAAGTGTTTACCCCCTGGGATTATGCCGGGCATGGAGCTGGGTTCGCCTGGATTTTCGTTCGGTGGTTTATCCTGCACCTGATGACCGTTACCCATTACCGGAGAGTGATATAGCGGACGATGGTGAGCGATCATTGACAGCATCTGGCTTTGACGACTTTGCCGGGTTTAGAAGTTATCAGCAGACAGACCCTCCTGCCCATGTTTTCTGGCAGGGCTATGCCCGGACAGGAGAACTACTGACCAAACAGTTTGATCAACCATCAGGCCGTGAACTCTGGTTTTCCCTGGATCAGGTGCCGGAAGGAGATCTTGAGCAAAGACTTTCTGTTCTGACCGCCTGGTGCCTGGAGTGCGATAAGCAACAATATGCCTATGGTCTGGTCATGTCAGGGCAGAAGCTGGCTCCATCAACTGGTGAGTTGCATTTGAAACGGTGTTTGGAAGTGCTGGCGCTGTATGAACTGGATGATGGTATGGCCGTTTCTGGAGGGGTAAATGGCTAGCCCGTCCGTTTCCCGTTATGCCACGCTCTGGCTATTGGTTGCACAGGTTATGGTGGCATTGCCGGTGCTTGAGGTCCTGCCAATGTCGGTGCTTCCTCTGCTGGTGCTCACGGTGATTTGGCGCGCACTTATCTGGTTTGGCAGGGGAGCCTGGCCTTCGGATTTGCTTAGACGGCTGTTGGTGGTTCTCTCCCTGGTACTTATTGTCACTGCTTCTGGATTGCCGTTGTCACTGGAGTTGGCGGTGACTTTTCTGGTGACCGGTTATGCATTGAAAATGCTGGAAATGAAAACGCGCAGGGACGCGCTGGTGATCGCCTATATCGGCTTTTTTGTAGTGGGAGCCGGGGTGATTTATTCCCAGTCCCTGTTGCAGGCACTATACCAGTTACTGTGTCTGGGGGTACTGGTGGCAGCGATTCATGGGATGTATTCGCCAGTACATAGTGTTTCTGCAAGTTTTCCCATAAAAGACACTCTTCGTTTTACCGGTTTTATGCTGCTGCAGGCCCTGCCTTTAACACTGGCTCTTTTTATTTTTGTTCCCCGTCTTGGTCCATTATGGGCAGTGCCCTGGCCAGAAGGAGAGGCTAAAACCGGGTTATCTGACACGATGCAGCCAGGAGATGTGGCAAGGCTCAGCCAGTCTTATGAGCTGGCTTTCCGGGCCCAGTTTACGGGTTCTGTACCACCGGCCAGGGAACGTTACTGGAGAACGCTGGTTCTTGATCAATATGATGGTGAACAGTGGTGGCAAAGTGACCTGACAGATTTGTTGAACCAGTTTCCGGGAGACATTGAGGATGAGCGAGACTGGCAGAGCAGGTCGCCAGTTATCGATGGCTGGTGGCAGGTTCAGCCCGGGCAGTACAACTATGAAATCTTATTGGAACCCAATGGTCGACAGTGGCTTCCTGTTCTGGGGATGGCCGCTGCATCGGTTCCACAGGCAACGGTTTTGAGAAGCTTGCGACTGGAAGCGGATAAGCCGGTTTTTGAACGACGTTTATACCAGCCCACCCGGCAAAGCGTAGTAGCACAGACGATTGCTATGCCTTCCTGGTTACTGGCTCTTAATAAGTCGTTGCCTGTCAATGGAAACGTCCAGAGCCGTATTTTGGCGCAACAGTTATTCGCCGAATCCGGTCGGGATCCGGTTACCATGGGGCAGCTGCTAATGGACTATTTCAATCAGAAGCCTTTTTACTACACATTATCCCCACCGTTAATGGATCAGAATGAGGTCGATCAATTCCTGTTTGTGCACCGGAGAGGGTTTTGTGAGCATTATGCCAGCAGCTTTGTGTTTATGATGCGCTCAGTGGGGATACCCGCGCGCATCGTGACGGGTTATCTCGGAGGGGAATACTTACCTGCAGAAAAGGTGGTCAGAGTACTTCAGCGGGATGCCCATGCCTGGGCAGAGATTTGGGTTGAAGGGCAGGGGTGGATTCGTTTTGATCCCACTGCAGCGGTAGCTCCGGAACGCATTGATCTTGGCATTGATGACATGATTGAGCAGGGTGGATTGCTGCAGGGGCAGATCCCTCTGGCTTACCGTTTTGCTCAGGCCGGTTTTTTCAAGTCGGTTCGACAGGGCTGGGAGCGACTTGAGTACCGCTGGCAGAAGTCCGTGGTACAGTACCAGCAGGAAAAGCAGCAGTCTTTTATGAGGGAGTTATTTGGTACTTCGTCCTTTTACTGGCAGCAGATCGGTGTGCTTGGTGCATTATTGGCGCTGTTTCTTATCCTTTTTGGGGTCTTTGCTCTCTTTCAAAGGCCAGCGCTAAATCCTCATCAAAAGCTCTGGCTACGACTGGAGCGTAAGCTGGTTGATCGCGGGTTTAAACGTCAGACAGGGGAAGGGCCAAAAGATTTCGCCTTGAGAGTGAGCGCTGAAAATGAGGCGATGGGTACTCAGTTATTGCCGATCGTTGATCTCTATATTCAGTTGGCTTATTCGGAGCGTGTGAGAATGGATAAACCGTTGCTTGACCAGTTGAGTAAGATGATCAGGCAACTGTAAGTTATCAGGGCATCGCCACATAAATGCCTTTATAGGTTGCGATGTTTATGGGTGACTTCTCTGCTTTATCTGTTGAATATAACTCAACCGTTAATTCCAGTTTGACATTGCGACGCTCATTCAAACGATCAAAAAAAGAGTCTGGAACTGTGGCGTTGCAGTGGGCTGATATGTGGCCTTTGCCGGGGACATGGTAGGTCAGTCTGGAGTCGGCAATAACGGCAGCGCAGTCTTCTATGCGGGTTCTGGCATGCAATGTGGTAAATAGCCAACCACAGATAGTAGCAAGCGCGGCAATACTGCCACCAAAAGCGGTTCCTTTATCGTTAATATTGGGCGTCAGTGGGCAGCTGATGACTAACTCTCCATCCTTGAACTGATCAAAACTGACTGCCATGTTATTCAGCAGAGGGATGTTGTCTTTGATCCACGTGATCAGTTCTGGTGTGAACAAAGATTCAGGCGAAGGGTAGTTAATATCCATAGAGTTTCATTGCTGTGTTTGATTTCGTTCCCACGGTCCTGAGGTTGTCGCAAAACCCTGCGGACACTCTGGACATCTCGTTCCCACGCTCTGCGTGGGAACGAGGGTTTTGCGACAACCTCTCCTCCGTGGGAATGCTTACCCTAAATTCCCGATAAATTGCCTGCAACAAGAATGCCTGTGAACTCCAGTATGAATTCCCACGCAGAGCATGGGACCGAGGTTAAAGGTTGTCGCCAAACACTGAAGAACCCTCCCGGAGGTAGGTCGGTGCGCGAGCGAACCGACCTGCGCGGAGAGAACTTTTTAAGGATTTCGCGACAACCCCAGGACTGTGGGAACAAGGTTTCAAGCCCCTGAAAACAGGGGCTCTTGTGACGATTAACGCAACAATTTATCAGCTGGCTTTGGCGATGATATCGTCAGCCGCCTTCTGATAAGACTCTACCTGGTCGAAATTGAGATAGCGATAGACGTCACCGGCCATGGCATCCAGGTTGCTGGCGTATTCCATATACTCTGCCACAGTTGGGATTTTGCCAAGAATGGCACCGACAGATGCCAGTTCAGCAGAGCAGAGGTACACGTTAGCGCCATCCCCCAGGCGGTTAGGGAAGTTACGGGTAGAGGTAGAGAGTACCGTTGCGCCTGGCTCTACCCGTGCCTGGTTACCCATGCACAGGGAACAGCCGGGGATTTCGGTCCGTACACCATTGTCGTTATAGATGTTGTAATAGCCTTCCTCTTCCAGTTGGGCCTTGTCCATTTTGGTGGGCGGCGACATCCAGAAGCGGGTCTTCAGCGGGTCATGGTTCTGTTCCAGTAATTTCCCGGCAGCACGGAAGTGGCCGATATTGGTCATACAGGAGCCAAGGAACACTTCATCGACCTTGTCACCGGCAACATCCGATAGCGTGCGTGCATCGTCCGGATCGTTTGGCGCACAGAGAATAGGCTCCTTGATGTCCGCCAGATCGATTTCGATCACCTCAGCGTATTCTGCATCGGCATCCGCACGCATCATGACTGGATTGGCCAACCACTCTTCCATCTTGCGGGCACGGCGCTCCAGGGTACGGGCATCACCATAACCTTCGCTGATCATCCAGCGCAGCATAGTGACGTTGGACTTCAGGTATTCGGTGATGGACTCTTCAGACAGGGTGATGGTACAGCCAGCAGCAGAACGCTCAGCAGAAGCATCAGAAAGTTCGAAGGCCTGTTCAACGGTGAGGTTTTCAAGTCCTTCAATTTCCAGTACCCGGCCGGAGAAGGCATTCTTTTTACCTTTCTTCTCAACGGTCAGCAGGCCTTGCTTGATGCCGTAGAGTGGAATGGCGTGCACCAGGTCACGGAGCGTGATGCCAGGCTGCATTTCACCCTTGAAGCGAACCAGCACAGACTCAGGCATATCCAGTGGCATAACACCGGTTGCCGCGGCAAATGCCACGAGGCCGGAACCAGCAGGGAAAGAGATACCCAGCGGGAAACGGGTGTGGGAGTCACCGCCAGTACCCACGGTATCAGGCAGCAGCATGCGGTTCAGCCAGCTGTGGATGATGCCGTCACCGGGACGCAGGGCAACGCCACCACGGTTCATGATGAAGTCCGGCAGGGTGTGGTGAGTTTCCACGTCCACTGGCTTTGGATAGGCCGCCGTGTGACAGAAAGACTGCATGACCAGGTCTGAAGAGAAGCCCAGACAGGCCAGGTCCTTCAATTCATCACGGGTCATCGGGCCGGTAGTGTCCTGAGAGCCAACAGTGGTCATTTTGGGTTCACAGTACTGACCAGGACGAACGCCGGTAACACCGCAGGCTTTGCCGACCATCTTCTGGGCCAGGGTAAAACCATGGGTAGATTCTTTGGGTGGTTGCGGGCGGCGGAATATGTCGGAATGGCCGAGGTCCAGTGCTTCGCGCGCCTTGTCAGTCAGTCCACGACCGATGATCAGGTTGATACGGCCACCGGCCTGCACTTCGTCAAGAATTACATCGGATTTGAACGTGAACTCAGACAGAACTTCACCGGATTCAGAGAGTATCTTGCCATCGTAGGGGCGAATTTCGATAACATCACCCATATTCAGCTGATCAACCGGGGCTTCAAAAACCAGGGCACCGGCATCTTCCATGGTGTTGAAGAATATAGGGGCAACTTTGCTGCCTATACAGATACCGCCGGCTCTCTTATTGGGGACACCAGGGATATCATCACCAAAGAACCAGAGCACCGAGTTAGTGGCAGACTTACGGGAAGAACCGGTACCGACAACGTCACCCACAAATGCAACCGGCAGGCCTTTGCTTTTGATGGCTTCAATTTGCTTCAGCGGGCCGGTAACACCATGCTCTTCAGGCTCAAGACCATCCCGGGTCATCTTGTAGGCGGCCCGGGCGTGCAGAGGAATATCCGGACGGGACCAGGCATCAGGGGCCGGGGACAGATCATCGGTGTTGGTTTCACCGGTCACCTTGAATACCGCGACCTTGATGCTTTCAGGCACGGCATCACGTCGGGTGAACCATTCTGCATCAGCCCAGGATTTGAGAACGGCCTGGGCATTGGCGTTGCCAGCTTTGGCTTTTTCTTCCACATCGTGGAAAGAGTCGAACACCAGCAGAGTGTTTTTCAGCTGCTCAGCGGCAAGCTCACCCAGCTCAGTGCTGTCCAGAAGGGCAATCAGGGTTTCAATATTGTAACCACCCAGCATCATGCCCAGCAGTTCAACGGCTTTTTTATTGTCAACCAGTGGCGATTCAGCTTCGCCCTTAACAATAGCGGAAAGAAATCCGGCTTTTACATAGGCTGCTTCGTCAACACCGGGAGGAATGCGATTTTCAAGGAGGTCCAGAATGAATTGTTCTTCACCGGCGGGTGGATTTTTCAGCAGTTCAACCAGGCCTGACACCTGTTCTGCATTCAGCGGCTTTGGTGGGACACCTTCTTGGGCACGCTCTTCGACGTGTTTTCTGTAGGCTTCTAACACGAGTTCTACCCTCATCATCTGTGGCAGGCTCTTGGGCGATCCTTCGACAAACCATTATGATCTTATGGGTCCGTCAGATGTTCCAAGGAAATCTTTACCAGTGGCACTGGTCGCGCAGGCAGTATAGCGAAAGGTGTTTTTCAAGTTAAGTAAAGACCGAAATAACCACTATTTTTTCTGTGAATGGCCGTTTCGGTATTTGTTGTTATAAACAGGGCCTGAAGAAGTCGAAATGACCTGTCCAGGCAGGATTAACAAAAAGTCAGGATTGAATGATTTCGTAGCAGGGCTGGTAATGGCTTCCGGGTAATTTCATCCGGTACTGCGCAACAAAAGACTGCAGGAGTTTATCTATCTGTTGCATCAGTTCCGGTTCACCACTGAGCTTGTATGAGCCATGTTCGCGGATCAGGTTAACACCGTCTTCTTTGATATTACCAGCAACAATGCCAGACATAACACGACGCAGGTTCGCTGCCAGCTGGTGAGCAGGAAGACGGCTATGCAGCTCCAGGTTGGCCATGTTTTCATGCGTTGGTTCGAAAGGTTGTTGGAACTCCCTGTCAATCTTTAACAGCCAGTTAAAGTAGTAGGCATCCCCACGGCGGCGACGAAAGCGAGTCACTTTTTCCAGCCCCTTTGCCATGATTGTTGCCACTTTTGCTGGATCATTGACGATGATCTGGTACTTTTCCTGTGCTTCTTTTCCCAATGTATTGCCAATGAACTTATCAATCTGTTCAAAGTACGCTTCTGAACCGGCGGGTCCTGTCAGGATCATGGTCATGGGAATGTCTTTATTGTCCGGGTGCAGGAGAATACCGATCAGGTAAAGAATCTCTTCACAGGTACCAGCGCCGCCAGGAAATACGATAATGCCGTGTCCCAGACGGACAAAGGCTTCCAGACGCTTTTCAATATCTGGCAGGATAATCAGCTCATTTACAATGGGGTTAGGTGATTCTGCAGCGATGATGCCCGGTTCAGTCAACCCAATAAAGCGACCATGGCTGATGCGCTGTTTAGCATGCCCGATGTAGGCGCCTTTCATTGGGCCTTTCATTGCACCCGGACCACAGCCAGTACAGATATTCATCCTTCTGAGGCCCAGTTGATAGCCGACCAGCTTTGTGTATTCATATTCATCACGGCCAATGGAGTGACCGCCCCAGCAGACAACGATACTGGGAGTCTGTTTAGTAATGAAGGCGTTGGCATTTCTGAGTACTTCAAACACCAGATGAGTGATGTCTGATGAGCTTTCGTGACTGAAGCGCTGGTTGTTGGTAATCAGGGAAGAGACATACAAAATATCCCTGAGTACAGAAAACAGGTTTTCCCGAACACCCCGGATCAGCTTCTTATCAACAAATGCGGAGGCGGGCGCATTGATCAGCTCAAGTTTTAGCCCACGGTGTTCCTGGACAATGCGGATATCAAAATCGGCATAGGTTTGTAACAGCTCTTCTGCGCTGTCACCTTCCATCTCATCGCTTAACACCGCCAGGGCGCACTGGCGGAACAGGCGGTGCAGGCCGACTTTGGTATTATCCTGAAGAATATTGACCTCACGGCTGGACAGAACGCGCATGGAACCAACCGGGTTAACAATGGCGGAGACTACATTAGGTTTACTCATTATGCCCCCTTTGAGGATTGTGTCTGGTGTCCGGCAGCCTCATTGTGCTAACAGATACGTGTCAGGACAAAACTATATTTTAGGACTTACGCATTGATGACACCGATAAATTTTGGTAGGAGGTGATCCTTCCCCTTTGCAAAACTCTCAATGAAAGCGCCTATTGTCTCTTTAAACAGCCCCCGTTGGTGCTGATAAATATTCGTAAACTCCTGCTCTATCTGCATTTTCTGGAGATAAACAAAAGCTAAAATTGCAGCAAATATATGGTTTCTGACGGGTCGTTCGCTGCGAACCTGAAAGTGCTCAATATGGCAAACCTGCTTGATCGCCCTGTGAAACTGTTCGATCTGCCAGTGCTGGTCATGGATCTGCTTGAAGTCATTGCGTTCAAAAGGGACTTCCTCTGGCAAGTAAACCACGTAGTGGCGACGCTGGTCTTTTAGCATCGTCCTGAACAACCGGATCTTACCGAAGTTTTTGAGCCATACATCCAGACCATTGTCGGGGATGTCGAGGTGTTGAACCTGCTGCCATTTACCTTTTTCCAGTGATACTGTCCTGTTTTTCTCAACGGCAAACATAAACCCAGTCTGATGGTTTTTAATCGTCTTCAGGTTAGTCGTGCAGCTGTACCAGGAGTCACCGGTAACGAACGCTGGCTTCAGCCTCCATACCAGCACTTCAATCAACATTTCACGGAAGTAGTCGTTTTTTGTCTTGTCTTCCGATTTGTCGTATATCCTGTAATTCACCGGCATATGGCGCCCGGATACGTCGGTGTAATAAAGGGTGATGAGGTTAACTCCCTTAACCACTCGGTGATGTTTACCCGACCAAAAGTGGCCAACCAGTGCCACGGAGTAGCTATAAGGTTTGTCGAGCACGCTGTCATCAACGCTCAGGGTGCCGCCAATAGGGTTTAAACTTTTGACTGCTTCATCGTACATATCTTTGGGCTGATAGTTTTCACGCTTAAGAAAGCGGTTTGCGCTATCGTGAGAAAAGTCGGTAACCTCGGCCAGTCTTGTGCATGTTGATGATTTTGGCTCACTAATCAAAAAGCCAATGTATTTTGCAAGAGTGCATCGTGCAGTGGTCGGTCGAGTGGTAGTTCTCACTTTCATCCCTGAAGACATCTGTTTTTTGGCATTATCAAATTTTAGAGCCTGTTGTCAATGCGTAAGTCCTATATTTAACTAGTTCTCGTCCAAAAACACAACCAATTGAAAACTGTAGATTTTATCCTGAAAAATTAAGTGGAGCCCTACTGCTATCTGGCGACTAAACTTCCCAAGAGCAAGAAACATAAGGGATTGCCAAAAACAGAGGACTCCAAATGCGCAAAAAACGCAACCCGCAGTGTAGTATGGAACTCCATTACGTACCTCATGAAATCTGCTCCCAGCTTTCCGGTATCTCGCAATGGCTTGACGCCCATCCACAGTTCAATGACTGGATTTATGAGGACTTAAGTTCTGGTGATAAACAGAACACTGGGCGGAACGGACTATCAGCAGAATCCGTTCTTCGTGCGGCACTCCTGAAACAGTATTTGAATTGTGATTATGACTACTTGTCGTTTGTTTTGATGGACTCCATGCTCTTTCGAGACTTTTGTCGCCTCGAACCAAACCAGCGCCCCAGTCGCTCCAGTTTGCATGGGCTCATCAGCCTTCTTACTGCATCTACATGGGAACGGATTAATAACTGTCAGCTAATGACCGCTAAAGATCAGGGTATTGAAAAAGGGCGCACTGTGGCTATTGACAGCACAGTCACCGAATCGGATATCAAACCTCCTTGCGACAGTGATCTTTTAGCCAGTTCCGTTAAAGAAATTTGTCGGCTGCTGGAACGGGGACAAACACTGACAGCGACACCGCTTTATGAATATACCCATCACAACCGAGCCGTAAAAGATGCGGCCAGAAAATGCATCTACGCTGGCAAAGAAGAGCGGCATCAGCATTATAAAAAACTGCTGCAGTTGACCCGAAAATCCCGGAAGGTACTTATCGAAGCTACTGTCACGCTAGCAAACGCCCGTCAGCAGGGGCAGTGTCTCCTGGCTGATGATGCCGACAAGTGGCAGGCCGATGTGGATCACCTGTTACCCCTGGTGGATGCAATAGTCTCCCAGACAGAGCGCAGGGTCTTTAAGGGTGAAAAGGTGCCAGCCCAGGAAAAAGTGGTTAGCCTGTATGAACCCCATACGGATATCATCGTAAAAGACAGGCGGCAAGTACAGTATGGCCATAAACTGAACCTGGTTCAGGGAAAAAGTCGATTGATCCTGGACCTGGTTATTGAGGAAGGTAACCCAGCGGATTCGGACCAATTCATTCCGATGATGGAAAGACAAAAAGAAATTTATGGTCGTGTACCTCGCCAGACAAGCGGTGACGGCGGATACGCGTGTCGCGCTAATTTGGAAAAAGCCAAGGCCATGGGAATCAGCGATGTAGCTTTTAATAAGAAGCGCGGACTTGAAGTCGAAGAGATGACTAAAAGTCAGTATGTGTATAAAACGCTCTTTCGCTTCCGGGCAGGTATTGAAGCGGGAATTTCGTGGCTAAAGAGATGTTTTGGGCTATCACGTTGCCACTGCAAGGGTTCTGAGCGTTTTGATTCTCATTGCTGGTTATCGGTGGTCTGTTACAACCTGGTGATTCTGGCCAGACACCCGGCACCATCCTGATAGCCACCTCCACGCTACATGAAAGTACCTTTCCAGCATGGTGGGAGGATGTTTTCTGCCTGCTTTTCGCGTTTTTCTCCAATATCCGTCCCAGATTAGAGAAAAAAAGGGAAGAGTTTTTGCGGCTCTCTGGAATTTCAGGAAATATCAAAACGCACGTACAATCTAATTATGATTGCCTGATGCGTTTTTGGACGAGAACTAACTAAATATCGGGACCTGTGGATTGAAATCGAGTGAAAATTACAGATTGTGCCGGTCGGGGAAAATTAAAATTCCGTAACTATTCAGCACTGAGCAAAGGCATATTACAGTAATTCCGAACAGCTCTATGAAGTGATTGATATATGTCCATTCCCTGTTTTCTGGCAGACGACAAATAGCTGCGAATCCGTGCAAACATAGAACCACCGTCTGCACTCCTGAAGCAGCCTGAGATTTTCTGCTTTAACTTGGCCATTCGAACATCCCGTTCACTGCCATTGTTATCGAAGGGAATGGTAAAATCTGACATGAAGCGCAGTGTCTCAGCCTTGAACTCAGTGAGTCGTTTGAAGAGATTGTAAGCTTTAGTATTCTTGACTTTCTTGCGCTTAAGCTCCTCTCGTTGCTTCTCCATATAGACGACTTCTTTCATTAGAGCCCGCTGAAGCAACCGGTCATAAATCTTCTCGATTCGTTCACAGACAACACTTGGCATCTGTAGCATACCTATGGTCTTAAAGCCCTTGCAGTAATGCCAGGAAAGCCTCAGTAGCTTCATCAATCGCAACGCCAGTTGATTGCTGTCCCTATCAACAACACCCAAAAGCTCCCTCAGGTGATGGGCATTGCAAAGTACGTGAGTTGCCGCATATGCAAAATAGGATTTCCAATGATCATGAACCAGAACGCCTGCAAATGTTAGCAGTATGCCCATCGTGTCCATGGCCTCACGACCTCGCTTTTCAGACAAGTAGTAGAGCGTCCATTGTTCATCCCGCATAACGTGTAGCCAGTGCAAAGAGCCCTCGGCCCGCATACCCGTTTCATCGGCTCCGGCAACAGACGATTCCCGCAAGGCGTCACGAATAACCTCTTCAGTAGAAGCCAGATTTTCATAGGTTCTGGCCACAAAATTGGCGACAGTGCCTGCACTTACACTCATTTTATAGAGAGTATTAAAATACTCTGACACGCGCTTAAAAGGCAGGAAATGGTATTGGTTAAGATAGACGGCCATAGCCTGTGTGGCTGAGCCATATTGTGCGGCAGCGGTAACACCTTCCGGGAATTCAGCCTGATTCCGACAACCACAAGTGCAGATTTTTACTTCAGCTCTATGGGCCGTTACTTCAAATTCACCCGGTCTCCCTGGTTCAAACACCTGTCGTTCAATATATTTGACCGGCTCACTATCAAGAAGAGACGCCTGACATTTATTGCATTCTTTAACCGGAAGGTACTCAATATAGTCAGGGATATCGACCTGTTTAAGACAAGTGCCCTGATGCCCTTTCTTTCCACCGGCTTTATTACCAGAAGACTGTCTCAGACTTTTAGGATTGGGTTTTTCATCCGATGGATCGGTACCTTTATCTGCGGAAAGGTCGTCAGAATGATCTGGAGAATTACTGTTTTTACAAGGTTTTTGATAACCATCAGACGATGGCGGCTTGCTGCTGTTTTGACTGTTCTTGCCAACCTTTTCTTCCAATTCTCGACATCGCTCTTCCAGACAGGCAACTCTCATCCGCAGCTCTGCATTCTCTTTCAAGAGAATCTCAGCCGACATAGTTGCGGGTAGTTCTGGAATCATGCTGGCGAATATTGTGGAAAAATGGTGCTTAAGAGGATGGTATAAAAATCAGAAAATTCCAGATTTATGTGGGGGTGCTGAACAGTTACAAAATTCCTATAACCAGGAGCCCATTATACTGTTTTTATCCGGTTAAGATCAGTCTTGACGAAATAGGGTTTCTCTGACAAATTTCCAGTTTTCGATTACCAATCGCTAATATAAGATCTTGCCATAATAACAAATGAAAGACAGATAACAGGAGATCTCGATGCCTGACCAGCAAGCGGTGGAAGCGTCTGTGGAAGTGCGTGTGGAAGTTCCTGTGGAAAGTGTGGTGGTGGTTGATGATCACAATTTTGTTCTTGGGTCAGTACCCAGGGAGATAATGCGAGAGGAAGCACTGTGCCATCGGGCGACCTATATTTTTGTCTTCAATTCAAAAGGGCAACTTTATGTGCAGGAAAGGACGCTGAATAAGGATATTTACCCGGGCTTCTATGATCCTGCTACGGGGGGAGTGGTTGTTGAGGGAGAAAGCTACGATCAGGCGGCTGAACGGGAGCTGGCCGAAGAGCTGGGTATTGCGAATGTGCCGATCACTCCCCATTTTCACTTTTTTTTCCATAATGCTGACTGTCAGGTCTGGGGGCGGGTTTACAGCTGTTATTATGATGGTCCTGTGACCCTGCAGAAAGAAGAGGTTGCCAGTGTGGTGCTGGAATCACCGGCAGAGGTGCTGGATAACCGGAACCACCGAAATTATACACCAGACAGTCTGGTTGCTCTTGAGAGACTGGTTCACTGTCTTGAAACATTCTGATGTGTGCCAACGTTTTTGGCGACGATAGGTAGTGTATGTTTACAGGTATTGTGAAAGGATTTTTTCCAGTTGGTCGAATTGAAAAGTTCAACGAACTGAACCGTATTACTGTGCTTTTGCCGTCCGCATTGCTGGAAGGCCTTGAATCCGGAGCCAGTATTGCGGTGAATGGATGCTGTTTGACGGTGGTTGCTTTTGACCAGGAAAGTGCCACTTTCGATGTGATGAAAGAGACGCTAAGGGTGACTAACCTGGGGGCGCTCGAAGAAGGTGATAAGGTTAATATTGAAAGAGCTGCGCGTTTTGGTGATGAGATTGGAGGGCATCTTCTCTCTGGTCATATTCACGATACGGTTGAGATCTGCGAAATCAAACAGGAAGAAAACAATGTGACCGTGTTCTTTCAGTTTGCGCCTGAATGGAAAGACTATCTTCTCCCTAAAGGCTATGTTTCTTTAAATGGCTGTAGTTTGACTATTGGTGAGAAGGTGGAAGATGGGCGCTTTTGCGTTCATCTCATTCCAGAAACCTTAAAAATTACCTCATTTGGAGCAGCCGAAGTTGGAGGGAGAGTTAACCTGGAAATAGATAGTCAGACTCAGGCTATTGTCACTACCGTCAAGAGTTATCTGGAATCAATCAGATGATGATATGGCTTTTTGAATCTTTTCATGCAATCGCAGGATTGCATGCCCTGAGATGTGATCGTGCAGTGATGCAGATGATCAGTGTCGTTTAAATTTATATATTTTTATTATTTTAATAATCTCTAATATGCTTATTACATCTTATATATCATTTGAAATAATTTATTGTACGGCCCAAAATATGAATGCTCACTAGCGTGTCCAAACGGGATTAGTTCCCGCTGCTATTGAAAGAGTGATTGAGAAAGCGCCACCTGAACAGGTGGCGCTTTTTATTCACCGTAGTATACGGTTTGAGTTCTGCTAGCCTTTTTTTCCTCGCTTTTGCTGGCCGCTGGTTGCTGGAAATGCAACCTTATATACATCATCATACTGGCTGGCAAAATGGATAGAGATGCCTTCGCGGATATAATCCGGTAGCTCATCAAAGTCTCTCCTGTTATCTTCCGGTAAAATCAGTTTCATAATTCCTTGTCGTCGCGCCGCAATCACCTTTTCCCTGATACCGCCAACTGCCAATACTTTGCCTGTCAGAGTCAGCTCTCCGGTCATCGCCAGATTTTTCAGAGGTTTAATACCTCTGGCCAGAGAGATTAGAGCCGTGGTCATGGTTATACCGGCACTAGGGCCATCTTTCGGGGTGGCGCCTTCCGGAACATGCAAATGGATAAATGCTGTTTTCAGAAAGTCTTCCTTGATGCCCAGTTTTTTAGCGTTGCTGGTCGTATAGCTGTATGAGATTTCAGCCGATTCTTTCATTACCTCACCAAGCTTGCCAGTCAGTTTAAAACCCGCTCTTTGATGGTGTATAAGACAGGCTTCAACAGGGAGTGTGGCACCGCCCATGGCGGTCCAGGCTAGACCCGTGACAATACCAATGCCTTCCATTGTTTTTTCTTTGCGGAAGTAGGGTGCGCCAAGAAAGTCTTCCAGGTTTTTAGCCGAAACAGTCAGTTTACTTTCACCATTTTCCAGGAATTTGACGACAACTTTTCGAATGATTTTCTGCAATAATTTCTCAAAATGACGAACCCCTGCTTCCCGTGCATAGCCATCAATGATTTTGCGGAAGATGGTATCTGACATTTTAAGCTGGTTTTTTTTCAGGCCGGCTTTGTCAAGTTGTTTGGGCCATAAGTGATTCTTTGCAATAGCCACCTTCTCTTCGGTGATATAGCCGGAAAGCCTGATCACATCCATGCGATCAAGCAGTGGGCCCGGGATAGTATCCAGCTGATTGGCGGTACAAATGAACAGTACTTTTGACAGATCAATTCTCATGTCCAGGTAGTGGTCAAGAAACTCGGTATTTTGCTCAGGGTCCAATACTTCGAGCAGCGCTGATGCCGGATCACCCCGGAAGGAAGCACCAATTTTATCAATCTCATCAAGCATAATGACCGGATTTGAGACTTCTACCTCCTTCAGTGCCTGAACCAGCTTGCCGGGTAACGCGCCAATATAAGTTCGACGATGTCCTTTAATCTCAGCTTCATCTCTCATGCCGCCAAGGCTAAAACGGTAAAATTTCCGGTCCAGGGCCCTGGCGACAGACTTGCCAATAGAGGTTTTGCCGACGCCAGGGGGGCCAACAAGCAACATAATGGAGCCGGACACTTCTTTCCGGTAAGCACCCACTGCCAGAAACTCAACAATGCGCTCTTTAACGTCATCGAGACCGTCATGGTCTGAATTGAGTACGTTTCTTGCGTGATGGAGGTCGAGATTATCTTCGGAGTAAAGGCCCCAGGGAACAGACGTTGCCCAGTCCAGATAATTTCTGCAAATTGCATATTCCGGAGAGCCGGTTTCCAGGATAGAAAGCTTTTTCAGCTCGTCATCCATTTTTCTTTTCGCACTTTCCGGGACAAGCAGCTTTTCCAGTCTTTGCTCGAACTGTTCAATCTCGGCAGTTCGGTCATCTTTCGATATACCCAGCTCTTTTTGAATGACTTTAAGCTGTTCCTTCAGAAAGAACTCGCGCTGGTGATTGCTGATTTTCCGATTAACTTCCGCATTGATTTCACTTTGGAGGCGGGCGACCTCCTGCTCTTTGCGAATCAGAACCAGCACTTTTTCCATTCTGCGTTGAACAGGAATGGTTTCAAGTACCTCCTGAAGTTCCTGTCCGGGGGCAGTGGTAATGGCCGCTGCGAAGTCTGCCAGGGGCGAAGGATCTTTGGGGCTGAAGCGATTCAGATAATTTTTCAGCTCCTCGCTGTATAAAGGGTTTAGTGGGATAAGTTCTTTGATTGCCTGAATCAGGGCAAGCGCATAGGCTTTTACTTCGTCGCTGTCGTCTTCAGGTGTGTTGATGTAGTCTACCTGAACAAGATAGGGAGGCCGACGGCGCAACCACTGTCGTATCCTGAATCGTTGCATGCCCAGGGCTATAAACTGGACCTGATCATTATCTGAAATAATATTATGGATTTTTACCACGCACCCGACCTGGGGAAAATCTTCGGGTGCGACATCTGTTCCCGGCATTCGGCCGACAAAGCTGAGACCAACTGCTTTATGAGGGCTCTGACCAACCCGTTGCAGAGTCTCTCCCCACTCCTGATTACTGAACACCAGCGGCTGAACCTGTGCAGGAAAGAAAGGGCGGTTGGAAACGGGGATCAGATAAAGTTTATCTGGCAGCACCTGATGGGGAAGTACAAGTCCGGTGCTGGTTTTTTGACTGTCTTCGTCCCCACTGATCACTTCGGGGTTGTTTGGATCCTGGTCTGTCATAGAGTCTGTCTGTAAACGCTGGTTTAAGAAGAAAGTCTGGTTGACGTTCTACTGCAGAGGTATGGTGTAGCTGACTTCATGGAAGGTTAGGCTTGTCCGTTACTCTGTGCATCAACCCGGTCTGTTGTATCCTGGATATTCTATTTTGAGACTTATCCAGTAATTTCAATAGTGAATGCACTTAAGTATGGTTTAGATAGTCAGGATTGGTAATGGGAATATCGGACTACTGCGATAAAGCCTGAATTCTGAAGAATAGAAAGGTCTCAGTACTGCATATGCCGGAAGCTTCAAAATAAGTGGGACACTATTCCTTCACAATAATTCAAGTGCGTAGTGCAACACCACCGAGTACATCTTTAAAGGTAACTATTCAGCACTGAGCAAAGGCATATTACAGTAATTCCGAACAGCTCTATGAAGTGATTGATATATGTCCATTCCCTGTTTTCTGGCAGACGACAAATAGCTGCGAATCCGTGCAAACATAGAACCACCGTCTGCACTCCTGAAGCAGCCTGAGATTTTCTGCTTTAACTTGGCCATTCGAACATCCCGCTCACTGCCATTGTTATCGAAGGGAATGGTAAAATCTGACATGAAGCGCAGTGTCTCAGCCTTGAACTCAGTGAGTCGTTTGAAGAGATTGTAAGCTTTAGTATTCTTGACTTTCTTGCGCTTAAGCTCCTCTCGTTGCTTCTCCATATAGACGACTTCTTTCATTAGAGCCCGCTGAAGCAACCGGTCATAAATCTTCTCGATTCGTTCACAGACAACACTTGGCATCTGTAGCATACCTATGGTCTTAAAGCCCTTGCAGTAATGCCAGGAAAGCCTCAGTAGCTTCATCAATCGCAACGCCAGTTGATTGCTGTCCCTATCAACAACACCCAAAAGCTCCCTCAGGTGATGGGCATTGCAAAGTACGTGAGTTGCCGCATATGCAAAATAGGATTTCCAATGATCATGAACCAGAACGCCTGCAAATGTTAGCAGTATGCCCATCGTGTCCATGGCCTCACGACCTCGCTTTTCAGACAAGTAGTAGAGCGTCCATTGTTCATCCCGCATAACGTGTAGCCAGTGCAAAGAGCCCTCGGCCCGCATACCCGTTTCATCGGCTCCGGCAACAGACGATTCCCGCAAGGCGTCACGAATAACCTCTTCAGTAGAAGCCAGATTTTCATAGGTTCTGGCCACAAAATTGGCGACAGAGCCTGCACTTACACTCATTTTATAGAGAGTATTAAAATACTCTGACACGCGCTTAAAAGGCAGGAAATGGTATTGGTTAAGATAGACGGCCATAGCCTGTGTGGCTGAGCCATATTGTGCGGCAGCGGTAACACCTTCCGGGAATTCAGCCTGATTCCGACAACCACAAGTGCAGATTTTTACTTCAGCTCTATGGGCCGTTACTTCAAATTCACCCGGTCTCCCTGGTTCAAACACCTGTCGTTCAATATATTTGACCGGCTCACTATCAAGAAGAGACGCCTGACATTTATTGCATTCTTTAACCGGAAGGTACTCAATATAGTCAGGGATATCGACCTGTTTAAGACAAGTGCCCTGATGCCCTTTCTTTCCACCGGCTTTATTACCAGAAGACTGTCTCAGACTTTTAGGATTGGGTTTTTCATCCGATGGATCGGTACCTTTATCTGCGGAAAGGTCGTCAGAATGATCTGGAGAATTACTGTTTTTACAAGGTTTTTGATAACCATCAGACGATGGCGGCTTGCTGCTGTTTTGACTGTTCTTGCCAACCTTTTCTTCCAATTCTCGACATCGCTCTTCCAGACAGGCAACTCTCATCCGCAGCTCTGCATTCTCTTTCAAGAGAATCTCAGCCGACATAGTTGCGGGTAGTTCTGGAATCATGCTGGCGAATATTGTGGAAAAATGGTGCTTAAGAGGATGGTATAAAAATCAGAAAATTCCAGATTTATGTGGGGGTGCTGAACAGTTACCTTTAAAGAACAGTTTTTTGGGGGGGCTCCGGCGGCGTGATAATTTGATCCATTTATCTGCTCATGACTTTTCTGTCTTGCAGTTACTTCTCGCATTGCCTTGACTGTTGTTAAGGATGGTTTAATCAACTGAGCGATCCCATACGTAACTGTGTATCAATATCAAGGAGTCATTGATATGAATATCAAAAGCTTTATCTTTCTGGTCGCATCTTTTTTCAGTATTTCTGTATTCGGCGCTGACCAGAAAGCCTGGTCTGATGATCAGAAGGTTAATGTGAATCAGGCGACTATTGAGCAGCTGGATAAAGGGCTTGGCTCTTTTCGGGTTACAGACTGCTCTGCAATGAAAATTGGCCAAAGGCCTTGATATACAATGCCTTCAGGAAACTGCTGGCTAAATATTGCCAAGCCCTGCCACAGGAGGATTCCAGCCTGATTTATGAAATCAGCAGTCTGCAATACGAAAAGAGCCAAGGGCTTTTGGGGGTTGGGCCTCGTATCGCAATGGAAATCGTGAAGCATCGTGATCAGCATGGCCCTTATCAGAGCTTTGATGATTTGGATAAAGTTAAATACGTTGGTAGTAGAATGTTGGAAAAAAATAAAAAACGTATAGTTTTTGATTAATCGGCCGGGCCGGGAAGCCTGAATTAATTCAGGCTTGTCCAGGCCATTTTTTGCTTCACTCCATTTTTTGCCTCACTCCACTTTTTGCCGCCCTCCACTCCAGGTGGTCCTATAAACAACGGATGTTTCCATCAATTCACACCTTCACAGGGCGTAAATTTTTAATTTGCCTGGGATCTACTGCCATTAGAACACCGCTTTCCAGCACGATAGAGTGATAGGGACTTGGCTGTTTATAATAAACATTTCTATATCTATTGGTTAACTGTTGCGATATCAGCGACAGCTTGATCGATTGAAAGTCCGGATCACTAAGTCGATCTGGTTCACTGTCAGGGGTCAGGGATGTTTTTTTTCTCTGCTTTTCTGGATGGAGGTTTTTGAACGGGCTTTCTTGACGGGGAGTGACAGCGCCTGTTCCCTGGGCAACACACGGTAAATCTGTCGATAGTACTCTTTTTCAAGGTCGCCAGGGGTTTCGGGAAGAGTCACCATCCCCATCTGTCTGAGGTAGGCTTTCATGCTGCTAGGTGATGGTTTGTTCATTGAAGAGTCCCGGATGATCCTGACAAAATTTATGAAGAAAAATGATGTCGGCAGCTGTACTTATTCCATTAAGCCAAGTGTCAATACGAAAACGTTAAGATCAATAGAAGGCATATTTCATGCCAATGTTTTTTATTATATGGTTTTTTCCTATTCTTTATGCCTGATGCAGTTTGCATTACCTGCTTGAGCGTCAGTTAACGTGGATTTCAATGGTTTAAACTCGCTTCAATTTGGAAATCAGGTTGTTGTTGTGATGTGTGTTGTTGGTGAAAATGTTACTTTTCGTTTGGTTTTTCTTGTGCAGGTAACATGCGCCGAGTCTCTCCCATTGCAAATGTGTGCTATCAGCTGATTGGCCCATCGTTTGATATGGTAAATAATCTATTTATTAGATTTTTCACTGTCGTATATCCGATTTTGGGAAATACTGTATGCAATGGATGAAATCGTGTTTTCCATGATGCAGTTGAGGCCGTTATGTACTCTCTTCGTGAAAAAGATCAGCTGATAAATCTGTGTTTTGACCAGTCCATGGTGTGTCAGGGGATCACTGTTTATGTTCGTTTGGATAACGAGGAGGAATATGCTCTGACATGGTCAGGACAGCCGGGGATATTTATATACGATGACTGGTTGTCAGTCAGGTTGTCTCTGGAGACAAAAGGAAGGCAGTTGTTGTTATCTCTGAGTGCAGAGATCAGCAAAGGGATCAGTTGGCCGGGGTACAGTTGGCACCCTCTTTGCGCTATTAGAATTAATATCGCTTCCTTGGGCGATATTTCCGGTTTGTGTGCCCATTATCTTTATAACAGCTGGTGGACAAGGCCTCATTTTGATCGTGCCCTGAACAATCTGCCAGAGAAGACACAGTCTTTACTGTATGCTCTGGGAGAAGAGTATCACCATCTGTTGGCAGTATGTGATGAACAGGTACGGTGTGAATTTCAGGGTGGGGAGGTCGCTGGCCTTGAGTTGGTAGTGGCATCTGCAAAATCGGGAATAAGAGATTTTTCCGGCTTGATTGGCATTTATGGTGTCAGTACCGACCCATTTCTATTAATTGATGATAATGTAAAGTTGGGACGTAATCATTTATCGCACTATTCCAGACCAAGAGAGCAGCGTACGTTGCCCGAGGTGTTTAACTATCTTGGTTGGTGCAGTTGGGATGCCTGCTATCTTGATGTAAATGAGGATGCAGTCATCGCAAAAGCTCGGGAGTTCCAATCCAAAGGTATTCCGGTGAAATGGATGCTGGTGGATGATGGCTGGTCTGAAGAGAAAGATCGTCGGCTCTTGTCATGGCAAGAAGATCGGGAGAAATTTCCGGCTGGGCTTGCCGGTCTGAAACAGACCCTTGGGGATGACTATGGTATCCCCTGGATGGGAGTGTGGCACGCTCTTACCGGTCAGTGGGAGGGGATAGATGCGGAGGCTAGCTTTCCTGTTCGGTTAGATGAACTGGACTCAACAAGAAAGTTGCCCCCAACCTCTGAAGGGGAAGCATTTCGCTTTTGGCACGGCTGGCACGACTATCTGGCTCGGCAGGGAGTCGATTTCATTAAAGTCGATGTTCAGAGTAATCTTGCAAACCACTATAAATACAGGGATTTTCCCGGAAAAGTATCCAGAGTGGCGCATCAGGCGCTTGAAGCGTCAGCAGGGCTTCATTTTAACGGACAACTGATCAACTGCATGGGGATGGCCAGCGATCAGCTCTGGCATCGCCCGTCATCTGCTCTTGCTCGTAACAGTGATGATTTTTTCCCAAAGAAAAGCGGTAATCTCCAGGAACATGCTCTTCAGAATGCTTATAACGCGGTGTTTCATGATGCCTTTTTTGTCGGTGACTGGGATATGTGGTGGACTATTCATGAAGACTCTGATGCTCACGCGCTGCTGAGGGCGATGAGTGGCGGGCCAATTTATACCAGCGATCCGTTTGGGCAGACCGATGCTGAGCAACTGATGAAGCTGGTATTTAATGATGGCCGGATCGTTCGCTGCGACCAACAGGGAAAGGTGGCTCAAGAGCAATTATTTGAAAACCCCCTCTATTCTGGCAAGTTACTCAAAGTGACCAATAGAATTGGAGTTGTAGGTGCTCTCTTAGGGTAGACATTAAGCTCAAAAAAGGTTCGTTTCCGGCGGCAGAACCCACCTTGAACAGCCACAATAAAGCTTCGAAACCATTATCAATGGCTGAACAAGATGAGTACTGCAAATAGTAGATTAGTTGAAAAAAACTGTTGACCTGTTTCGACCGGTCAGAACTCCTAAGTATGGCGGAACAGCTTGGTTTTACTATACGACAGCGAGATATCCGTCCTTTGGATTTTATCCTCTCACTGATCGATGCCCTCGCTGGTGATGGAAACTGCGATACCCAGGCGGATCTACACCGTAAATTTAACGAGTTGACGGGGCTGAATGTCTCTTATCGTTCTTGGGCAAATCAAGCTAAAAAGGACGCGCTGCCTACTCTTATCCTGTGGCTATGGGTGCAGTGTCTGGAAATATTTTCCCGCAAAGTCATGGCGTTTGATGAAGACAGTCCATTTTCAGAGTTTGAGCACATTCTGATTCAGGACGGTTCGTCACAAGCTGTCTATGATGCCCTGAAAGAAGCATTTCCCGGCAGGTTCTCAACGGTCAGTCCTGCTGCCGTCGAGCTTCATACGACAATGGATCTTCTCACCAACAACCTGGTGCGGGTGCAGCTGACTGAAGATACCCGTTCAGAAAGAGACTGTCTGCCACCACTGCCAACATCCATGGCCTATATCCTGATGCTAATGGATGCCGGTTATTTTGAGCTGGAACTCTTTGCCGCTATTGATGACAGGGAGGGTTCTTTTATCTGCAAGGCACCTCAGAGTATCAACCCGACGATACTCAGCGCGGTACGGGAGGATGGCAAGAATCTCAATCGCTACAAAGGAAAAAACTGAAGGATGTACTGTCTGGCTTCCCCAAAGACCAGTGCCTCGACCTGGATGTAGAATGGCCGGGATTCAAAGCCTGGCCATTCCGCTTGGTTGTCCGCTGGAATGACAAAAAACAGAAGTGGGTTTTCGTTGTGACCAACCTGAACCGGGTGGAGTTCACCTTGAGTGATGTGCTCCAGGCCTATCGTCTACGGTGGCAGATAGAGCTGATTTTCAAAGAGATCAAATCCTATTCAGGGTGGCATCGTTTTAACACCAAATCAGCGACACTGGTGTTTAGCCTGATTCTGATGTCCTTTGTGGTTGTGACGTTGAAAAGGTACCTTGCCCATGCTGCACAGGCGAACCTCTGTGAAAGTGGGAGCATTGAGGAAATCTCGACGCACAAGGTGATGAAAAGTGGGACTCACCTGTTTGGTAATGTGATTTCATCGTTGATGAATGCAGGAAAGTCATTGGTCTCATGCATTAAAAAGCTACTGGACTTCTGGGGAAATAATGCGAAACGAGAACACCCTGCACGGGATGGTTGTTCAGGGCGTACAAGATTAGGCTTCTGTGCAGTGGGTGGAGCTTAATGTCTACCTTAAGTAGGTGCTCTTGCCTTATTCAATATTGCAGAAGATCATCAGCCGATTACCGAACGTATCACTGCATCATCCATTGACAATGGCAGAGGCAAATGGCTGGTTTACTGGCCGGCTCGACGCCAATGCTTCAGCCATTCTGATCTGCCTGAAATACGGCTTGGTCAGAATGGTTCAGATCTGATGCTGTTCTATCCTGAAGAGTCATTGGTTTGTCTTGGGTTGGAAGATAAGATTCTGCCTGCTTGTGCGGTTTTTGATCAGATGGTGTATAGGAAAGACAGCGGCGTGCGCCTTGAAGGTCGGCTCAGACAGGGGGGGAGGCTGGTAATTTTCAGTGAGCATCCAGTGTTGGAAATCCGTATTAATGGGCAGGAGAACGATTGGGAGGAGTCAGACAATTTGTATCTGGTACATTGTTCTGAATGGAAAGAGGAAATCTTTCTGGAATGCTTTGCCGGCCTTGGTGCCTGAACTACTGGCCGGCAGCAAGTCTGCTGCCGGGCTTGAATGCTGTCGATTTAATGGTGCAGATGATCTGCAGCATACAGCGTGTTCTCAAGGAGTGTTGCCACGGTCATTGGGCCAACACCACCAGGAACCGGGGTGATCCATGATGCTCTTTCTTGCGCTGCATCAAACTCCACATCGCCAACCAGTCTGCCATCTTCCATCCGGTTGATACCAATATCAATGACCACCGCTCCGGGCTTAATCCATGCGCCCTTAACCAGCCCGGGTTTGCCTGCGCCTACCACCAGAATATCTGCTCGGGCTACTTCGACGGCAAGATCTTCAGTAAAGCGATGAGTGGTGGTTGTGGTACAGCCTGCCAGTAACAATTCCATGGTCATTGGCCGACCCACAATATTGGAGGCGCCGACAATAACGGCATTCTTGCCCCGAATGGACTGACCTGTACTTTCCAGTAATGTCATAACCCCTTTCGGTGTGCATGGGCGCAGCAGTGGGATACGCTGAACCAGTCTGCCAATGTTGTAAGGATGAAAGCCATCGACATCTTTGTCAGGACGGATACGCTCAATCACCAGCTCGCTATTAATATGCTCAGGTAAAGGTAGCTGTACCAGGATGCCATCAATTTCCGGGTCAGTATTCAGGCTGTCGATCAGCTCCAGCAGTTGCTGCTCGCTGGTGGTGGCTGGCAGGTCGTGGGATACGGACTTGAAGCCCACCCGTTCGCAGTCCTGTCTTTTTTTTCCTACATAAACTTTTGAAGCGGGGTCGTTGCCAATCAGAATAACGGCCAACCCCGGAGCCCGGAGGCCTTGTAGCGATCTTTTTTTAACCTGTTCGGCGATGGAGTTGGTCAGTTGCAGGGCAATGGCTTTGCCATCAATAATATTTGCTGTCATATGTGCTGGGGCCTGTTGCTGACAATATCGGATGATTGGCGAATTGAAATGATCGGTAGTTTAACAGCGGCAGGGGTGTGTTGACATATTTGTTGATATAAGACCTTAATTCCCGCTTAAGAATGGATAGCTGATCAGATACTCTGTACCAGAAGCAAATTTGTACAGTTTTCATACAGGGTCGATAAAATGCTATCCAAATCAGCTCGTATTCATGGTGCAACCTGTGTGTTTTGCGTTCAATTATCACCCTTTAGGTAAAGCAGGGCTCCACAGCACTCTGTGTTATTCGTCAAGTCGGCAATCTTGGACTGATCAGCTGCAAATCGGCGGAGGCTTCATGTCCAGCCTGTTGCTGATCTCCAACAGCCATCCTAGATCTGCAGCCGTTTTGACGAACCACAATGTCCACTTTTTACCGCTATAGGTTAACCGGCCCACTTAAGGTAGACATTAAGCCCCACCCACCGCACAAAGGCCTAATCTTGTACGCCCTGAACAACCATCCCGTGCAGGGTGTTCTCGTTTCGCATTATTTCCCCAGAAGTCCAGTAGCTTTTTAATGCATGAGACCAATGACTTTCCTGCATTCATCAACGATGAAATCACATTACCAAACAGGTGAGTCCCACTTTTCATCACCTTGTGCGTCGAGATTTCCTCAATGCTCCCACTTTCACAGAGGTTCGCCTGTGCAGCATGGGCAAGGTACCTTTTCAACGTCACAACCACAAAGGACATCAGAATCAGGCTAAACACCAGTGTCGCTGATTTGGTGTTAAAACGATGCCACCCTGAATAGGATTTGATCTCTTTGAAAATCAGCTCTATCTGCCACCGTAGACGATAGGCCTGGAGCACATCACTCAAGGTGAACTCCACCCGGTTCAGGTTGGTCACAACGAAAACCCACTTCTGTTTTTTGTCATTCCAGCGGACAACCAAGCGGAATGGCCAGGCTTTGAATCCCGGCCATTCTACATCCAGGTCGAGGCACTGGTCTTTGGGGAAGCCAGACAGTACATCCTTCAGTTTTTGTCCTTTGTAGCGATTGAGATTCTTGCCATCCTCCCGTACCGCGCTGAGTATCGTCGGGTTGATACTCTGAGGTGCCTTGCAGATAAAAGAACCCTCCCTGTCATCAATAGCGGCAAAGAGTTCCAGCTCAAAATAACCGGCATCCATTAGCATCAGGATATAGGCCATGGATGTTGGCAGTGGTGGCAGACAGTCTCTTTCTGAACGGGTATCTTCAGTCAGCTGCACCCGCACCAGGTTGTTGGTGAGAAGATCCATTGTCGTATGAAGCTCGACGGCAGCAGGACTGACCGTTGAGAACCTGCCGGGAAATGCTTCTTTCAGGGCATCATAGACAGCTTGTGACGAACCGTCCTGAATCAGAATGTGCTCAAACTCTGAAAATGGACTGTCTTCATCAAACGCCATGACTTTGCGGGAAAATATTTCCAGACACTGCACCCATAGCCACAGGATAAGAGTAGGCAGCGCGTCCTTTTTAGCTTGATTTGCCCAAGAACGATAAGAGACATTCAGCCCCGTCAACTCGTTAAATTTACGGTGTAGATCCGCCTGGGTATCGCAGTTTCCATCACCAGCGAGGGCATCGATCAGTGAGAGGATAAAATCCAAAGGACGGATATCTCGCTGTCGTATAGTAAAACCAAGCTGTTCCGCCATACTTAGGAGTTCTGACCGGTCGAAACAGGTCAACAGTTTTTTTCAACTAATCTACTATGGCTCTATTTTGATTACGAACTGCTCTACAGTGAAAACTGACTGTAGGTCACGAAAAACAAGGATTGAGCAACATTACCGGACAATATGCTGACAACCTTTGTAGATAAAGGGCTTCAGCAATGTTCAACCCAGTAGCAGTCTGAAATCCTACAAGAGCCTCTACTATTTGCAGTACTCATCTTGTTCAGCCATTGATAATGGTTTCGAAGCTTTATTGTGGCTGTTCAAGGTGGGTTCTGCCGCCGGAAACGAACCTTTTTTGAGCTTAATGTCTACCCTAAGAACCGGCCCACTGACCGGATCACTTTCCTGATCAGCGGGCGAATACCATGTCTTCTCTCTTTCTCTGGCAAAGCCTTGTACTGCAAAGCTCTCAGTAAAATCTGTGCCATTTGACCACAGGCGTAAAAAGCCTGATTGGCGTGAAATGAGCGACAGGGTGGATGGTGCAAATCCAGATCAATCAGTGGACCTTTCTGGGCATTCTCCTGCCCCTGCTTCTCCCGGTGGCGACGCACCAGTTCTGCCAACGGCAGATCAGAGCGGCTGACCAGTATCACTGAGTAGCGGGGCACTGCCAGCCACTGTTTTCCGTCATGCCAGCGGCGGGTCACGACATACGTCTGCTGACGGTTCCACCCGGCAGGCTGGTGATAAGACAGGATCGCCTCTTCTGTGTTGTCACTGCGGATAGGCGTCCAGGCACTTTTGGGTAAACCCTCAATACAATCGAGTACTGGACGGCAGTAGTTGTCATTGGTGACGCTGATAGAGAAGTCCCACGGACGGGCTTCAAACCATTCCACAACCTGTTTTCTGTAGTAGGCATTGTCCATTCTGGCCCAAACGGGGATGTCGTCACTCACCAAAGGCACGACATCATTCTCAAGCTGCTCTTGCCAGCCATAACAAACGTCAGAAGCCCCTGGGTTGAGGCGGGCACTGGCCCACAGGTGCCCGATAAAAATACTGTGGAGCCAGTACTGCCGACTGCCGCTGTAGCCGACTTTAGCTTCCTGAAACAGATGGCCATCCACCTCAATCTCCGTTCCATCAAGAAAGATCGGAAGGTAACTTTTCTCCTTAACGACGTGTTCAATAACATCGGGGGCTACCTGTCGGCAGAGATCACGAATAACGCCGTACAACGCCTTCACAGAATCGGCTTTGAACCGGGAAAGATACTCTCCCATTCGCCTTGAGCCTCTGACATCTTCGAGGCCAAGCAGACTGACGGTTGGCCTGTCTTTTTGCAGAATATCCATATCAGAAAGGTGTCCGTTACCCGCACAGAAGTTGTAAATCAGTCCCAGCAGGCTGTCTTTATCATCACAACCTCGGTTACGTTTTTTGAGCTGGATATGGGTTGATAACTGCTCAGGCAATTTGAAACGACGGGCAAGGCGGGCGATAAAAAGAGCCCCAGCCATACCGGTTAGTTTAGCGTCAGTGAATTCGATCTCGATTTTTTCAGGCTTGGGAATTATCATCGTACTGCGTCCCTGTGTTGCACCTCGCAGGTGCTTCGTTGTTTGCACAGATATTTTACCTGAACAGCACAGAGGGCGCTCCTTCCAGCCGACACAGCCTTTCATTTTCAAATCATTACCTGATTACCACCGACCCTACGTCGTGAGCCAGCTGCTATAATAAACGTCGATAGTCATGTGTTTTGGAGGTAAAACTGATGTGTAAAAACACCATTCAGTTCCAAAAAGGCCTTGGCATTATGCAATTTCTGGCTAATTACGGCAGTGAAGAGCAGTGTGAGAACGCGCTGTCCTCTTGGCGCTGGCCAGATGGCTTCCAATGCCCGAAGTGTGGCTCCCGCAGTTTCTGCAAGCTTCACCGGAAAGCTGAATTCCAGTGCAATTGCTGCCGTTGCCAAACCTCGCTTACCAGTAACACTATCTTTGACTCAACAAAGCTGCCTCTAGCTAGTTCTCGTCCAAAAACGCATCAGGCAATCATAATTAGATTGTACGTTCGTTTTTATATTTCCTGAAATTCCAGAGAGCCGCAAAAACTCTTCCCTTTTTTTCTCTAATCTGGGACGGATATTGGAGAAAAACGCGAAAAGCAGGCAGAAAACATCCTCCCACCATGCTGGAAAGGTACTTTCATGTAGCGTGGAGGTGGCTATCAGGATGGTGCCGGGTGTCTGGCCAGAATCACCAGGTTGTAACAGACCACCGATAACCAGCAATGAGAATCAAAACGCTCAGAACCCTTGCAGTGGCAACGTGATAGCCCAAAACATCTCTTTAGCCACGAAATTCCCGCTTCAATACCTGCCCGGAAGCGAAAGAGCGTTTTATACACATACTGACTTTTAGTCATCTCTTCGACTTCAAGTCCGCGCTTCTTATTAAAAGCTACATCGCTGATTCCCATGGCCTTGGCTTTTTCCAAATTAGCGCGACACGCGTATCCGCCGTCACCGCTTGTCTGGCGAGGTACACGACCATAAATTTCTTTTTGTCTTTCCATCATCGGAATGAATTGGTCCGAATCCGCTGGGTTACCTTCCTCAATAACCAGGTCCAGGATCAATCGACTTTTTCCCTGAACCAGGTTCAGTTTATGGCCATACTGTACTTGCCGCCTGTCTTTTACGATGATATCCGTATGGGGTTCATACAGGCTAACCACTTTTTCCTGGGCTGGCACCTTTTCACCCTTAAAGACCCTGCGCTCTGTCTGGGAGACTATTGCATCCACCAGGGGTAACAGGTGATCCACATCGGCCTGCCACTTGTCGGCATCATCAGCCAGGAGACACTGCCCCTGCTGACGGGCGTTTGCTAGCGTGACAGTAGCTTCGATAAGTACCTTCCGGGATTTTCGGGTCAACTGCAGCAGTTTTTTATAATGCTGATGCCGCTCTTCTTTGCCAGCGTAGATGCATTTTCTGGCCGCATCTTTTACGGCTCGGTTGTGATGGGTATATTCATAAAGCGGTGTCGCTGTCAGTGTTTGTCCCCGTTCCAGCAGCCGACAAATTTCTTTAACGGAACTGGCTAAAAGATCACTGTCGCAAGGAGGTTTGATATCCGATTCGGTGACTGTGCTGTCAATAGCCACAGTGCGCCCTTTTTCAATACCCTGATCTTTAGCGGTCATTAGCTGACAGTTATTAATCCGTTCCCATGTAGATGCAGTAAGAAGGCTGATGAGCCCATGCAAACTGGAGCGACTGGGGCGCTGGTTTGGTTCGAGGCGACAAAAGTCTCGAAAGAGCATGGAGTCCATCAAAACAAACGACAAGTAGTCATAATCACAATTCAAATACTGTTTCAGGAGTGCCGCACGAAGAACGGATTCTGCTGATAGTCCGTTCCGCCCAGTGTTCTGTTTATCACCAGAACTTAAGTCCTCATAAATCCAGTCATTGAACTGTGGATGGGCGTCAAGCCATTGCGAGATACCGGAAAGCTGGGAGCAGATTTCATGAGGTACGTAATGGAGTTCCATACTACACTGCGGGTTGCGTTTTTTGCGCATTTGGAGTCCTCTGTTTTTGGCAATCCCTTATGTTTCTTGCTCTTGGGAAGTTTAGTCGCCAGATAGCAGTAGGGCTCCACTTAATTTTTCAGGATAAAATCTACAGTTTTCAATTGGTTGTGTTTTTGGACGAGAACTAGCTACCTGGTTTCTGGGTATCTATCTCGTCACCCAGAATAAAGCGGGGATTTCTTGCCTGACGCTTCATCGACAACTTGGCATTTCCTACAATGCCGCATTGCGCATGAAACACAAACTCATGCAGGTCATGATGGAAAGAGATAACAGCTGGCAGTTGAGTGGTTTTGTTCAGATTGATGACGCCTATTGGGGCGGAGAGCGCCACGGAGGCCGCCGGGGCAGAGGCTCAGAGAACAAAGCCCCCTTCGTGGCCGCAGTTCAGACAGATGCTGATAACCACCCTATCTACATGAAGTTCAATGCCGTTGATAACTTCCGGCGAAAAACCATTCAGGAGTGGGCAGAACATGCCCTGAAAAAGGGTGTCCGGGCCGTCAGCGATGGCTTGTCCTGTTTCCGGGGTATTGAAGATGCCGGATGCCAGCACACAGCCATCATTACCGGTGGTGGGCATGCATCCATGGAGAATGAGTTGTTCACCTGGGTAAATACCATGCTGGGAAACGTGAAAACAGCGATTACCGGTACTTACCATAAGCTCGACCCCAAGCATCTGGGCCGTTATCTATCAGAGTTCAACTATCGGTTTAACCGGCGTTTTGATATGCCTTCAATGATCTCAAGGCTAGGTCGGGCTGCAGTCAATACAGCACCGATGCCGGATCGACTTCTCAAACTGCCAGACGTCCAGTGGAAACCGGGTTAGCCATCAACCGATAATTGAAAGTCAGTTGACGTATTAATATCATTATTTCGAAGGCTCTTGTAGGATTTCAGACTGCTACTGGGTTGAACATTGCTGAAGCCCTTTATCTACAAAGGTTGTCAGCATATTGTCCGGTAATGTTGCTCAATCCTTGTTTTTCGTGACCTACAGTCAGTTTTCACTGTAGAGCAGTTCGTAATCAAAATAGAGCCTTTCGAATGATGATGTGGGTCTTTGCTTGTTCGGAGCGGTTATGAAACCGAATTTAGTTGATAATCTGGAGAACAAGCCGTCATGATGCCTGCTCCACCGGTAATACTGGAGAGGTTCTATTATTTCTTTACCGGGTTATAGACATAAAGAATGAAAAGCTGCACGTATATTCTTAAATTATCTTTCCCTGTGTCATGACGTACGATCAGTGGTAATCAAATCAGGCTCTTTTCCAATTCCAGACTGCTATGTAACCAGCAAGTTGACTAAGGGCTGAAGAAGACTTTTGCCTCTTCGGCCAATATTATGCAAAAACTCAAAAAAGCCAAGGTAAAGGGGTAAAGCCTCTTGGGATATTCCCCTGTGAGGCCTTAGCCACGAGCGTAGAAGTGACCAAAACCCCTCCATAGTATTAACATGCACCTCGTAAATACCGTCTTTGTCATCATCACGAGCATACTCACCTTTGCCGTGACAGACCGTTTTATGTCTGAAGCCCCAGCTTTCAAGGTCATCATAGATGTTGTATTCATCGGTATAAATCTGGCTCTGTGGGGCTACGTGTTTCTTGATAAATGGTTCGATTGTCGCCTTCTTAACGTTCGACAGCATGTTGATAATGACCTGACCTCCCCTTTGAATCATTCCCAATACCGGCGGTTTGTCTTTTTCAAGAGTCCCACGGCCCGGAGCGCCTTTAAGCCTTCTTTTTCTCGGTGGACGATCCAGATTTTTTTAATGCTTCAGGGTGTCCCTTGTGACCAGCTACAATGTAGACCTCGTCGAATTCAACTTCGCCATCAAGAATCACTTCAGGCTTTCGGTCAACAACACCATTTCGTAAGACTGTGGTCATATGGTGTGCATCACTGACACACAGATCAAGTTCCTGAGCTATCTGGCTGTTGGAGACGTTCAGCCCCATTAAATAGAGACAGGCAATCCAGACTTTGAGTGGTCGGTGGTGTCCTGCGAAAACCGTATTTGTCAGGTCATCGAAGTAGCGCTTACAGGACTTACAGTAATAGTGCTGGCACTCTACCTGCACATTGTCGTGTCCATTCTTTTTGACATTCTCAGAATCACAGTGCGGACAGAGAACAGTGCCATCTGGCCAGCGGTTCTCACGGATCATCTCAAAGCAGGTGTCATTACTGATGAGATCTGAGATTCGGCCTATATTCATGGTCAATGCTGGCGATGGCTAATTATATCCACCAAGGATAGTTCAGCAGTTCGGAATTCGAAAAGAGCCTCAAATCATTAAGCGGGACTTAAGGAAACTGGTTTAAACATACGTTTGAACCCTTATTGACGTACTGGTAGACTTCGAGTGCACAGATGTGTGAACACAGGTTGCTGAATGATAATAAAATTTGTCTGTCCGGTTGTTCGTTATCTGTTCGATAATTCAAGATCAAGCCAATAACGATAAGGGAAGGCTGCGAACTCATGAAAATATTAGTAGCCGTCAAAAGAGTCATTGACTATAACGTCAAGGTTCGGGTGAAGGCGGATAACACTGACGTCGATCTCACCAACGTCAAAATGGCAATCAATCCTTTCTGTGAAATTGCTGTTGAAGAAGCCGTAAGACTGAAAGAGAAAGGTGTTGCCACAGAAATCGTTGCGGTATCCCTTGGAGCCAAAGAGTGCCAGGAGCAGATACGGACGGCATTGGCTCTTGGTGCAGACCGTGGCATTCAGGTTCAGACTGATCAGCTACTGGGTTCCCTGGCAGTTGCCAAACTGCTTAAGGCCATTGTTGATGAAGAAAAGCCTGACCTTGTTCTTCTGGGTAAACAATCCATCGACAGTGACAATGGCCAGACCGGTCAGATGCTTGCTGCACTGGCCGGTATGTCTCAGGCAACTTATGCCTCAGAAGTCAATGTTGATGGAGACAACGTTAATGTGACCCGTGAAGTGGATGGTGGATTGCAGACATTAAGTCTGAAACTGCCCGCAGTGATCACCACGGATTTGCGTCTTAATGAGCCACGCTATGCATCGCTGCCCAATATTATGAAAGCCAAGCGTAAGCCTCTGGACGTTAAAACACCAGAAGATCTGGGCGTTACAGTGTCATCTACTTTAACCACCATCAAAGTAGAGCCACCTGCAGAACGACAGGCGGGTATCAAGGTGGCCAGCGTGGATGAGCTGGTAGAAAAATTAAAAAATGAGGCGAAGGTGATCTAATGGCCATATTAGTCGTTGCTGATCATGATAACAGCACTCTCGGAGCGGGAACTCTGAATACGGTTGCAGCGGCCACCGCAATCGGAGGAGAGATTCACCTGCTGGTAGCTGGGTCCGGGTGTAGAAAAGTTGCAGAGCAGGCCTCTACAATATCGGGTGTATCAAAAGTATTGCTGGCCGAGAATGTGGCACTGGAAAACCGACTTGCAGAAAATGTAAGCCTGCTGGTTGCTGAACTGGGCAAGGATTATTCTCACATACTGGCATCGACCTCAACAGATGCCAGAAATATGATGCCACGAGTAGCAGCGCTACTGGATGTTGATCAGATATCGGACATCATCCGTGTGGAAAGTGAAGATACTTATGCGCGGCCGATCTATGCCGGCAATGCTATCGCAACGGTTCAGTCCAGCGCAGCAATTAAGGTGATTACCGTTCGAGGCACTGGTTTCGACCCGGTTTCTGCAGAAGGTGGATCTGCAAGTGTAGAAACCGTTGCCAGCAGCCATGATGCCGGAATATCCAGCTTTGTCAGTGAGGAGCTGGCTAAGTCTGACCGTCCTGAACTGGCTGCTGCGGACATTATTGTGTCCGGTGGTCGAGGCATGGGTAATGGAGAAAATTTTGAGTTACTTTACAAAGTAGCCGATAAGCTTGGCGCAGCAGTCGGCGCATCGCGTGCTGCGGTTGATGCAGGCTATGTGCCCAACGACATGCAGGTGGGACAAACCGGCAAGATTGTTGCTCCTAACCTGTATGTTGCCGTTGGCATCTCAGGAGCCATTCAGCATCTGGCTGGAATGAAGGACAGTAAAGTGATTGTTGCTATCAACAAAGATGAAGAAGCGCCTATATTTCAGGTTGCAGACTATGGTTTAGTAGCTGACCTGTTTGAAACTATTCCGGAACTTGAAGGAAAGCTCTAATAAGAAAAGACATATGTCTTTTAATAAAATACCACTTTCATTGAAAGTGGTATTTTTATTAAATAATTAGAGTTTTTCTATCAGTCTTTTGTCTTTTTTTCTTTGGGGGTTTTAAGACTCATCAACTCTGTGCATAATCGATCACAGTAAAACTATAAGAAACGTACCGGAGTAAATTGTGATAAGAGTTCTGGTGGCGGATGATCATGATTTAGTGAGAGCTGGAATCTCACGCATGCTAGCCGACGTTGATGGCGTTGAAATTATTGCCCAGGCTGTCAGTGGTGAAGAGGCCATTAGTCTATATCGGGAATTCACTCCGGATGTTACTTTAATGGATATTAGAATGCCCGGAATTGGCGGGCTCGAAGCAACCAGGAAAATCTGCCAGATCAACCCTCATGCCAAAGTTATTGCCGTAACTGTCTGTATGGATGACCCATTTCCCGCCAAGCTGCTTGAAGCCGGTGCTTCAGGATATGTCACTAAAAGTTCAGGCTCTTGTAGGATTTCAGACTGCTACTGGGTTGAACATTGCTGAAGCCCTTTATCTACAAAGGTTGTCAGCATATTGTCCGGTAATGTTGCTCAATCCTTGTTTTTCGTGACCTACAGTCAGTTTTCACTGTAGAGCAGTTCGTAATCAAAATAGAGCCAAAGTTCAAATATTACTGACATGGTGACAGCAATTCGCACGGTCTTTGCTGGAAAGAAATATATCTCCCCTGAAATTGCTCAGCAGATGGCTTTGAAAGCTATTGAGCCTGATGGCACTTCTCCTTTCAGTCAGCTTTCGCACCGTGAAATGCAGATTGCTCTGATGATCGTCAATTGTGAGAAGGTTCAGACAATATCTGACAAACTCTGTCTAAGCCCGAAAACAGTCAACAGCTACCGTTACCGGATGTTTGAAAAGCTTAGTATCGCCAGTGATGTAGAGCTGACACACCTGGCTATTCGTCACGACCTGGTTGATAGCATATTGTGAAGATATCTTTAGTAGTCTCGCGCTGATTTTCTCATTAGTTATCTGACAGATGACTGGATTGAAAGCTTCGTGGGGGCAGCTGAGCGTTGTCAGCTGCGTAATTTCAGTTACTATTTCCTTGCAGGACAAGATTAAAAAAATACAACCGCACCAAAATCGACAAGTCGGCCTCCTTCTTTTTTGTCCCGATAGCCAGCTTCAATACTCACTGTTGAGTTGATACGGTAACTGACCCTGGGCTCAACATACCATGCATCGTTACTCCATTTTCCGCCCTCATCCGGATCATTATGATTAGTGGTGGTGAGGCCTTTGCCAAATTTGAAGTCAAGTGCCAGTTTGTTTATCGGGGTCAATGTCAGATATATTGCCGCTTCAGAACCCAGATCTTCATGTTCGGGCTTTTCAAATTCAATCAAGGCACGGGCTTGCAGGTAGCTGTTGATATCGTAACGTACGCGGGGCGTCAGGCGAATTGAACGTTGACTTTCTTTCTCTGTGGCTCCTTCGTTCTCAGAGAAGGAGCTTTGCCGATAGTTGTACACTGCCTTTAATTCGTAGAACAGTTGATCGTTGAGTGGCAATCCATAGGTTATACCGATATCAACAATTTTCAGTTTACTGTCGCTGGTTTGACCATCTTCCACTGCGTCGCCACTGCCAAAACTATAACGGGCGACTATTCCCAACCTATCACTCATGGCATAGCGTCCATCAATTTCAACTCCCTGAACTTCTTCAGCGGGAGGAGATGTTTCAGAAATTCGGTTTATCCGTAAAAAATGAGGTGTTTTATCAATATCGGTGTTGTAAGTCCACATGACATCGGCAGCCGATAGGCAAGGGATTAGAGGGAGTGTGAAGGCTACAAAATACGTGCCTGCTGTTTTGGATAACATCCTGTTGTCCTGTAGTTATATTTTGTCTTAGTTATATTTTGCCTTAACAGTTACCTTGATTTTGGAGTTTAAGTCAATAGCCAGCAATGCTTGATATCAATAAGCTAATGGTAAGAGGCTCTTGTTCGTTTCTGCTGTCCCTGAAGATATAATTAGTGGATGGCTTGATAAACGTGTGTTTGGTGTTTCATGACAGGCAGTGTAGAAAGCAAAAAGTTTGATCACAAATCGTTTCTGGAACAGGTGTCGAGCCGTCCGGGCGTCTACGATATGCGTGATCAGAGCGGCAAGACACTCTATATAGGTAAAGCTAAAAATCTAAAAAATCGCCTCTCCAGCTACTTCAGAGCAACGGGACTTACCACCAAAACCATGGCTTTGGTGAGCAAGATTGCGGATATTCAACTGACGATTACCCATACTGAAACTGAGGCGCTTCTGCTTGAGCAAAACCTGATAAAAGACAGAAAGCCGCCTTACAACATATTGTTGAGAGACGATAAGTCATACCCCTATATTTATATTTCTGATGATGATTTTCCCAGAATGGACTCATGTCGCGGACGTAAGCGGCAAAAAGGCCAATATTATGGGCCTTACCCCAGTGGCGCAGCAGTCCGTGAAAGTCTTCATCTGCTTCAGAAGATTTTCAAAATACGTCAGTGTACTGACACCTATTTCAAGAATAGAACCAGGCCCTGCCTGCAATATCAAATCAACCGTTGCAAGGCCCCTTGTGTTGGCCTGGTCTCAAAAGAAGAATACCAGCAGGATGTTGACGATGCCCGGCAATTCCTTGATGGAAAGGACCAGCAGTTACTCCGGTCACTGATAAAACGTATGGAAGTTGCTGCAGAATTACTGGATTTTGAAGAGGCGGCTACAACACGGGATAAAATCAATCATCTAAGGGCGGTTCAGGAACAACAGGCGGTGACCAAATCGGCTGGTGATATCGATGTGATTGGGTTTGCTCAAGTGGGGGGTAATACCTGTTTTGACGTTCTCTTTGTCCGCTCTGGCAGGGTGCTTGGCCATAAGTATTACTTTCCTGACTTTAAACTGGAAGCTGAACGGTCTGACTATCTGGAAGATTTTATGGCCCAGTTTTATGTAAGGTTGTTTGCCTGTCGTGACCTTCCCGAGGAGATCGTGGTTCCGTTTGAGCTAACCGGCCCAGAGACTATTGAAGAAGCGATCAAGGCTGTTTCTGGTAAGAGAATCAAAATCAAGAGCAAAGTTCGCTCTGAACGGTTCGATTGGTTAAGTCTGGCCAATAAAAATGCGCTGCAAAATCTTGAAAGCCATCTGGCAAGCAAGAGCCATCTAAATCAGCGATACATGCAACTTAAGGATTTGCTTGGCATTGCGAACCCCATTCTGCGTATGGAATGTTTCGACATCAGTCATACCATGGGGGAAGCAACCGTCGCATCCTGTGTGGTATTTGGTCCCGATGGACCGGTTTTCAGTGAATACCGACGTTACAATATCACAGGTATAGAGCTTGGTGATGATTATGCCGCCATGGCCCTTGCTCTTGAAAAGCGCTACCAGAAACTTGCTGAGGCCAGTGAAGGGGAGGGGGCAAGGCCGGATCTTATCATCATTGATGGGGGTAAGGGGCAGCTGGGCAAGGCTGGCGAGGTAATGACAAAGCTTCGCCTGCAGATTCCCTTGCTTGGCGTCGCTAAGGGCGTCACTCGAAAGCCGGGGCTTGAAACACTGATTTACCGTGATCAGGAAATCAACCCGGAAGGGGCTGAGGCTGCATTGCTGTTGATACAGCAGATCAGGGATGAAGCGCACCGATTTGCGATCACGGGTCATCGACAGCGCAGGCAAAAGGCAAGGAAACGTTCTGTGCTGGAAGATATTCCGGGTATTGGCAGCAAAAGGCGATCTGCACTGTTGAAGTTCTTTGGTGGACGCGAAGGAGTGAGTAATGCAACTATTGAAGAGTTAAAAAAAGTTGAAGGCATCAGCCTGAGGCTGGCGCAACAAATACATGAATATTTGCATAATGACTAGCGCCTGTGGGCAGTACTGTGTAACGTATGCCCGGAGAATTCCCTGCTTTGATTTCTGGCTCTATATGAACATCCGGAAACCGCAAGGCGATACTTCAGACCGTACCAAAAACGTCCCAAGGCTGCCAGCTGAATGCTCCTTAGCCTTGCAGCACAAGGGCTTAATCAAGTAGTTATGAACGTCCCGAATTTTCTAACACTAACACGAATTGTTCTGCTTCCATTTTTCATTATTATTTTTTATCTCCCATTTGGGTGGAGTTATCTTGCCTGTGCAGGGATATTTGCCTTCGCCGCAGCAACGGACTGGTTCGACGGGTATCTTGCGCGTCGACTCAACCAAACAACCCCTTTCGGTGCATTCTTTGATCCGGTTGCCGACAAAATAATGGTTGCGACCGCACTGTGCCTGCTGATTGATGAATTTCGTGCCTTCTGGGTGACGGTGCCAGCTCTGATCATTATTGGACGAGAGATCGTGATCTCTGCCCTGAGAGAGTGGATGGCCGAACTCGGTAAGCGGACTAGTGTTGCTGTTAGCATGATCGGCAAGGCGAAAACCATGGCTCAAATGACAGCCATTACCTTATTACTATTATCACCAGTACCCATTGATTCCTGGATTGGTTTTCTTGGAATTCTTTTGCTGTATCTTTCTGCAATTCTGACACTATGGTCTATGTATATTTATCTGCAGGCAGCCTGGCCAGATCTTTCTCCCTTCAACAAGCCTGACTGATGTGACGGAAAGCGGTTGACATCAAAGCAAAAAAATCTACAATACGCTCCGTGTTCGGGTGATGTCAGAAGTAATCCAGAGTCATCCGGCACTGTTTTTATAAAGTGTGCGGGAATAGCTCAGTTGGTAGAGCGCAACCTTGCCAAGGTTGAGGTCGCGAGTTCGAACCTCGTTTCCCGCTCCAAGTTTATTCTTTTAAGAATGGCGAGTTAGCAAAGCGGTTATGCAGTGGACTGCAACTCCATTTAGACCGGTTCGACTCCGGTACTCGCCTCCATAATAAAATTGCAGGCTTAAGCCTGTTTTTTTATGTATTTACTCTGTACTATTTAAAAGCTGCCCGAGTGGTGAAATTGGTAGACACAAGGGACTTAAAATCCCTCGATCGCAAGATCGTGCCGGTTCGAGTCCGGCCTCGGGCACCATTCAGTTTGCTTCTTCTAATAAGGGCGAGTTAGCAAAGCGGTTATGCAGTGGACTGCAACTCCATTTAGACCGGTTCGACTCCGGTACTCGCCTCCATTAAAAAAAGAAAGAACTCCAGCGACCAGGGAATTTTTTTTTATCTTTGATGAACTCCAGAAGTGAGGCTAGAGGCATATGTTTCAATGACTCTCTGGCTTCCTGAAATCCATCACCATAAATCGGGTCCGTACTAAGCTCTATTTGCTTTCTTCGAAATTCAGCATCTTTGGTATTAAGATTTTTCAGCCAGATATACTCCATTAATACGCACATACCTTCCTCTATTTTTAATGGCAGGTTTTCATAATAATTATAAAAAAACCAGGCATGGGTGAGTTCATGAATCATTACCGTTCGGAAATGTTCTTCCGGCAGGTTTATCTGGATTAATATGCAATCAAAATTTCTGGCTAATATTCGTCCTTTATGGTGAGTCGTCGTGGTACGAGTCACGCCTAGAATGGGATGGTTTTCGTGAAAGTCGTGATGGCTGGCGTCATTTAGCTCATCACGCCCACAGAGTTTGATAGGTGTCTGCGTCGAGTTCAGTCTGAGCCCAACCGATGCCAGAGCTGATCGCATTTCAACAGCAATGCTGTCGGCGCGTTCCTGAGTGGAAACGCCGTTAAGGCTGCACCTGTTACAGATAACAACCCCGTCCGGATACTGCATGCCACCATTGGTAAGATGTTCACAAACAAGTCGGCTGCAGCTGGAGCATTCCGGATGACCATCATGATTATTGCAAAAAGAATTCCCCCAAAAGTCCACAAAGTAATTTTGAGTCAGAGGATTTCGACAGACTGAGCAGAGTGGGGCGGTCTGTTTTTGTGCACAAACCGGATGCCATGGCATTTTATCCAGTTCGACATAGTTACCCTTGACGGGCTTTCTGCAACTTGGACACCTCAGGCAGTCAGGATGGAAGGCCTGGTTCCTGAATACAACAAAAGCCTTTCCACCCAATGGTTTCTTGCAGCTACGGCACTTGAAGCACCCCGGATGCCACCGCGCGCCCATTGCCTTAACCCATTGGCCTTTAAGTGGTTTTTTACAGCCCTGGCAATAGTTCATGACCTTCCCTGATGCATAAGTAATCAGACCCCAGACCATTAATGGAAGAATTCCTCCCCTATTAACCGTAACAACCATTTCTCATAGTGATATGGTCTTCTTTTCCTGTTAATCAGATATGATGATCGGCAGCCATCTTTTTTAGTCTACTTGCTTCTGCATGGTAGTATTGGCTTGTGGTATTGATTGAATCATGACCTGCAAATATAGCAAGATCTTCGATGTCCATTTTTCGAGACAGATGTGTCAGCGCCGTATGGCGCAGTGTATGGAACGGTAATCCCTGTAACCGCCCCCTGATATCTGGTGAGGCTTTGCGCTGGCAATCATCCATGAATGATTGCCACCAATACCGAAGCCCTCTGGCTGAAAGCGAAGCGATCAGGCCATTGTTTTTGCGCGTCTTCGGTGCCAAGGGAAAGTTGTCTCCGTGAAGACCTGAGAATCCATTCATGTACCTGTATTCAATGATTTGCTGTTGAAGCGCTTCATTTATAGGTACCTGCCTTCTTTTTCTGCCTTTACCCAAAATACTGAGATAAAAACCACGGTCATTATCGGGATGTATGTCTGAGCAAGTGTGTCCTGTCAGTTCAGATTCCCGTAACGCCAAGCCGTAGCTTAAGGAAAGGATAAGGCGGGTACGAGCTGATTCGAGCCGCTCTCTTTCAGTGCTCATTGGTAGACTTGCCAGGCACTCTTTAATAAATTGCCACTCATTATCATAAAAATACCGGATAACAGTACTGCCACGAGCTACCTTTTCTCCCGACCGAATGAGTGATGCAGCCGGATTTCCCGAGGTATAACGGTTTTTCTCAAGAAAAGAGAAAAAAGAGGACAGCACATCAATAACCTGATCGGTACTTTTGCCTGATTTAATGTGAGATTTAAACATAATCCTATCGGGCTGACCGGGAAGGACTCCGGGCATTAGCCAGCGCTGAGGTAGATTTTGTATGAAATTCACATAGGCTTGCAGGTGTTTAAGACGGACATCTTTATACCCAACCCTCAATTCAATGTATAAAAAGGCAGTCAGTCGGGTTATTTCTCTTTCATAACGGCGCAGGGTCTCTTCTGAACGGGCGCCAGACTTATTAAGAAAAAGCGTCATTGCTTCACCGTCGCTTCTCGCTCCCATCATGTTATCGTTTTCATGATGATGAGCAGGCAGGGCAGGGCAGGTATTCAGAAAAATGGCAGGGTTGGTCGGCTGGCTCACTGTTCCACCTCAGAAGAATCCGTTTTTTTAGACAGTGCTTTTTCAAAAGCCTCGGCAATACCGCGAGTTCTTTCAAGTTCAAGGCGAAGCGTGGTGATTTCATCGAGCCGCTCTTCCGCTACCAGTAGACGGCTTTCCAGCTTTTTTTTATCTGATATCGCGGCCCTGTATTGTTCCTGCACCAGGTGAGACTCTCTGGACCCAGCAAGTAGAGTGCGCACTGAGCCTAATACATTGCTCTGATCGCAGTCCAGCAGCACCATTAACTGATGGGCAAGTTGAACAACACTCTCTGCTTTACCTTTCTCCAAAGACAGGCCATTTCTTTCCTCACAAACCTGAATATATGCTCTGGACTTGCTGTCCAGTCGGCTTTGCAGCTCCAGATTATTTCTTTTCGACTCCTGCTGCTCTTGCTGCAGATTACTGATCTTCTTTTCCAGTGCCTGTTTTAGCCTTCGTTCATCATCAACTACGCCGATCCAGTGATTGAGCTGCTCCTGGCTTCTCTGGTCCATCTGTTTTTCAAGATGGTTTATAGCCTGAAGATGATTGGCTTTTTGTTCAGCGGCAGCCGTGTGTAGCTGCTCAGTTTGTCGCTGTTCTGATTTCAGGCGTGACTCCAGCTCCCTCAAGTTCTCATTGTTTTGTTCCAGCGTAAGCTTTGTTGCATCAAGCTCTGCGCTGAGCCGTTGCATCTGACCCTGCAGCTCAGAGTTGCTTCGGGCCAGTTGATCATTTTTATCTAAAAGCTGACTCAGGCTTTCCTTTAGCTCATCGATCTCCTGGTTTGCAGATTCTTCAAAAGTCCGCTGTTCTTCTGATAATTGATGCTTCCACTGCGCAATCCCTCTTTTCATGCCTCTGACCAGATCATCCGGCAATTCAAGCTCCTCAGCTTCACCAAGAGCGCCTAAATATCGCCATTCATTGTAATAGGGCAGTATGGTCTGCTTCCCCATTTTCCCTAACCTGGCGACCTTGTCAGCATTAATTCTCTCTCCTTTCTCTTTCAAGTCATCAAGAATACTGAAAACGTGCTGCCTTCTTAGTTTGTCCTGCTCTGAATCCTTCATTTTCTGCATATCCTAACTATCGATAGAACTGATAATACCAGTATTATAATACTGGTATTATCAGTTTATCCAGACAAAGCTTTACTGCCGGTAACTGAACTTACCGGCAGTAAAATGAAAAATCTAAAAAAATCTGTCAAAATGAAGGGATGAAAGCATGAAGAAAGGCTGTAGGGAGGGAGAGAAGCTGTTAAGCGGGGGAGTAGAAACCAAGAGTAAGAAAATGCTCCGCTTAACCAGCATCTCTTGGACCATGCCTGTAGAGTTCAGCGTGGATACAGCGAGGATAAGAATATGGGAGAGAACAAGGGCCCTGAAGAGTAACTTCTATAACACTCCCACAATTCTGTAGAGCCCCTGTAATAATGGCTTGCTCATTTCAGGTAGCGAGCTTTCTGCTTAATCTTTTCAACCAGCTTTTTACCTTTTGCTGTCAATGTCAGCTTGAAATAGCGGCCATCATCTTCATGCTGGACCTTTTTAATCAGCCCCAGTCCGGGCCTGTCGTGACGCCCTTCACCAAGACGTTTAACGCTGACAGCGATATCACTTGGAGTGCCACAGGTGAGCTTTTCCGCATTTACAAGATCAGTAATGGTTTCCCCGGGGTTTTCTGCAACAACGAGGAGAATTTGCCACTGGATAACCGTCAGTGGTTGTTCCTGCATCAACTGGGTTAATTTGATAAGACCTTTTAAAGTCATTGGCAGTTACCTTTCTCTAGTTAGTTATGAGGTTTGTTGTGGACTAGTAGCGTCGTTTAATTTCCATGCTATTAGGCTTAAGCCTAGTCTGTACAACCGTTACGGCGACTGCTATACCAGAATAAATGTTAGACAGTTTTCTACTGTTATAGCAAGTTTCCGTTTACAGTCGTTAAATATTTCGGCAGCGGGTAACAAAACTGTTACGTTAGGAAACAAGCATTCAAATGGAGTTCCGTCCAGTAATAGAGTATCCAGATTACCATATAGCCCGCCATTTATTACGACTGAAGGCGGATAGAGCATGATGACGTCTAATAAGTAGATTTCTCTAATATTAGTAAAGTGTTTGACAACTAATTTTTGAAAAAATTCTCTAAAAAAAGACATTACGCATATATTGTCGTGAATAAGGCCCTCGACGGGTATTTTTTTTCTGGATGTCGGGGTTGATATCGGCCCTATTTGTATTCGCATAATATATATTATGTTAAATAGATAACATCTTGGGATGTCACAAAAATACCAAAACCAATATAATGAACAACCTAACTAACCTGATATTATGATAAAACGATGAAAATAGTCAGCTTTAATGTGAACGGGTTGAGGGCGCGCTTACATCAACTGTCGCAAGTAATTGATTACTATAGTCCTGATTTAATAGGCCTTCAGGAGATCAAAGTATCTGATGAGCAATTCCCGGTTAAAGCTATCGAAAGCATGGGCTACAACGTCTTGTTTCATGGTCAGAAAACCCATTATGGAGTTGCATTACTCAGTAAGACTCCGGCATTGAATGTACAAAAAGGATTCCCGGCAGCCCCTTCTGAAGCCCAGCGTCGGCTGATTATCGGAGACTACGAACTGAATGGGCATATGTTACGGGTGATTAATGGGTATTTTCCCCAAGGAGAAAATCGCAGCCACCTAACCAAATTCGCAGACAAAGAGAAGTTTTACAATGATCTACAGCGTTATCTGCATAACTCATGTTCCCCTCTCTCCAATATTTTAGTTATTGGTGACTTTAATATCTCTCATACAGACCTGGATATTGGCATTGGCCCTGATAATGCCAGACGATGGCTCAGAACCGGTAAATGCAGTTTTTTACCGGAAGAACGGGTGTGGTTTGATCGGCTGCTTGATTGGGGCCTAACGGATTGTTTTAGAGTCCTATACCCTACTGAAGACAGGCGGTTTAGCTGGTTTGATTACCGCAGTCGTGGTTTTGAGAGTGATCCAAAAAGGGGGTTGAGAATAGATGGTGTTTTAGCAACGGCCCCATTAATGCAAGCATGCCATTCTGTAACGATTGATTATGATATCAGAGCAATGGAGAAACCCTCTGATCATGCGCCTGTTATCGCAGAGTTTTCACTGGACAAATAAATACCATTTTTATCATTTGATAATCATTCGCATTTGTAACATTCGAAAGGCGGTCTATTATAAGGCCAATCAATAACAAATGATTGGGATATAAATATGGCCGCTTTTCAAAAAAGTAGAATGCTATTGATGTTACTCGCTATCTCTCTACCAGGCAGTTTACTGGCGGGGTTAGAAAATAGCGTTGAAAATCATGAGATTTCCTTAAACTACCTGAACAAAGAAATAACCAAAGCTGTGATTAGCGTTTTCTGCTTCGAACAAAGCAATAGTTGTCAATCAACATTGGAATTTGAACAGGATGGCGATTACCAATCCGTTGTTACACCGGCTTCGTTAAGAGGTATGAAGTTCCAGGGGCACTTTCAAAGAGATCTAAATAACTTGTCAGAGTTTGGTGCAGTAGCCATAAAAAAAGACAGTAGGGAAACCAAAATTCCATTAAGTATTGATTATGATAAGCTGTCACTTGGTGATTACGATAATCCGATCACAAGAGCTGTGATTGCCCAGCTACACCCTTCTCTCATTTATCATGCCTCAACAGAGCTGGAACAGATTACCAAAATTTCTGACTATCTGATCGGTGAAACTAAAAACTCTGAGACACTTCATTTATTTAAGCCAGAACGGCACAAACTGTCTGATAAGGACTTCAAGAAGTTAGTAAGCTCTATCAATGCTGAGTTCATGACGCTTGATATTGGTGAGAGCTATTCGATGGTTATTGTTTTCAATCATAAGAAGATACCAGAATCTATCCATGTACTTGATCGCTGGAAACTCTACAGAGATCCGATCTTTAAAACCATTATTGGCTACGGTGATTTAGTTGGTCTGGTTTACATGGAATGGACTTTATTAAACACACTGGATCAATCGTTGGTTTAGGAGCACATAGTCATAGTCACACTCACGGATCAGTAACTACTGGTTCTTCTTCAGTATTTAACAAGCTGACCAGCCTTATTGGGGCCGGCTTTCATATTGCGGAGATTGTTGATCACACAAACGGTGTTGGCGAGTTTATTAATGGTGGTCAGAAGCATTATCACGATCATGACCATGGCATATGGGAAGATATTTTTGGCGTCATGCATTTAGGACATACTTTGTTTGAAATGGCAATGGAGCCCTCTCTGCCGCATGGCATTCAAACTGTTTTAACCTTTGCCAGCTTTGGCTATCACCATGTACCGCATCACTATTACGAATACTCAATGTCAGATGTGCTTCGTCCAGTGATCAGCTCGGGTCTTCAATCTTCCCTTGAGGCTAGCAGTCTCAACTAGCTAGTTTATTGGAATTCCCTTGAACTCTGTTAATATTTGCACAGAGTTGCTGATTTCTTTCATCTTCTTCATAAACCATAAGAAACTGGTCGCATTTCCAAGGAGATATTGCGAGAATTGCACAACTTAAGGATATTAATATGCGTCCGGTGTTGTATTTTTATATAAACGCTTCAGTTACTCACCGTGCAGACGCTAAAAAACGAACACGCGTCAGGGCAATGACGGCCAAATCAAAAATAAGAATATGAAACCGGGGTAATGCAAGAGTGCAAAAGTTAGTCAATGTAAACGGCTCATGGTTAGTCGCCGGTGTGATTGCGGCTGGCATCGGTATCTACCTGCTGACGGCTGATGTCGTTAATATCAACGACACTGAAAAAGTTGCCCCTCCTGCTCAGGATAGCCGTGAGGATGCGGTGGTTCCCGTTGTCCAGGCCTCTCACTTTGAGCAAATAGCGGTAAAACGCACGCTCACACTCTATGGCACAACGGAAACTGACCGGACTGTAACCGTCAGTGCCGAGCTGGCAGCTCAAGTCATTAATATCAGTGCTGAACGTGGTCAACTGCTCGCTGCGGGAAATGAAATTATCCAACTGCGCGAAGGCAGTCTGAAAGCTCAATTGAAATCTGCTGAAACACGGGTCAGACAAGCTGAACAGGATTACCAGTCCGCCCTTTCATTACAAAAGAAAAAACACATCGCCGATAATCAGATTACTCAGCTAGAGGCCTCTCTGGCTGAGGCACTGTCGCAGAAAAAGCAACTTCAGACCCAATGGGAAAACACCCTGATTAAGGCCCCTGTTTCCGGCATTCTTAACAAGCGCTATGTGGAAGTGGGTGACTTTATTGATAAAGGCAAACCTGTGGCTGAAATTCTCGACCTTGATCCACTGGTGGTTCATGTAGATGTTCCCCAGAATCATATTAATCACTTTGCGTCCGGCCAGAGTGCTGTTGTTCGATTTCTCGGTGGAGCAACCAGCAAAGCCACGATTCGCTTTATTGATCGACAGGCTGATGCATCGACCCGAACATTTTCAGTTGAGTTAACTATCCCGAATCCCGACATGAAAATTCCCGCCGGCCTCAGTGTTGAGGCCGATCTGTTGATGGAAGAAGTCATGGCACTTGAAATAAGTCCTGCCTGGCTTGCGTTGAGTGAGGCTGGTGAACCCGGTATCAAATGGGTAACGTCGGGCAATCGGGTTCAATTCACCCCGGTGAATGTGGTCAAGTCTGAGAGTAACCGTCTTTGGGTAACTGGCATACCCGAACAGGCCAGAGTCATAACTCGAGGTCAGGGCTTCGTTCGATCCGGTGATCAGGTTGATGTCATCAACCCTGATGCTTCTTTGGTTGCCGGGGAGTAATGGCCAATGCAAAGTCTGATTGCCGCATCGCTGATGCGAACCCGTACCGTCATGATGATGCTGGCTTTAATCCTGATTTCCGGCCTTGCCAGCTATCTTACTATTCCCAAAGAGTCAAGTCCTGACATCACGATTCCGGTTATTTATATCTCCGTTTCACACGAAGGTATATCGCCGGAAGATGCCGAGCGGCTGCTGGTACTCCCCCTGGAAAACGAACTCAGGGCAATAGAAGGTGTTAAGGAACTCAAGGCAACAGCATCCCAGTCTCATGCTTCCATCACTCTGGAGTTTATCGCGGGTCTGGACACGGATGAGGTCCTGGCAGACGTCAGGGATAAAGTTAATCTGGCCAAAAGTAAGCTGCCCCAGGGTACCGATGAGCCTATTATCAACCAGATCTCCTTTGCCAGTATGGAGCCGGTGATTACGGCTGTACTGTCCGGTAACTTACCTGAACGTGCACTGGTCAGAATAGCCCGTGAGCTAAGAGATGTGCTTGAATCCAGAAAGCAGATACTGGAGGTGGATATCGCAGGTGACCGGGAGGAAGTTGTTGATGTGATTATTAACCCGCTCAAGCTGGAAAGTTATGGGCTGGTTCCCGCCGATGTTATCAATCTGGTTTCCCAAAATAACCAACTGGTTGCTGCTGGCAATCTGGATAATGGTAAGGGACGATTCTCGGTCAAGGTGCCTGCTGTTTACAAAACACCGGCTGATATTCTCTCTCAGCCGGTCAAAGCAGACGGCGACCGGGTCATTACCTTCGGTGATATTGCCAGCGTGCTCAGTACGTTTAAAGATGGTGGCGGTTACGCCAGAATGAACGGACAAAACAGTATTGCCCTGGAAATCAAGAAGCGCCCCGGGGAAAACATCATTGAAACGGTAGGACTGGCAAAAGGCATTATTACCGAAGGCCAGAAACTGGCGCCCAAAACCCTGAAGGTTGACTACGTGGGTGATCAGTCAGTCGATGTGGTGGATATGGTCAACGATCTGCAGAACAGTGTTCTGGCGGCCATCATTCTGGTGGTTACGGTCATTGTCGGGGCACTGGGCTTGCGCAGCGCCGTATTGGCAGCCATTGCCATTCCCGGCTCTTTTCTGACCGGTATTTTGATCATCGCCATGATGGGCCTGACCATTAACATGGTGGTCCTGATCTCTCTCATGATGGCCGTCGGCATGCTGGTTGATGGAGCCATTGTAGTCACCGAGTATGCTGACCGTAAAATGAGTGAGGGAGTTGTCCGTAAGCAGGCCTATCAGGAAGCCTCGTTACGCATGGCATGGCCAATTATTGCCTCAACAGCAACCACGCTTGCCGCCTTTTTCCCGCTGATGTTCTGGCCGGGTATTATGGGTGAGATGATGATGTACCTGCCATTGACCCTGATTGCTACCCTCTCTGCATCTCTGGTGATGGCTCTGATTTTTATACCCACCATTGGCTCCCTTATTGGCAAGCCCAGACGGCTCAGTGCATTGGAAAAGCGCTCTATCAGCGAAGCGGAAACCGGAGATTTACACAATGTTCCCGGTTGGACCGGGGTTTATATTCGCACGTTGTCAAAAGCGATCCAACACCCGTTAACAATACTGTTCTCGGGTATGGCCATGGTAGCAGCCATTTACCTTGCCTTTATTACTTTTGGCAAAGGCTTTGAGTTCTTTCCTGATGTTGATACCAATAACATCATGGTCAAGGTGCGGGTGAACTCCAGCAACCTGTCCATTGATGAGAAGGATGAAATCCTGAGAAAGGTAGAAGCGATCCTGCTTCAGCAGCCAGAATTAGAAACACTGTACGCACGAACCGGGGATAACCAGGAAGTGGGGACAATCCGCCTGAATATGGTGGACTGGAAGTATCGCCGAAAAGCAGCACTGGTGGCAGAAGAGATTAAACAGAAACTTTCGCATTTCGCCGGACTCGATATCACCGTTGAACGAAGAAAAGATGGCCCTCCCCAGGGAAAACCTCTGGAGCTGGTCATCAGTGCCAATGACCTTGATATGCTGCACGAAACCGTTGGCAAGGTCAGAACGGTTCTCGCCGACATCGATGGCTTCACCAACCTGGAGGATGACGGCCCTACCCCCGGCTATGAATGGCGTATTGATGTCGACCGTGCTGGTGCTGCCCGTTACGGTGCTGATGTCAGCAGTGCCGGCGGCCTTGTCCGTCTGGTGACCTCTGGTTTAAGGGTCGGGAGTTATCGGCCGGATGACAGTAGTGATGAAGTGGACATTCGTATTCGTTTCCCTGTATCCGACCGCCACCTTGAGAGTATCGACCAGCTCCGGTTAATGACCCGGGCGGGCCTGGTACCGATCAACAATTTCACTACCCGGGAGATAGTCCCCAAGGTTGACAGCATCAAGCATCTGGATGGTAAACGAACCGTCAGTGTCGGTGCCAATCTGGCCGAAGGCATTCTCCTCAATGACCTGCTGCCCGAATTGAAAGCGCAGCTCGATACATTGGGTGTACCACAGGAAGTCAGCTTTACCATCAAAGGGCAGAATGAAGACCAACAGGAAAGCAGCCAGTTTCTGATCAAGGCATTCGCCATTGCTCTGTTTGTGATGGCCATGATTCTGGTGACGCAGTTCAACAGTTTCTACCAGGCGTTCCTGATTATGTCGGCGGTGGTACTTTCTACCGGTGGTGTTTTGTTTGGATTACTGCTGGCAGGAAAACCCTTTGGTATTGTGATGTGTGGCATCGGGGTCATTTCACTGGCCGGCATTGTAGTGAACAATAATATCGTGCTGATTGATACCTATAATCTGTTGCGTAAACAGGGCATGAAAGCGGAAGAAGCCATTTTGCGAACCGGAGCCCAACGCCTTCGACCTGTGATGTTGACCACCATCACGACCATCCTGGGACTTCTGCCCATGGTGCTCTCCACCAATATTGATCTGTTCAATCATCGACTCGAGATTGGCGGTCCTACTGCCCAGTGGTGGAATCAGCTATCCACCTCCATTGCCGGAGGGTTGGCATTTGCCACCCTGTTGACACTGGTTCTAACCCCTTGCCTTCTGGTCATCGCTGGCCGAAGGCAGGATAGAAAGGTGGCTCAGTAAACCAGTCACAGCAACTTCAGGCAGTAGTCTCTGCTATTGCCTGAAAACACTTATTTCAAAATCGTGACCTTATCCCCTATCCGGATAATCCCTTCCCGATCAGGAATAAGGTTCTGACCAAAAATAACACCCATCTCCGTTCGACGATATTGAGCCAGTGTAAACAGTGGTTCTCTCCCTTCTTTCTCTCCGGTTTCGGGGTTGATGGTTGTCATCACACACCGGGAACAGGGTTTGGCGACCCGAAAGGTGATATCACCGATCATAATCACTGACCAGGTATCTTCTTCATAGGGCTGATGACCATTGATGACGATATTGGGGCGGAAACGGGACATGGGCACTGCATTTGCCAGGCGTTGATTCAAATCATCTAAAGATGTTTCATTGGTGAGAAGAAAGGGGAAACCGTCGGCAAAACTGGTGTGATCCTTCGGTGTTGAGTACCGGGCATCGGTTGGTCGTATTGACCGTTCCGGCTGATAAAACAGCCTGCATTTCATCTTCAGGAAATCACTGAACCACTGAGCAGCATTATCCCCGGCATCAAGAGCCTGACAATCGTCCTTCCAGACCGTTACTGTCGAAGCATAAGTCCCCTCTTCCGGTATGGGTACATAGAGGTTCTCAGCAGCGGGCCGTGTAATTAATAATCCTCCATCCACGATGGAGGTGGCTATGGTTGCCAGGACTGGATATTGTCGCTGAGTGATAAACTTGCCATTTTCATCAGTCACCAGCCAGCGGCGATCATGTGCAAAACCTCTATGGGTTACAAGGGCACTTTCAAGGGAAATTGCGCTTGTTGATTTGATCGGATAGATCGCCAGCCTGGTTATTTGCATCAGCTCCTGCTCCTGTCGCTTCGTTGGTCAGGGTATTATTCGCCCATAAGGATAAGGCTATCGCTTGTTTATGAGAACAATGAGCAGCAAAATATCCTGCAAAATGTATTGGTTATCACAGGACTCTCAATGACACTGCAGCTGGTTGATATAGGCGTTAACCTCAGTGATAAGGCTTTTGACAAAGACCGTGACGAGGTCATCAGTCGAGCTGTAGAGCACGGAGTAACAACAATGATCCTCACTGGCACCTCCCTGGCAGAGTCACAGGAGGTACTGGATCTGGCCCGAAACTACCCTGGCCTATGCTTTTCTACCGCAGGTATCCACCCGCATGGAGCCAAAGGCGCAAATGCCCATACCTTCAGGGAGCTAAAAGCTTTATTCAGTGAGCCAGAGGTGGTTGCAGTTGGTGAAACCGGTCTGGATTTTAACCGTGACTTTTCTCCCCGGCCGGTTCAGGAGAAAGTATTTGAGCAGCAGTTGGAGCTGGCTATAGAGTGCGGTCTGCCCCTGTTCTGCCATGAAAGAGAGGCTTCAGAACGCTTTGCTGACATCATCAAAAACTATCGTGACCAGGTCAGCAAGCTGGTTGTACACTGCTTTACAGCCGATAAGAAAGCCCTGTATCGATATCTGGACCTGGACTGCCATATTGGCATGACCGGATGGATCTGTGATGAACGACGGGGAACCCACCTTCACCCGCTGGTAAAGGATATTCCGGTAAATCGATTGATGGTGGAAACCGATTCACCATGGCTACTGCCAAGATCATTGACGAAAAAGCCGAAAAGCCGGAGAAATGAACCGGCCTTTCTTAGTGAGGTTGTTCAGATGATTGCCACGCACACCGGGCTTTCCCCGGAACAGATTGCCCGGCAAACCAGAGAGACATCACTGGCATTCTTTAATCTTACGGCTCATCATCATGGCCTTCAGGGTCAAGATGAACAATAACATCCGCATCGGGCAGGTATTCAAGTACTGCTCGCTTTGCCTGCACCCCCAGTTCGTGGGCATAGATCAGCGGCGTATTTGGTTCAAGGTCAAGATGCATCTGAATAAACGGTATTGAGCCTGACACCCGGGTCCTGACGTCATGAATACCCAGGACCCCGTCTACAGAGAGGGCTCGCCGCTCGATTTCCTGAAGTTCTTTCTCTGGCAGCGCCTGATCCATCAATTGCTGGATCGCTTCCCAGGCAAGGCTTCTGACACTGAACAGCATATAACCGCCAATCAGCAAAGCAAGAATATTGTCCACTTGATGATAGCCATAGCTAGTCCCTATTAGGGCCGCCAGCACCATAATATTGGTCAGAAGATCCACTTGATAATGAAGTGAATCAGACTTTATCGCTGCTGAGTTGGTTTTTCGGATGACATAGCGCTGAATGGACAACAGTATCAGGGTGGCGATGATCGAAAAGACCATAACCATGATACCTGCGCTTTCATTATCCAGCACAACATCTTCACCCGTTATCCGGTCAAGAGTGTTAAGTACCAGTACAATCGCCGAGCCGCCAATAAAGGCTGACTGAGCCAATACGGCAAGCTGCTCAGCCTTCCCATGGCCAAAATGATGATCTTCATCCGGCGGCGCAATGGCAATCCTGACGGCAAATAAGGTAATCAGGGAGGCCAGAATATCCATCGTGGAATCCAGCAAAGTAGCCAGCAGACTCATGGAACCGGTCATAAACCAGGCCATGAGCTTAGCGATGATCAGAATGCTTGCAGTGGCAACCGAAGCGTAGGTTGCTTGCTTGAGTAGCCGGTTTTTGTCTTCAGTCACATTCTTTCCAGATTTTTTTTCAGACTGTTTTCCAGAGAAGCTGTCATCAGGCTCAGACGTTGCCTTCTGTTGACGGGACTCTCGTCTTTGAGCCAGAGCGTGGTTAATCATGCGATCCCTGCCAATTAACAACCGTCGATCATTCTATCCTATCCTGAAACGTCTTGTATCAGCCAGTCATTCAACGCCACAGCGGTAAATGGCCATCCAAGTTCCCTGCCCCCTTCTGTAGCGATGACGGGAATCCTGACGCCATAGCGATCAACCAGAAAGTCATCCTCACTTATTTCTACTGCCACCCATCGACAGATCTGCTGATTTTGTAAAAGATTCAGCATTTCTTCAGCCTCTTCACAAAGATGACATCCGGAAGTGGTATATAAAGTCAGTTGAAGCATAAACTATCCCCTAAAAAGCGAATCTATCATAGCGATAAATAACCATAGAGTGAGTAAAGATTATGTAGATATAACTACAATACAGTGTTTTTGCTTATACTCTTATCGGGTACTAATAAATTCAGCTGGCGATCCCATGGACTTTACATTTTTTAATCAACTTATGCTTATTCTGGCTCTGTCAGCGGTCACTATTGCCTTTTTTAAACGGTTCCAACTGCCTGAAAGTCTTGGCTATTTATTTGTGGGCATCATTCTTGGGCCGACAACCTCGGGACTGATACAGCAGGATTTTGATATTGCCCTGCTGGCCGAAATTGGCGTGGTTTTTCTCCTCTTTACACTCGGTCTCGAATTCTCGATGAAAACCATTATGGCCATGAAAAAGGAGGTGTTTGGCTTTGGTGGACTGCAGGTACTACTGACAGGCATTGGGATTTTTGCGGGTTTGATCGCCTTTGATTTCGCAGTACTCACATCACTTGTCTGTGCATCAGCACTGGCTCTCTCCTCCACAGCGATTGTGTCTAAAGAACTCACCCAGAGCAATGAAATACGTTCCCGTCAGGGGCAGCTGGCAATCGGAGTTCTTCTTTTTCAGGATATTGCTGCCGTTGTCTTCCTGATTATGATCCCCGCCCTGATTGGTGGAGGGAGTGGTTCCATCGCATCCTCTCTTGGATTTGCTTTTGCTGAAGGTGTTGTGTTTGTAGTGATCATGCTGGCAATCGGCAAGTGGGTTCTGCCACTTATTTTCCACGAGGTTGCCAAGGCCAGGTCTGAAGAACTGTTTGTTCTTATGGCACTGGTTATTGCCCTGATGGCCGCCTGGTTGTCTCATGCAATGGATCTTTCCATGGCTCTGGGGGGATTTGTAGCCGGCATGATGATGGGCGAGAGTCACTACAAGCACCAGGTTGAAGCAGATATCAAGCCATTTCGTGATGTGCTCCTTGGGCTGTTTTTCGTCTCAGTGGGCTTAATGCTGGATATGAACGTTCTGGCAACGTTCTGGAAAGAGATTCTTCTCGGTACTGTGGCACTGATCGTCTTTAAGTTCCTGGTGATTTATACCCTGGCCAGAACTTTTGCGGAAACCAAGAATATCTCTCTTAGAGCCAGCTTGTCACTGGCACAGGGTGGCGAGTTCTGTTTTGCGCTGGTTGCCCTGGCATCACAATATGGCGAAAGTGGCGGCAACCTGACCTCTGTTGTTCTCGCGGTTACTATCCTGTCGATGATCATTGCCCCACTTCTTATCAGGAACAGCAATGCCATTGTCAAGCTGGTCAAGTTCGATAAATCTGAACAGAGCATTCACCGGGTGAAAGAAGAGGAAGTCCGCAAGCAAACTGCGCATATACATCATCATACCCTGATCTGTGGTTATGGCCGTGTAGGGCAAACCATTGCCCGTTTCTTGACTCAGGAAAACAAAGCTTATGTTGCTATTGATGATGATCCTCTCCATGTTCACGAAGCCGGACTTGCCGGAGATCCGGTCTTCTTTGGAGATTGCCGTAAGTTAGAGCTGCTCATGGCGGTTGGTTTGGAGCGAGCAAGTCAGGTGGTCATCTGTATCGATCGTTCCGACAATGCTCTGAAAATATTACAGGCTGTGCGACAACAATTTCCTCAGGTTCCTGTTCTTGTGCGTACACGGGATGATAGTCAGTCTGATGAATTGAAAAAAGCCGGAGCAACGGTGGTTATTCCGGAAGTGCTCGAATCAAGCCTGGTTATTGTTAAACACGCCTTATTGATGCTGGGCATGAATCCTGCCCATGTACGTCAAAGAGTCCATGAGGCCAGGACAAAAGGGTATGAAATCCTGAACGGCTTTTATCCGGGCATCAGTGATTATCTTATGGAAAATGACAAGAAAACTTATCGCCATGCCGTTACCCTGAGCAAACATTGTGCGGCTGATCAGAAAACCATCGAGTCTCTTGATTTTAAGGGAACTGACGTATCAATTGTTGAGGTTCGTCGCAAAAATATGGTCTTACAACCCCAAGCCAGAATGATATTGAATGCCGGTGATATTGTTGTTTTAACGGGAAGTAATAGCGATATTTCTCACATTGAGAAACTTTTTGACTAATTTATTGACTAATAATAAGGATAAAACATTTATATTAACCGGACTGTTTTGGGCAAAAAGCTAGCTCGAAATACTCTGCCTTAGAGTCAAATGGCAATGGAATGCCCTCCTATTCTGGATGGTAGGTATGCCAAAAATAACGTTGTCTGATTACCGCTTCAGCTATTTCCGATCATTCCTGTTTACCTGTTTGTTGCTGATAATTTTCATGTTGTGCAACGCTTCACTGGTTTATTCATTTCATGAAGATCAGGTTCTCATACTATCACCAGAAATGAATCAGGATTTAGAAATAACTAATCCAGATCTGCAGGAAGTCACAATTACTTTAGACACCAAAGCTCTTGAGAAAGATCTTCAGGGTAGGATTCCTGTACAGCTTATTTTAGATAACGACAGATTAACATTTGAAAATGGTGAGCAACAGATATTATGGAATAATCAGATAAATATACTGGAACATGGGCAAATCAATACTGCGAATAATGACTCATTCATATATATCAAACTTAGCCCGGACCCAGGTCATCTTGATAAGAATGTAAAAATTACCATAAGAAAAGAAAAGGATCTTTCCAGGCTGTCAGCAATGGCTGCATTTTTTCCTCAAATCCTTCCGATTATCCTGATGGATGAAGTTAAATTTGGTCCGAAGCCAGTAATTTTCTATGAAGCACTGATGAGATGGAATTATAGAATACTGGGAGGCGATATTACTAAATCGATTCGAAATCTTGTCCTCAGCCAAACGTTTGGCGACCAAAAAACTTTAGCAGCACAATGTTCAGCAGATTTTATCGAAGGGTTTCTTCTCTTTGAGTCTGCAAATTACGGAGAGAATGCTTCATCTACCAAGACAAAAATCCAAACATTTCGAACGTATGTCATGGGCGCACCTTTCAAGAGACTGATGGACTGTATGTCAACCGTGTTATCATCAACATTGTCTGAGATTCAGGAAAGTCAAATCGGTGATGAGTGGTATTATTTGAAAAATATGAACAAAGTATCAATCAATGGTCTATCAAAAATTATGGTCGGCTATGGATTTAACACATTTGCTTTTGAAGCTGGAGACTTCTTTAAGTTAGTGAAAAAAAACATTGGTTTTTCTAATGCTACTAATGATCTTGCCTTGCAAACGGAACTGGACCGATCAATCATAAAAGCGGTCCAATACACCCTTCAATCAGGGTATGAAGAGTTCTTTAAAGGCCAACTCCAATATCACCATTTCAATGAGCGCTACGCTCTGCCTCTGGCCACGGGTGCTGGTATTATTGAAATCCTGTTGAGGCTTTATGGCCAACAGGGTATGGCAGGTCGCGACCAAACCCATCAGGTAAATTCTTTGACCAAGCGTGCCGAAGCAATTAGTGTCTCAATCAATAAAGCCCTGCCGCTGTCCGAGTTATCTGATCATCAGCTGCTAATGCTGGGTGTTACAATACCTGCTGTTCTTTATGGTACCTTTAAAATAGCTAATGTTGCTGCTGGCTATGATGTGTCATCTCCCGTTTTTAAACTATTCGATAGCGCCTATGAAGGAATGGTCCTGGGTGCTGCTACTCAGTTGATCTCACCCGTTCTTCAGAGATATGGCATTCTGGCTGCACACGCTATACAGAAGCCAATTCTTCAATATATGAATGCAGAGCCAGGAGGCTGGTCTGAATTTTTCCTGGCGGATACAATTCGTTATCGTATAGATGTATTAACTGAAGATTAACCACTTCACCCAGACACGAACATTGATTAATGGGGAAGCAATTCCAAACATCTTTATATAAGAATTAATTAATGTTTTCATGAAAAATACAAAAGAAATAAAAAAATAAAATATATCTCAATTGATTATGATAAAAAAACACTGAATTCGTTTAAAATTTATAAGATTTTTCTTATTAAGAGTGATAATTACCTTAAAACGAATTGTTTCAGGTTTTGCTGCGGTAAAGGATAGGCTGATACTGAGGTATTTAAAAATGACTCACCGATTACTTTTCAGAAATAATATTAAATCATCCATGCCCGAAACAGCTGTTCACTTTTGTCAAATATCCTTGGCATCAATTTTACATCAGACATTCAATTGTAAAAAAATTCTGAGTGTTTTTATTTTCTCATTTGTATCCCTTAACTCTAATGCATTTATTCAGAAGCTATCTCCTGATAATAATTCTGTTGAGACTATCGTAAAAGATAATAGCCCGATTCATATTGAAATTGACACCGTACTATTAAAAGATCAAGTATACGGAACAATTCCCATAAGATTTCGATCGGAATATGATCAGGCTTTCTTCAGGAAAGAATATTCAGGGACAAAAGAAATGTACTGGCATGATCAGGATGGTCTTGTTGAAAATAGAAAAGTTGAAAGTAGAGAAGTTGATGAGGTAAACGATGACCGTTTCATTAAACTAACACTAAATACTGATAAAATGATAGGTAAAAAAATAAAAGTCATACTTGAAAAAGAAGAGAATCTTTCCAGGATTGCTGCCGTGGGTGCTTTTGTCCCCCAAGTGATCCCTATCATTGCCATGAACATGGTTACATGGCAGCCACTCTCTTTCTGGTCAACCCTGTTACGCTGGAATTATCTGCTACTGGACATTGATGTTGTTCACTCAATCAGGAACCTGGCTCAAAACCAAGTCTTTTCGAATACTGATTCTCTCTTCGCCCAGTGTTCTGCAGATTTTGTTGAAGGTTTCACAACATATGCTCTGCTGTCAAATCATGGCGAGCCGGTTACCGATGATCCAGACAGACCTACAGCAGCGGAAGCAAGCTCCAATAAAATTAAAAAGAATGCAATAGAGAGAAGTAAGGCTGAAACGTTCAAATTATTCCTGAGGACAACACCCACCAATCGAATGTTTGATTGTATTTCTTCTGCTGTCGCCAGTTCATTGAAAACGCTACGCAATGAAGATCGTTTGTATCAGGTCTTTGGGAAATGGCCCATGCTCTACGCTATGAATGATGAAACCATCGACGGTATTGCCATGCTGATGGTCGGGTATGGATTCAATATTTTTGCCAATGTTCCCGGAGGCGCACTGTCTCTGATTCGCAGGGATTTGGGATTTGAATATTTGCCTGACCTTGCCGGTCAATTTAACAACTCGATCAAGACCAGTATTCAATACATCATTCACAAAGGCTATATGAGGTTCTTTAAAGGAAGAGGTTGGGATGCAACATCAGCTTATGCCCTCGCCACAGGCGTCGGACTACTTGAAATCGGGTATCGTTTTTACCAGGTAAAAGAAATGATACCAGCAGGACAGGATGATCGCCTGAGCCACCTGAACCTTTCAAGCCCCGGGAATGGAGACCTGTTTGATAACCTGCAACACCAGATAACTTCTATAGGTGAGCGAGCAGAAGCGATTGCTTCAACAGGCTATCAACTGATTCCTCTACCGGAGACTATCAAAGACTATGTCGTTCCGGTAGCAGCAGCAACTATCCTCCCGATAGCAACTTATTACGTCATGAATGGGGTATTGAACTACTACACAACAGGTGGTTTCAATATTGCCTGGCAAAAAGCCGTGACATCTGCAACCAATGGACTGGTTCTCGGAGCAATGGCCTATATACTGATTCCCTATTTAAAAGATCTTGGAGCCAAGGGCACCCAGATGCTTGCTGATCAACTGGTATCATGGACAGAAGCTGATAAAGACAGCTGGATTGGCTACTTTGCAGCCAGAGACACTCACTACAGCATCAGGGTTATCATCATCAATTAGCCTACCCCGTTTGCCAACTTCAATAGCAAGCTCATAAAATAATCAGATTTACAGCTAATAATGAGAGTTGGCTAATGTCAGATAAAAAAGGGACAGGTATAAAATCTGTGATTTTAAGTACGCTGTCTGCTGCATTCGGTGTTCAAAAAAGGGCCAATCTGGAAAGGGATTTTCAAAAGGGTAACCCAGCGCACTTCATCATCGCTGGTATCGCAGGAACTGTATTATTGGTTTTGATACTCATAGCGGTGGTCCATGTGGTAGCTCAAAACTCATGAGCCTTCACTGAGAGCTTACCCAGTATACAGCCGTCACAACTACCAGCATTATCAATGCTACAGCCGCAATGGCATCAGCTGTACTGTCTTTCATTATTTATCTCCTTGATCCGGTAAATAGGTTGTATTTTTGCCCTATGAGGCTGACCGAGAATAGCGCCCGTTGCAAGGATGGCAGAAAATTGAGGATAAAAAGTCGGAAATTTTTAGTGAATAGCGGTTCTATTTGCTAAAAATTTCCGGCTTTTTAGACCAATTTGCTGCCACCGCAGTAGGGCAGTCTATTCTCGGTCAGCCTCCTAGCCCATTCAAATTAGCGAAATCCTGACCAACCATCAACTTATTGCCCTCTTTCGATTATTACTTTTTAGCCTAATTTTATTAATAAATAGTAGTTTTACGTATATCTAAAAACGAGTACTCTCTCAGTGTCCCAGGTTTATGACCTGTTTCCTGGATGTGGCCAAACAGACGAACCATTCATGTATAAATACGATAATTACGACCAACAGATGGTCGATGAGCGAGTCCTGCAGTTCCGGGATCAGACTCGTCGCTTTCTCGCCGGCGAGTTGCCAGAAGATGAGTTCCTGCCTCTTCGACTTCAGAATGGACTTTACGTTCAGCGCTTTGCCCCTATGTTGCGAATTGCCATTCCTTATGGAATGGTGAGTAGTAGACAGATGCGTAAGCTAGCCTACATTGCCAGACGCTATGATAAAGGCTATGTCCACTTTACCACCCGACAGAACCTTCAGCTGAACTGGCCACGGCTGGAAGAAGTGCCGGAAATTCTGGAGGAACTGGCCTCTGTTCAAATGCATGCTATTCAGACCAGCGGCAACTGTATCCGTAATACGACTACCGATCAGTTTGCTGGTGTAGCGTACGATGAGATTATTGATCCCCGCCCCTGGTGTGAAATTATCCGGCAATGGTCCACTTTCCATCCGGAGTTTGCTTATCTGCCAAGAAAATTCAAGATAGCGGTTTGTGGCAGTGAACAGGATCGGGCAGCAACACAGGTGCATGATATCGGTATTCATGCTTTCTTGAATGAGAATAACGACGTGCGCTTTAAAATACTGGCCGGTGGCGGTCTTGGAAGAACCCCTATGGTTGGTTCCATTATCAAACCATCCCTCGAACCAGAGCATCTCCTGAGCTATCTGGATGCAGTGCTGAGGGTTTATAACCGTTACGGACGGCGGGATAACAAGTACAAAGCACGAATTAAAATTCTGATTAAAGCGCTTACTCCGGCGGTGTTCTCGAAAAAAGTTGAACAAGAGTGGTCTTATCTGAAAGAAACAGAAGCCAAACTTACCCAACAGGAGATTGATCGGGTTCAATCTTTTTTTTCTGAGCCGGACTACCCGGAGCTAACCAATATCAACTTGACTGACTTGGCTTTATCTTCTGAATCGGATTTTCAATGGTGGCTCCGAAGAAATGTACATCCTCACAAAAAGCCCGGTTTTAGTGCAGTCACTCTGACACTAAAGGCAACTGCTGATGCTCCGGGAGATGCCAGTGCTGAACAACTGGAAGCCATTTCTGACCTTGCTGACGAGTTCAGCTTTGGTGAACTCAGAGTCAGCCATGAGCAAAATCTGATTTTTGCCGATGTGCCCCAAAGGAGACTTCATGAATTATGGTTGAACCTGAAACCCCTGAACCTTGCAACACCTAACCAGGGGCTCCTGACCGATATGATCTGCTGCCCGGGCGGCGACTTCTGCGCACTGGCTAATGCCCGCTCCATTCCCTTAGCAGAAAACATTCAGCGACGGTTTGATGATATCGATTTTTTACATGATATTGGCGAACTGGATCTGAATATTTCCGGCTGTATGAATGCCTGCGGTCATCACCATGTGGGCCATATTGGTATTCTCGGTGTTGATCGTAAAGGTGAAGAGTATTACCAGGTTCAGGTCGGTGGTGCTTCAGGGCATGACGCGTCGCTGGGTAAGATCCTTGGACCATCATTCAAAATGGATGAAATTCCTGACGTCATCGATAAAATCCTGAAGACTTACATCGAACTCCGTACTCCGGAAGAGCGTTTTATTGATACCTGTCGACGGGTTGGTATTCAGCCATTCAAGGAGAGGGTTTATGCCAAAGCTGCTTAAGGATCAGCAAATAAGTAATGATGACTTTCAGGTCCTGCTGCAGGCTCCGGAAGAGCCCATCTTACCGGAAGGTCATGTGCTACTGCATATTTCGTCAATTGATCATGCGATCAAAGCCAATGGTCGGCATAATGGTCAGGTTGGCATCTGGTTTGATAGCGCCGACGAGCCTGAAACAGTGGCAAATACTCTGCACCAGTTTGAAGTCATTGCCATTAACTTCCCAAAGTTTATTGATGGTCGTGGTTATTCTCTGGCTCGTCTGCTTCGGGAACGCCTTGATTATCCCGGAGATATAAGGGCGATAGGCGACATTCTTGTCGACCAGATCTATTACCTCAGGCGTTGTGGATTCAGTAGCTTCAGATTAAGGGAAGACCAGAATCCGGATCATGCACTGGCGGCTCTGCAAACATTCAGTGCGGACTATCAAGCCACTGCCGATAAATTATCACCAGTGTACCGGTTAAGACATCAGCTTTAGCCACAGTTTGAAATCTCTTCCTATATTGGAAGAGATTTGCCTCATCTGCTGCGCGAAAATCAAACTGTTGGTTATACTGTCCTTTCCATAAATAATCTAAGAATGAGCCTGAATGATGGAAAGCGGTTCCCTGCTCTTCTCCTTTTTTCTTATTTTCACCGGGGCAGCGGTTCTTGCTACTGGCGCCTTATTCACCCGTCAGCCCTTGCTGGTTGCTTACATCGCTCTTGGTGCCATACTGGGTCCGTTCGGATTGGAAGTGGTTAATGACACCAATCTACTCAATGATATTGCCCATGTAGGCATCATCTTTTTGCTGTTTCTGCTTGGGCTTGACATGCAGCCAAGTCATCTTGCTCACCTGCTCAGGAAAACGGCCACCGTTGGTTTAGTGAGTTCATTTCTTTTTGCCTTAACGGGCTATGGACTCGGGCTGTCATTTGATCTGCCCCATAATGAGTCAATCATCATTGGTGCAACCATGATGTTCTCCAGTACGATTATTGGCATAAAGCTCTTGCCAACGACCGTACTGCATCATAAACACACGGGTGAAATCATGGTCAGTCTCCTGCTTCTGCAGGATTTAATGGCCATTATTGCACTCTTGTTGCTTTACAATCTGGACCCATCACACAGTGCCAACTACAGTGAACTGATCATGGCATTTATTGCCCTGCCAGCACTGATTTTCATCGCCATTATGCTGGTCAAATACCTGCTGTTACCATTAATGACCCGCTTTGACCGTTATCATGAATATCTGTTTCTAATGGTCTTGGGCTGGTGTCTGGGCTTCGCAGAATTAGCGCACAGCTTGAATCTCTCCTATGAAATTGGAGCATTTATTGCTGGAATAAGTATTGCGACCAGTCCAATCGCCCAATACATTGCCATCAATCTCAAACCGTTACGGGACTTTTTCCTGGTTCTCTTTTTCTTTTCTATCGGGGCCAGTTTCAACCTCGATCTGCTAAGCCATGTGCTTATCCCGGCACTGGTGATGGCAGGAGCAGTTATTCTCATTAAACCGGTGGTTTTTGGTTTTCTGCTGCGCAGGGTCAGTGAAAAGCGTTCCACAGCCTGGGAAGTCGGCTTTCGATTAGGTCAGACCAGTGAGTTTTCAATACTGATAGCCGCTTTTGCCAGTGGGCAGAATATGATTGGTGAGATTTCAGCACATATTATCCAGGCAACAGCGATACTCACACTACTGATATCTTCTTATATTGTTGTATTCCGCTTTGAATCCCCTATCGCCTTGTCAGAACGCTTGAGAAGGGATTAACACTGATTTGGAACTAAATAAATAATTAATTTTGTTCCAAATTTCGTCCCATAAAGTGGGGACCATCACGCACCAGGAGAATTTTTCTGCTTGGAACCAAGTTACGATCATAAGTTTCAAGCCAGTCCATGGATCTGCCATTTTCATCGACAGCAATAGTCACATTGTTATCAGTATCTATGACGATGACTGGCATTCTGGCAACTTGTGCCAGGAAGAAAGTGTCAATATGGTCAGAAAAACATCCTGGAGTTTCTATTTCTTCAAGTCCGTTGGTTATGACGGTATCCCCAGCTTCATAACTGACATCACCTTGTAACCGCGCATAGGCTCGGGCTTCGATAGGTGAAAAATTTATGTTGCCATGTTGGTAGCGCTGTTGCCAATTTCTTGCAAAAAAACCAACCTGATGGCGAAGATCTGTTGCATCTCTGGCTATTTCCGGACATTGATGTGCTGCTGAATCATACAGACAGTTACCATCTCGACTACTTCGGTAAATGCTTTCCCCATGCTGCCTCAACAAATAATCCACATTCGCCTCTTGCATACGTATAAATTTTTCCGAGCCTATCTCTTTATAAGTTGGTGGCAGCTCATAGGGGTTTGTTACTTCTGAGGCCGGTATTCCAAAGGAGGTATAGCCTGGAGGAGGCGATGCATAAGGTGAATATGGCGGAGGTGGCGCGTAGGACGTATTGTATGGAGGTGGCTGAATTGGGGCTGCAGCAGGATTTCCGGCACCAGCTGAGAGGGTCGCTGGTGGCTCTATATCAAGCTGTGGTGCATTACTGCTCCTATCGTTATGATGGGAAAAATACCCAATCACAGCAATGCCAAGCACTACAGTGACTGCACTTGCAGCAATAATTGCAGCAATGCTACTGGCAAAAAAAGAAACTGCCAAGCCCGCAAGCCCCCCCCAAGGTTAAGACGGCTACCCCAGCTACTACTCGTACGGTTCGGGAATGCGTCCAATGCTTTGCATGGCAAACGATATTTTCAGCCTCAAGCTGACTATGATTGTAATGAGCCGCTACTGATGCTCCAACGGAATTCATTTTCTGCCCCTCAAAAAATAGTTAATTTTTAGACTGATAATTAGGTCTATAGTTCAAAAAAATGGACCCGTTCAGGACAAAAACTAAAGGCAATGAATACCGTATAAAAAAGAGCCATGAGCGCTTCTAGGAGGCTGACCGAGAATAGTCTGCCCTACTGCGGTGGCAGCAAATTGGTCTAAAAAGCCGGAAATTTTTAGCAAATAGAACCACTATTCACGAAAAATTTCCGGCTTTTTATCCTCAATTTTCTGCCATCCTCGCTACGGGCGCTATTCTCGGTCAGCCTCCTAGGAAAAGAATCGGCTGGTACTAAATCTCCCCCACCATTTCATCAGAGTATTATCCAGGGCTGTCTCAGCAGCCAGACCAAACTTGTCGGCAACTCCTTTCTTTATCACATACTCAACCTGTACCAGGTCTGCCTCATCTACCTTCCGGTAGATATATTCATCACTGGTGCTGATTTCATCAATGAGGTTGAGTGTCAAAGCTTTCAGGCCGTACCAGATCTCACCCGTGGAAACCTGATTAATATCTACCACTTCCCTTTCCATCTTGACAAAGTCTTTGAACAGTAGATGTGTATCTTCCATATCCTGGATAAATTTTTGACGTCCCTTTTCCGTATTTTGCCCAAGTACCGTCAGAGTGCGCTTGAATTCACCAGCCGTGTGTAGCTCAATATCAACATCATGTTTTTTCAAAAGACGATGAACATTGGGCAATTGTGCCATTACGCCAATTGAGCCCAGTATTGCAAAAGGTGCTGCAACAATATGATTGGCAACACAAGCCATCATATAGCCCCCGCTCGCAGCAACTTTGTCGACAGTGACCGTCAACTTAACCCCCTTATCTCGGATTCGTTTCAGCTGGGATGCAGCTAAACCATAGGAATGAACCAGTCCTCCACCACTTTCCAGGCGGATAATGACTTCGTCTCGCTCTTTGTCTGCCAGAGAAAGCACCGCAGTAATCTCCTCCCTGAGCGATTTGACCGCAGAAGCTTTGATATCACCGTGAAAATCAAGGATGAAAACTTTTGGTTTTATCACTTCCTCACAGGGTTTATTTTTTTTGGCTTTTTTCTCCAGCTTGGCCTTCTCTTTCTCTTCTTTGACCGTTTTTTTCAGCTCAGCCTTATCCAGCAACGCATGCTTCAACTCAGTCTGAAGGTGCTCATAGTGTTCATTCAGGCAAGTAATCTCAAGATGCCCCTTGTGCATTTTCTTGGCTTTCTGGCCAATTGCAGTCACCAGAGCCACCAAAATTGCCACACCGCCAATCAGGGTGACGGTTTTAGCAAGAAACAAAAAAAAGTCTGCCAGATAATCCAAAGGGACCTCCTCAGAAAGGCTTGTGAGTCTCAATATCAAAATTGTCTATAGGATAACTTATTTATCATCGCCGGGGACTATAAAAAATGATGGGGCAGGAAATTGTTACCAGCAGACATTAATACGTACGTTTGAATTGCATTGACACATACGGCCAATACTCATAACCTTGGTTTTGTTGGAGCCACAAATGCTTAACGCCAAGAAAAAGGATAAAGTCACTATGAGCACTGTCGCTGAGATCATTGAGTCCATGAAAACCCGCTTCAATGCAGATGCAGCTGCTGGCCTCGATGAGGTTTTCCAGTTTGATATTGAAGATGCGGATACCTACCATCTGGTTATTAAAGATGGGAACTTCGATATCGTTGCTGGCGCTCATGACGATCCAAGCGTAACCCTGATCATGGACAGCAAAACCATGGTGGGTGTCATGTCCGGTGAAATGGATGGCATGCAGGCATTCATGATGGGTAAGTTGCGAGCTGAAGGAAATATGATGTTAGCGACTAAGCTTAATGCCCTATTCCCTAACTAATAGACGACTGTTAACTTTATATCCTCCCCGAAAAATTAATCCCAAACCATCCAGTCCAGCCTATTTGTGGGCTGGCCTTCTTTGTATGATCATAGCAACGACACTCAACCAATATTGCCGATAAGAGATATTGATAACATAGGTACGAAGTTTCGTTTATTTTTTAAATAGCAAATAATATGATTGGATAATATTGCGTCATATAAAAATGTCCACCAGCTTTCTCGCTATGGTAAATTCTAGAGGTAGTTCTGGTGGGTTATCCCGATGAAACCAACCAGCAAAGCAGAGTTCCTCGTCTTCAAGAACCAGCTCACCACTTTTGTATTCGGCATGGAACCCCATCATTAATGAATGAGAAAAAGGCCAGCTCTGGCTGAAACAGTAATGAAGATTGCTCAGTTTGAGGCCTGTTTCTTCCAGTACTTCTCGATGAACGGCCTCTTCAGCACTCTCTCCGGGCTCAACAAAACCGGCCACCAGCGTGTGCATGGTTGACGCCTTACCGTGGCGATGATGTTGGACCAGAAGCATTTCATCCCCCCTTGTCACCAGAACAATGACACAAGGAGAAATCCTGGGATAAGCATGGTGTCCACAGTTAAGACAAACCATGGCCCACTCTCCCTCTTTTTCCCCGGTATGCTGTCCACAACAGCCACAAAAGGCATGTTCTCTGCGCGAGGTCAGGATTTGCAGAGCATGACTAAGGAAGCTGTAGACCGTTGAGTCTGACACAGATAGTAATGCTCTGACACTAACTGTATCCGCTTCAATAGTGAGACTTGAGAGCTCAACAATCCCGACTGACTTTCCATGAAGATAACCCGTGACTATAGGCACTTGTTTGATTGCCGGTTCAAACCTCTTGAGACAGTACCAAAGGAAGTTTGCTTCAGGGTTTTCTCCATTAAGAACAATTTGCCCTTCAAAAAGTATCAGCCAACACTGGGCATTCAGTTCAGGTTGCAGGCCTTGCAAAGGCAAATAGTTCACTTCACATACATTAGTAAGATCATGGTTCAGTTCCAAGGCAGACTCCTAGTCGTTAGCAAGCCAGAGGCAGTTGCCCGATTTTTTTTGAATCTGTTCCAGTTTGTTTTGATGGTTCTGCAACTCATTATCACTGGCAGAGATCACGCGAAGTTCAGCCCTGCCGGGAGCCAGTCGCCGAATAGCACTGCCCTCCCCTTCCGAATCACCGGCATTATCATCACTGCCACTCAGCGAAAGTGCCGTCTGCCCCCCTGTCATCGCAAGATAGACTTCTGCCAGAATCTCAGAGTCCAGCAGCGCACCGTGCAGGGTTCGGGAAGAGTTATCTATAAAGTAGCGCTTACATAAAGCGTCCAGGTTGTTCTTCTGGCCAGGGTGTTTTTTCCGGGCCAGTGCCAATGTGTCAAGAACTCCGCAGCACTCTTCTACATTGGGGAAACCACGACGCAGCAGCGAAAATTCGTGGTTGATAAAACCAACATCGAACGCTGCATTATGAATAACCAGCTCAGCCCCGCGGATAAAATCCAGGAATTCATCGGCAATAGCACTGAAGATCGGCTTATCTACCAGAGACTCATTGGTAATGCCGTGGACGTTGATTGCTTCCTGCTCAATCACCCGCTGCGGATTGATATAGACATGGTAATGATTGCCGGTCAACTTCCGGTCAATCATCTCCACACAGCCTATTTCAATAACTCTATGGCCTTGTTTAGGGTCAATACCGGTGGTTTCTGTATCAAGAATTATCTGTCGCATGGGTTAACTGTTCTCAAATCTTTGCCAGAGAGGATGTCTACTTTTTGCAGGCTTCCGCTCCCTTACAGGCCAACTGGTCAGCAATTTCATTTTCCCGATGACCGGCATGGCCTTTGATCCATCGCCAATCGATATCATGGCGCTGATTCTGTTCATCCAGCTGTTGCCAGAGATCCTGATTCTTAACGGGCTTACCGGCAGCTGTTTTCCAGTTTTTCCGTTTCCAGCCTGCCATCCATTCCGTGATTCCCTTGCGAACATATTGAGAATCGGTAGTAAGAATGATGGAGCAGGGTCGTTTCAGCGCTTTAAGCCCTTCAATCGCTGCCCTCAGTTCCATCCGGTTATTCGTCGTTTCAGGGTCACTGCCAAAAAGCGTTTTCTCTACTTTACCGTAACGGAGTAACACACCCCAACCTCCCGGGCCGGGGTTGCCTTTACAGGCACCATCGGTAAAAATTTCAACGGTCTGACTCAAAAGAACTCCAGTCTCTGTTTGCTTTCACGGTACTGGTGGTTCTACCAGCACTTGGTCGGGTCAATGGCTGACCGACAACCCCCCTGCGCACGTCAGACCACACCTTTCTTACAGGTGTCAGCCCCGGGGTTTCACGGGTGGCAATCATCATATAAAAACCACCAACCGGTAGCTGAAGCTGTTCCAGCCTTTCTTCAATAAGGTCACCACGCAAGCCGGTAAAGAAGCGTTTCAGCGGTTGTACATAACTGCCATAAACGATTCTCTCAACTCTGAAATTGAGCAGCACAAGCCAGTCTTTCAACCTGGACGTCGAAATAAAGTGAGCATCCCTGAGAAGACGACGCTGAACTGGTACACACCACCGTGCAATATTAGTCATGCTGTAGGGGTTGAAGCCAATAATGACCAGTTTGCCGTCCGGGATAATGGTATTTGCTGCCTCACTCAACAAACGATGAGGACTATCCGCAATCTCCAGCGTGTGTTGCAGCAGAACAAGGTCAAGACTTCCCGGTGAAACTGGCCAGTAATGGGGATCAGCCATCACCTGTGGCCTTGGACAATCGGTAAGATAGCTGGAACCGAGGATAAACTGTCTTCTTACCGGGCTGCTGAACATCAAGTCTCGATGCCAGGATGCCGAATATTGTCCTGCATGGAAACCAAAGATGGTACCTAACTCCCGTTCCAGCAGGCTTTTTTCATAGTCAACCAGTAACCTTCCTGAGTCAGTATCCAACCAGTGGCGCAAGTCTCCAATACGGTCACAGAGACTGCTTTTGATCCTTTTCCGAAATCGTCGAATCATGCAAATTATTGTACCAATAAACAGTCAATACTTGTTTCAGACCTGATCTATGAACCCCTCAGGCACTTTTCATCATCAGTCCTCTTCATGTTAACCTCCTTATCGCCGAGTTTATACAGAAAAAATTATTCTATGCCATCAGCAGGCGTCGGCTATAACATCTTCACCTGCCCCATGCAGGCTCTCAACTATGACTATTACTCCCCGTGCAGTAAATCAATGATGATCACAGGGATGTATGTAAAGGACAGGTAGCGTGATGCTTATTATATCTCCCATACCCGCATTTAATGATAACTACATCTGGATGTTTCACTCGCCGGATAGCAAGAATGCATTTGTCGTTGATCCGGGTGATGCCCAACCAGTTGAAGAGGTACTGAACCGTCATGGACTCAACCTGGCTGGCATTCTCATTACTCACCACCACTTTGATCATACCGGCGGAATCGGTGAACTGACCCGCAACAGAAATATTCCGGTTTACGGCCCTGATAACCAGAGCATTAAGGGAATCACTCACACCCTGCATGATAATGATACGATCGAACTCAGTGGCTGCCATTTTAACATTCTTGCTACGCCTGGCCACACTCTGGATCATATTGCTTACTTTACGGATTCTGGCGCCGATAAAAATCCAGCACTCTTTTGTGGAGACACTCTATTTGTTGGTGGTTGCGGCCGATTATTTGAAGGGACGGCTGAACAAATGTATAGCAGTCTGTCACGTCTGGCTTCACTACCTGACAACACACGGATTTATTGTGCCCATGAATACACTCAGGCAAATTTGAAATTTGCCCGGGCAGTGGAGCCAAATAACCAGAAGCTACAGGAACAAGTTATGCAAGTTGCTGAGCTATGCTCTGAAAATCGGCCTACTGTGCCCTCAACACTAAGACAGGAACTGAACACAAATCCATTTTTGAGATCAGACCAACCGGAAGTCATTCAAGCCGCCTCTGACAGGGATCCGTCCTCAAATGCCAGCCCAGTTGACGTTCTAAGGGTAATCCGAGCATGGAAGGATAATTTTTGATAGTGGTAAAATAATGAACTGATAATACCCAGAACCCAATATATGACCAAAGCCCCCTACTTAAAAGGCCAGCGATTTACTTTTGGCCCGACAGCACCCCGACGGACTCTGCCGACGCTGGCCTTTTCACTGTTTCTGACTGGTTGCCATCTGGTGAGTACATCGCCCTCTTCCTCGGCATCAACCATCAAGAAGGAAACAGCACCTTCTGTTGAAAAGCTGCAGGTAAAAAAACCAGAGAAGATAACCCCGGTAAAAAAAGCCCCTGTTGTGGTAGACGACCTGTGGATTCGGATTCAGTCAGGCCTGGCAATGGATCTTGACCAGAATGACCCGAGAATTCAGGCCGAACTGGACTGGTATAAGCATAACAAATTCTATTTCAGCCAGATTTCCAAACGATCAGAGCCTTATCTCTATTTCATCGTCAAAGAAGCCGAGGCAAGAAATGTCCCCCTGGAACTGGCATTGATGCCGATTGTGGAGAGTAGCTTTGACCCTTTCGCATACTCTCATGCAGGCGCTTCAGGACTCTGGCAGTTTATGCCTGAAACGGGTGAACACTATGGCCTCGATCAGAACTGGTGGTATGACGGTCGCCGGGATGTTGTCCACTCTACCCGTGCAGCTCTGGACTACATGCAAAGCCTGTACAATATGTTTGGGGACTGGGAGCTGGCTCTGGCAGCCTTTAATTCTGGCCCCGGCCGGGTACAGCGGGCTGTTCGAAAAAACAAAAATCTCGGTAAATCCACACGCTTCTGGGCGCTTGATCTTCCCAGTGAAACGACTGCCTATGTGCCAAAACTGATTGCCCTCGGTAAAGTGGTTCGCAATCCATCAAAATTTGGTGTCCAGTTGGACAAAATACCGAATAAGCCCTATTTCGACAAAGTACATACCGGTAGTCAGCTGGATATGGCCAAAGCATCGAAACTGTCGGGTGTTGAACTGGAAGAACTCTACCGACTGAACCCCGGACTGAACCGCTGGTCAACGCCCCCCGAAGGTCCTCACCACCTGGTCGTACCAGTGACTCATGCCGAGCATTTCCGAACTCAGCTGGCCAGCCTGCCACCAGAGAAGCGAGTACAATGGCATCGCTATACAGTAAAATCCGGGGATACTCTGGGCTCTATTGCCATGAAATACCAAACCAGTGTGAATGTGATTACTGAGGCCAATAACCTCAGCAGCACCCTCATTCGTATTGGTCAGGGTTTGATAATCCCGGTAGCTGCCAAAACGGCGGAAAGTTACACACTCAGTGCCAGCCAGCGTCTTGCAGCAAAAACAGAATCGTTCTGTGAATGGTCGTTACAAAGTTGAGTATCTGGTAAAGGCTGGCGACAGCTTCTGGACCATTGCCCGGAAGTACAATGTGGGTGTTAACGAGCTGGCCCGTTGGAATAACCTGTCTCCCAGGGACACTCTGCAAGTTAATCAGAAGCTGGTTGTCTGGAAGAAACAAGGCTCTCAAAATGCGGTAGTGCGGAAGGTACATTATAAAGTTCGTTCCGGTGACTCTCTGGCCAAAATTGCGTCAAAATTTAATGTGAATGTTAACCAAATCAGGGACTGGAACAGTGATATGAGTGACAAATACATTCACCCCGGCCAGCAGGTCACATTATTTGTCAATGTAACACGCAGCTTCTGAAACAAGCCCGGCCCACCTTCCCGCAGATGCTATTCTCATAGATTTTCTGCCGGAAGGTTCGGATCGTTGATCATCCTGAAAAGACAACAGTGCATCGTTATTTTCTTGGTACGCCCGGCATGGGCATGAACTGATGGGGTGAAAGTCCCCTGTGGGAGAACCTACATCTGACTGGCGGTAAAGACGCCTGCTGATGACAACCACTAGCTTAAGGCAAGTGCAGTCCCGCGAGGGGCTGTGCGGAGGCAGTCTGAGTGCAAAGGTGCGAGCCGACGTACAGAAATCGCATATAAGGCTGAGTCTCTGGGCGAGTGAGCCAAGGATCACAAAGCCCTATGGTTCGTGAGACACGGTAAATGCGGCGGTTGTGCACTGAAAGTTCATGTCCTTATCCGGGGAGATCTGTTCAACATGCGATTGGTAATTCCCAGTTCTCAGCCACTGGTTACAACAGGCTCGGCGAACAGGTCTCATCATCCTGTTCGAGCAAACCCGATGGCAACCAATAGCGCCAGCAGAGGTAACTCCGCGTGGTGATTGGACAGAAGTCAGCAGAGGCCATAGTAGCTGTACGACAGAAGCCATTAACGGATGGGAAGTCGTTAGCGAAGGGCCGAACATCGACGACAAAGAGGAGACTGATTCCCTCAAGGCGATGCAGCCGTCCGGCGACTCACCGTACTTGGCGACAGAATCTTTAACCAGCTTTGAACCATGATCTACTAAATTGCGTACTTGAACCGGCTAATCTGGCAAGTGCATGGAAACAGGTCAAAAGCAACAAGGGTGCTCCGGGTATTGATGGAGTCACTATTGAAGCTTATCCAGACTTTGCCAAACAGCATTGGCCTTCAGTGCGTCAAGCCTTATTGGACGGAACCTACCAGCCATCACCCGTGCGCCGACATGTTATAGAAAAGCCGGACGGCGGTGAGCGTTTGCTGGGAATCCCTACCGTGATGGATAGGGTCATACAGCAGGCCATTGTGCAGGTGCTGACCCCTGTCTTTGATCCGGGTTTCTCTCCAAACAGCTTCGGCTACCGACCGGGACGGTCAGCACACGACGGAGTCCGTCAGGTTAAGCAGTTGATCAACCGGGGGCTTCATTACGCTGTTGACGTTGATCTGAGTAAATTCTTTGATACGGTTAATCACGACGTTTTGATGTCGAGGGTCTCCCGTAAGGTCCGCGACAAACGCCTTCTGAAACTGATTGGTAGCTACCTGCGCTCCGGTGTCATGATTGAGGGCAATGTCTACCCGACCAGGGTTGGCATGCCACAGGGTGGGCCTTTATCACCCTTGCTGTCTAATGTGGTCCTCGACGAACTCGACAAGGAGCTTGAATATCGGGGTCATTGCTTTGCAAGATACTGTGATGATTTTGTGATTCTCGTCAAAAGTCAGCGTGCAGGGGATCGGGTGATGCACAGCATTACCCAATTCATTGAACGCAAATTGAAACTGAAGATTAACTCCCGGAAAAGTAAAGTTGTGAAAGCAACAGAAAGCGAATTCCTGAGTTTCACCTTCACAGGGAAGAAAGTTCGCTGGGCCCAGAAGTGTCTGGACCGATTCAAATACCGGATACTCAAGTTGACCAGTCGTCGCTGGGGTGTCTCAATGCAACATCGGTTACGCAAATTGGCACAATATATCCGGGGTTGGATGGGGTATTTCCGGTTATCGGAATATCACCGACCAATTCCCCTGCTGGATCAATGGATACGTCGGCGAATCCGTTGCTGCTTTCTGAAGCAATGGCGCAAGCCGAAAACCCGTTTTAAGAATCTGGTCAGGTTAGGCGTTGATAAAATTAACGCCGCCAAGATCGCAGCCAGCAGCAAAGGGTATTACCGTCTGAGTAAAACCTATGCGGTACAACAGGCACTGAATAACAGTTACCTCGCGAAAATTGGGCTTGTTTCATTGAAAGACTTATGGATCAGGTTTCACCATCATCGTTGAACCGCCCGGTGCGGACCCGCATGCCGGGTGCTGTGGGGAGGGCTGGAGAAAGACCGGCCCTTACCCGATTTCATTGTCAGCAACAACCTGTTGGCAATGGATGAGGAAGATACATGGCGACACGCCCTGACCCTGTTCGGCGATCCGAAATACCCTGCTGATTTTTATGCTTTTGATTACACGAATCCGCAAGCGCCCAGGCAAGGCCATTTAAGGCTGGCGATACATGGTACCTTTGATACTTTAAATGCCTACAACGGTAAGGGGGTTCCCCCATCGAGTGTATCATCTATGCCAAAATACGGTTTCAGTGAGTTGAACGAAACGCTAATGGTAAGCTCGGCCAGCGCCAATGGCCCTATGGATGAACAGGATTCTGTGTATGCACTGATTGCCGAATCCGTAAAATACTCTCGAAAAAACAATCGACTGGAATTCAAACTTAATAAAGGAGCTAAATTTAATGATGATCACCCCATTACCAGCAGAGATGTTGTTTTTTCATTCAATACACTGACATCACTGCCTTATGGGCGTTTCAGCGGTATGGACAGGTATATAGAGAGTATTGAAACACCGACTCCCAACCATCTTGTATTCAAATTGAAACCACCCTATCCAATAATGTTTCCTCTGCAACTTGCTGAGCTACCCGTACTTCCTGAACACTTCTGGCAAGACCGTGATTTTCATAAAACAATATTGATAGCACCACTGTCCAGCGGTCCCTACAAAATAAGCCGAGTAGTACCTGGCAAGTTAATCGAAATGGAAAGGGTAAACGATTACTGGGGTAAAGATCTCCCGGTAAACCGGGGAAAACATAACTTCGATAAAGTGTCTCTGCACTTTTACCACGATATCCAGATGGCATTTGAGTCGTTTAAAAGTGGACATACTGATGCATATCTCGAAGTACAATCGAAAAACTGGGCAACCGGCTATCACTTTGAAGCAGTAAATAAAGGGTTGATCATTCGCCGTGAAATCCCCCACCGCATGTCCTATGGCGCAAGAACGTATGTGTTCAACATAAGAAAACCGTATTTTCAGGACCGTAGAGTCCGTGAGGCAATCAGCCTGATGCATGACTGGAACTGGATTTCCAAAGCGATATTTCATAACGCCTATACCCGAACCCAAAGCTACTTCCCTCATTCACCTCCACCTGCACTCACCCTACCCTCTCCCGCTGAACGTCAATTGCTGAAGCCGTTTTCAGACAGACTCCCAGAGAAACTCTTTACCCAGCCCTTTACTTTTCCGGCAACAAAAGGAGACGGGAATATCAAGGACAGCAAAAAGCAGGCATTAACCCTGCTCAATCAGGCAGGATGGGAATTACAACAGGGTAAGTTGATCAATAAGATAACCCGGCAGCCCATGAAGCTGATATTTATCTAGTTCTCGTCCAAAAACACAACCAATTGAAAACTGTAGATTTTATCCTGAAAAATTAAGTGGAGCCCTACTGCTATCTGGCGACTAAACTTCCCAAGAGCAAGAAACATAAGGGATTGCCAAAAACAGAGGACTCCAAATGCGCAAAAAACGCAGGCTCTTTTCGGGTTACAGACTGCTCTGCAATGAAAATTGGCCAAAGGCCTTGATATACAATGCCTTCAGGAAACTGCTGGCTAAATATTGCCAAGCCCTGCCACAGGAGGATTCCAGCCTGATTTATGAAATCAGCAGTCTGCAATACGAAAAGAGCCAAAACGCAACCCGCAGTGTAGTATGGAACTCCATTACGTACCTCATGAAATCTGCTCCCAGCTTTCCGGTATCTCGCAATGGCTTGACGCCCATCCACAGTTCAATGACTGGATTTATGAGGACTTAAGTTCTGGTGATAAACAGAACACTGGGCGGAACGGACTATCAGCAGAATCCGTTCTTCGTGCGGCACTCCTGAAACAGTATTTGAATTGTGATTATGACTACTTGTCGTTTGTTTTGATGGACTCCATGCTCTTTCGAGACTTTTGTCGCCTCGAACCAAACCAGCGCCCCAGTCGCTCCAGTTTGCATGGGCTCATCAGCCTTCTTACTGCATCTACATGGGAACGGATTAATAACTGTCAGCTAATGACCGCTAAAGATCAGGGTATTGAAAAAGGGCGCACTGTGGCTATTGACAGCACAGTCACCGAATCGGATATCAAACCTCCTTGCGACAGTGATCTTTTAGCCAGTTCCGTTAAAGAAATTTGTCGGCTGCTGGAACGGGGACAAACACTGACAGCGACACCGCTTTATGAATATACCCATCACAACCGAGCCGTAAAAGATGCGGCCAGAAAATGCATCTACGCTGGCAAAGAAGAGCGGCATCAGCATTATAAAAAACTGCTGCAGTTGACCCGAAAATCCCGGAAGGTACTTATCGAAGCTACTGTCACGCTAGCAAACGCCCGTCAGCAGGGGCAGTGTCTCCTGGCTGATGATGCCGACAAGTGGCAGGCCGATGTGGATCACCTGTTACCCCTGGTGGATGCAATAGTCTCCCAGACAGAGCGCAGGGTCTTTAAGGGTGAAAAGGTGCCAGCCCAGGAAAAAGTGGTTAGCCTGTATGAACCCCATACGGATATCATCGTAAAAGACAGGCGGCAAGTACAGTATGGCCATAAACTGAACCTGGTTCAGGGAAAAAGTCGATTGATCCTGGACCTGGTTATTGAGGAAGGTAACCCAGCGGATTCGGACCAATTCATTCCGATGATGGAAAGACAAAAAGAAATTTATGGTCGTGTACCTCGCCAGACAAGCGGTGACGGCGGATACGCGTGTCGCGCTAATTTGGAAGGCTCTTGTAGGATTTCAGACTGCTACTGGGTTGAACATTGCTGAAGCCCTTTATCTACAAAGGTTGTCAGCATATTGTCCGGTAATGTTGCCCAATCCTTGTTTTTCGTGACCTACAGTCAGTTTTCACTGTAGAGCAGTTCGTAATCAAAATAGAGCCATTTGGAAAAAGCCAAGGCCATGGGAATCAGCGATGTAGCTTTTAATAAGAAGCGCGGACTTGAAGTCGAAGAGATGACTAAAAGTCAGTATGTGTATAAAACGCTCTTTCGCTTCCGGGCAGGTATTGAAGCGGGAATTTCGTGGCTAAAGAGATGTTTTGGGCTATCACGTTGCCACTGCAAGGGTTCTGAGCGTTTTGATTCTCATTGCTGGTTATCGGTGGTCTGTTACAACCTGGTGATTCTGGCCAGACACCCGGCACCATCCTGATAGCCACCTCCACGCTACATGAAAGTACCTTTCCAGCATGGTGGGAGGATGTTTTCTGCCTGCTTTTCGCGTTTTTCTCCAATATCCGTCCCAGATTAGAGAAAAAAAGGGAAGAGTTTTTGCGGCTCTCTGGAATTTCAGGAAATATCAAAACGAACGTACAATCTAATTATGATTGCCTGATGCGTTTTTGGACGAGAACTATCTATTATGCCGACTCTCAGTTTGAACGTATCGTGTTTCCGTTTATGAAAAACCTGAAAGCAATTGGTATAGAAGTAACACTCCAGCGCATGGATCTGGCCCAATATTACCGACGACTGAGAAATCATGAATTCGATATGACTCAGTACATTTATCCATTACGACAGCATCCGGGGGAAGAGCTGCTGGACTTTTTCCACTCCGGGAGTGTCAATAAGCGTGATGGCAGAAGCTTGATGGGACTTGAAGATCCTGCCGTTGACGCCATGATTGAAAGCATCATGAATGCCACCAGCAAAAACGACCTGGAAACTGCCACATCAGCACTGAACCGGATTCTATTATGGCAGCACTACGGGATACTGAACTGGCATGGGAATACCCATCGAATAGCCTGGTGGCAACACCTGAAACATCCGGAAAGCTTTCCGCCTTATGGATTTAGTTTGAATACCTGGTGGACTGAACAAAACAACAAGGAAAGTCGATAACCTGATAAGAGCAGGAATTGGGATTACGGCTATGCGGTCAATATTCTTCAGTTTAACAACACCGCTGATCATTTGTGCTTTGCTGGGCAGCACCAGTCCAGTGTTATCTGCAATAGACTATGCAGACGGTCAGAACAGCAAGACGAGGCACGCCATCAGTCTTTATGGTGAGCCCAAGTATCCCGAGGGTTTCGAGTATTTTGACTATGTCAATCCCAATGCCCCTAAGGGGGGGGAGCTGAAACAGGGCGTTATCGGTCATTTTGACAGCCTGATCCCTTATATTGATCGGGGGACCGCAGTAGCTGGCAGCCACATGATGCATGACACGCTACTGGCCAGATCCTGGGATGAACCACTGACAAAATATGGCCTCATTGCAGAACGAATTGAACTGGCACCTGATAATACCTGGGCAGCCTTTTACATAAACCCAAAGGCCCGATTTCATGATGGTAAACCAGTGACAGCTGATGATGTCAAGTTCAGCTTTGATCTGCTCAGGGAACAGGGTTCAACGTTTTACAAGCAGTTCTACCAGGATGTCGAGAAGGTAGAAGTCACGGGTAACGACAGGGCTCTTTTTGTTTTCAGGCACAGTAATAACAGAGAGTTGCCATTAATTCTGGGGCAAATGCCAATTCTTCCAAAACATTTTTGGGCGGAACGCGATTTCTCGTCTCCCGGCATGGAGATTCCACTCAGCAGTGGCCCCTATAAACCCGTAAGAATAGTACCCGGACGCTCAATAACATTTGCCAGAGTAGAAAACTACTGGGGGAAGGATCTGCCAGTTAACCGCGGAAGGCACAATTTTGACCGAATTCAGTACGACTATTATCGAAATAGCAATGTCCTTTTAGAAGCCCTGCAGAAAGGGGAATTCGATCTCAAGGCCGTTAGCGACCCCCGTGTATGGCATAACCAGATACGAGATGAATCACTGCAAAAAAACCAATTGACTCGCTCCTCTTTAAGCAATCATAACCCCCAGACCTTAACCATTACCTATAACTCCAGAAGAGCGCATCTATCAGACCCGCGTGTCAGAGAGGCGCTGGGGTATGCCATCGAATTTGACTGGATCAATCAACACTTATTCCATGGCATGTACAAAAGGGCTGACAGTGTTTTTGCCGGAACAGAACTGGGCGCTTCGGAAAAACCGTCTGTACAGGAACAAGAGCTGCTCTTCACATGGAAAACTGAAATCCCGGAAGTAGCATTGCATCAGGCCTGGGTTCCACCGGGGGATGAACCGGGTATCACCCGTAGAGATCGGAAAAGAAAAGCACTTTCACTGCTACAGCAAAGTGGCTGGTTCATCAAGAAAAACAAACTGATCAACCATAACGGTCAACCGCTTGAGCTTGAAATCCTGTTATCTTCTTCTGAGGACGAACGCATCTTCATTCCAGTACAAAAGATGCTCGAAAGTATGGGCATCAGACTCAATATACGAACCGTGGACGTTGCCCAATATGTTGAAAGAGTCAGAAACCAGGACTTTGATATGGTCATGCACACCTTTCCCCATACCCCTTCACCAGGTACAGAGCAGGCAAGCCTCTGGGGTTCAGGCACTGTTGACCTGCATGGTTCCAGAAACATTGCGGGCATAAAGCTTGAATCCATCGATAAACTGACAGAGAAAATTCCCCGGGCAAATTCCCGGGAGGAGCTGTTAATACTCATTAAATCAATGGATCGAATCATTCTCTGGAATCACTATGTGCTGCCACTATGGTATCAACCTGACTGGCTGGTAGTGCATAAGAAGCAACTGAAATACCCGAATAACCCAGCGCACTATGCATTGGATTTAAGTACCTGGTGGTACTGCAAGGATTGATCAGTCAGGGTAATTGTAAGGAACCTGTCGTATGTATGACGATTTGATAAAAGGAATTGTTGTAGTCACTCTTTTGTACTCTATACCTGCTTCTGCAACACCGCCAGATAAAAGCTCAACAACGGCTCATGGTCTTAGCTTTCATGACTCGCTTCACTACCCGGAAGATTTTACCCACTTTGACTACACAAACCCCAATGCACCAAAAGGCGGCATACTGAGAAAGGGAAGGATCGGCAGTTTTGATACCTTTAATACTTTTGCCCCAAAAGGTTCCTGGGCTGATGGCAGCTACTTTCTGAATGACCCATTGATGGTGAAATCGGGTGATGAACCCTATTCAGTCTATGGACTGATTGCTCAACAAATTGAATACCCGGACGATTTCCGATGGGTCACATATCACCTCAATCCGAACGCCCGCTTTCATGATGGACATCCCATCACATCAGAAGATATTGTCTATACGTTTCAGTCTTTGCAGGAACGGGGCCCACCTCACTATAAGCACCTTTATGGGATTATTGAAAAAGTTGAGATAATATCCCCCAAAGCCGTTCGTTTCAGTTTTTCCGAACCACCAGCAAAGAGCCTTATTCTTCGACTGTCACAACTCCGGGTGCTGCCAGCACACTACTGGCAACAGCCAGAGAATGATCTTTTTAAGGCAACACTGAAGCCTCCACTGGCCAGTGGGCCTTACCGGGTGAAAGATTTCAGCCCCGGCCGCTTTGTTACCTATGAACGAGTCCGGGACTATTGGGCCGCTGACTTACCCGTAAACAAAGGACGACATAATTTTGATATTGTCAGAACCGACTACTATCGTGATGATGGTATTGCTCTTGAAGCGTTTAAAAAGGGAGAGTACAACCTGCGTATTGATACCAATCCAAGAAGCTGGTCTCAAGCTTACCAACAAAAGAAACCGGGTCAGGTCAACTTCATCCGGGAGAAAATTTATAATAAAAGCCTGGGCATGAGGGCTTTTGTCTTCAATCTCAGAAAGCCCGTTTTTGGGAATCGACTGGTCCGAAAAGCCATAGCACAGGCTCTTGATTTCAACTGGATGAATCAACACCTTTTTTTTGGGATGTACTATCAGGCCTATAGTCTTTTTTCTAACTCAGACCTTGCAGCTATTGAACCACCATCGGTCAAAGAGAAAGAAATACTTGCTCACTGGTCAGCAGAACTTCCTGATGAGCTGTTTACCTCCCAATGGCAGCCTGTACAGACAGATGGTTCTGGCAACTGGCGGAAAAACAAGATACAAGCTCTGAAACTACTGAAAGAAGCCGGTTTTGAATACCAAAACAAAGTACTTCAAAACCAGAATGGCCAATCGATTCAGTTTGAAATTCTTCTTACCAACCCGGAACATGAACGTTTTGTTATTCCGTTTGCCCGTAACCTCAAGGAACTGGGGATATCGGCAAGCATTAATACAGTAGACACCTCACAATACATCTACCGTGTTCGCAAGTTTGATTTTGATATAATCATTCATGGTTTTTACCCCGGCATTACACCCGGTACTGAGCTGAAAAATTTCTGGAGTAGTACCAGTGCTGACAGTGAGGCTGGACAGAACCTTTCGGGCATAAAACTTGAGTCGCTGGATAACCTGATTGATAAAGCCATCATGGCAACAAGTCGCGAAGAGTTAATCCTTTACACCAGAGCAATTGACCGGATTGTACTCTGGCACTATGCGGTCATTCCTCAATGGTATCTCCCCTATTGGCCAGTGGTTTACCGGCCAGGACTGAAACACCCCGAACTTGCCCCCCCTTTTGAAAATGGCCTGAGCACCTGGTGGTGGGAGTTTTGATATGAGGTCAGCATGATTGCAAAAGCATTACTGGCACTTAACAGCTACTCATGGTTAAGTCTATATTAGAACGATTATTTATAAACAAGACTGTATAGCGATTTTTAAACACTAACGGTTTCTTATAATGGTAATGAATTCTGGCTATCTCAAACTTGCAGCACTCACCCTTGGGGTTACCCTCTCTTATTCCAGCTTGTCATCAGCCGTCCCCTCCGGACAGACACCTGGATCACAGGATATTATCGCAAAAACGTCACTGGTACTTCACGGAGAAGCGAAATACGGTAGTCCGGATCAACCCTTCACACATTTTGAATATGTTAATCCAGATGCCCCCAAAGGCGGCAGTCTTCGTATGGCAGCCAGTGGTACCTTCGACAGCCTCAATCCATATACCAACAAAGGAACACCGGTCACCGGCATTGGGCTGATTTATGATACCTTGATGACCCAGAGCCGTGATGAGCCTTTCTCCCTCTACCCACTGGTGGCCGAGTCAGCAGAAAAAGCCCCTGATAACAGCAGTATTACCTATAACCTCAACCCCGATGCCCGTTTTCATGATGGTAAACCCATCACTGCCAACGATGTAAAATACACCTTTGAACTGCTGACCAGTCAGGGACACCCTTTCTATCGCAGTTACTACTCAGATGTGGACTCCGTCACCGTTCTTTCTGACAGTCGGGTCAAATTCACATTCAAACATGCCAATAACCGGGAATTGCCTTTCATTTTGTCTGAACTGCCCATTCTCCCTCAACATCACTGGGAACAGGATGAGAATGATTTTTCCTCCACCTCATTGAACATTCCTCTTGGCAGTGGTCCCTATCAGGTCAAGCATGTTGATGGGGGCCGGAGTATTGCCTATCAGCGAGTCAGCGATTACTGGGCAAAAGATCTACCCGTTAATAAAGGCCGTTATAATTTTGATGAGATCAGTTACGACTACTATCGAGACGAACATGTTGCCCTTCAGGCACTGAAAGCGGGCGAATATGACCTGCGCCATGAAAATATTGCCAAAAACTGGGCCACTGCCTATGACGTTCCCGCTGTACATCGGGGCGAACTGATTCTGGCCACCATCCCTACCCGGAACCCGGCACCTATCCAGGGCTTTGCATTCAACCTGCGACGGGACTTCTTCCAGGACCCTCTGGTTCGAAAAGCCATGGGCTATGCAATGGATTTCGAGTGGCTGAATCGCAACCTTTTCCATGACAGTCACCTCCGTTCGAAGAGCTATTTTGGCAATTCAGGTATGGAAGCCAGTGGCATTCCTGAGGGCGATGAGCTGACACTCCTTGAACCATGGCGCAGTCAATTACCTGCAGATCTCTTTACCAAGCCTTACAGCGTTCCGGTGACCAATGGTTCCGGCAATATCCGACCTCAACTGCAAGAAGCACTGACGCTGCTGAAAAAAGCTGGCTGGCGCCTGGAGAACAACAAGCTGGTCGATAAGCGTGGTCAACCCTTAGAGGTTGAGTTACTGCTCGCCCAACCTTCTCTTGAGCGGGTGGCGCTTCTCTTCAAGAAAAACCTTGAACAAATGGGTATTGAACTGAATATCCGAACCGTTGATATCTCTCAATACATTAACCGTATTCGTGACTTTGATTATGACATGATCGTTGCGGGCTATGGTCAATCGGCCTCTCCGGGTAATGAACAGACGGGTTTCTGGGGAAGCAAGGCCGCAGACACCAAAGGTAGCCGCAATTACATGGGAATCAAAGATCCGGTAGTGGATGCCATGATTGATCATGTGATTAATGCCGACAGCCGGGAAGAGCTAACGACCGCAGTAAAAGCACTGGATCGGGTGCTTCTGTGGGGAGAGTACATGATTCCTCAATGGTACTACCCTTATGATCGAATCGCTCATTCCAACAAGCTGGCCAGGCCAAAATCAGAACCTCTGTACAGTACTGATATTTACTCCTGGTGGATCGACAGCCAACCGGATGCAACCAAAGCAACCAGTACTTCATCCCCGAGCAATGACGATACCGAAGCACCAGCAGTTCAAGCTGAAAATGACCGCTTGTGGTTATACTCGGGACTCATCTTGCTGGGCCTTATTCCTGTCTGGATTTATCGTCGCAGAAAGAACCGTTAACCTTTCACCATTCACCGGGAACCCTGGCCATAAAATGAAGGTTTTCTGTTTTGGCAGCTCTGGTTTTAGATCAGGGTTTCAGATCAGGGTTTCACAACAAAGTTTCAGATCTGGATTTCACAACAAAGTTTCAGATCTGGATTTCACAGCCAGGAGAATCAACCATGCTCACAAAAACGCATAACAGGAAGTCTCCATGAGCAGCTACATTTTGCGACGGCTTGCCCTGATGATCCCAACCCTGTTCGGGATCATGCTGGTTAATTTTGTCATCATTCAGGCAGCCCCCGGTGGCCCTGTAGAGCAGATGATTGCCAAGCTTGAAGGGTTCGAAGTCAATGCCATCAGTCGAATCGGAGGCTCCGGCAATTCCGAAGTACAGCAGATGAGCCTGGATGAAAGTGGCGAATACCGTGGACGCAGAGGTCTTGACCCGGAACTGATCAAAGATATCGAGAAACTGTACGGTTTTGACAAGCCCGCCCATGAACGGTTTCTACAGATGATCAAAAACTACCTTACCTTTAACTTTGGAGACTCCTTTTTCCGCGATGCCAAAGTAGTAGACCTTATCAGGGAGAAGCTGCCGGTTTCTATTTCACTGGGCCTCTGGAGTACCCTGATCATCTACCTGATCTCCATTCCACTGGGCATTCGCAAGGCATTGAAACACGGCAGTCGGTTCGATATCTGGTCAAGCGCTATCATCACCACAGGGTATGCAATCCCAAGCTTTCTTTTGGCCATTCTGTTAATTGTGCTCTTTGCCGGCGGCAGTTACTGGAACGTTTTTCCACTGAGAGGCCTGGTATCAGACAACTTCGACGAGTTAAGCCTGGTAGGTCAGATCCGGGATTATATCTGGCACATGATTCTTCCCATTATCTGTATGGTCATCAGTGGTTTTGCCACGCTGACCATGCTGACCAAAAATTCATTTCTGGATGAAATCCACAAACAGTATGTGCAAACGGCCAGAGCCAAAGGATTGGACGATCATAAGGTACTGTATGGCCATATTTTCCGTAATGCCATGCTACTGGTGATTTCCGGCTTCCCTGCGGCGTTGATTGGCATTCTGTTTACCAGCTCATTACTGATTGAAATTATTTTCTCTCTGGATGGGCTCGGCTTGCTCGGGTATGAAGCTGCCATCAACCGCGATTATCCCGTGGTTTTTGGCTCTCTTTATATCTTCACCCTGCTGGGTATGCTGATCAAACTCGTCGGTGACCTTACTTATGTTGCCGTTGACCCCCGTATTGATTTCGAAGCCAGAGACTGACGTGGAATGACAAGATTCAAACTTAATCCGCTCAACCAGCGTCGTTGGCAGAATTTCAAGCAGAATCGCCGGGGTTATATTTCACTCTGGATATTCAGCACGCTCTTTGTGATTACCCTGCTGGCAGAGGTGGTTGCTAACGATAAGCCGCTGCTGCTCTGGTATGAGGGCAGTCCCTATTTCCCGACCTTCGTCATCTATCCGGAAACCACTTTCGGCGGCGAGTTTGAACTGGAGATGGACTACCGACAGGACTTCGCCAGAGAGCTGATCGAGCCCAAAGGGTGGATGCTATGGCCGCCCATTCGCTACAGTTACGACACCATCAATTACGCCCGTATTGCGCCCGCCCACCCTTCTCTTGATAACTGGCTGGGCACAGACGATCAGGGTCGTGATGTCCTCGCGCGGGTTATATACGGCTTCCGCATTTCGGTACTTTTTGGTTTGGCATTGACCTTTTTCAGCACCGTCATCGGTGTTGCAGTTGGTGCTCTTCAGGGCTTTTACGGTGGCAAGATCGATCTGTTCGGACAACGGTTTATTGAGATCTGGTCAGGTATGCCCAACCTCTACCTGCTGATCATCCTTTCCAGTTTTGTCGAGCCCGGTTTCTGGTGGTTGCTGGGGATCATGCTGTTATTCCAGTGGATGGCACTGGTTGATGTGGTGCGCGCCGAGTTTCTCCGGGGCAGAAACCTGGAGTATGTTCGAGCCGCCAGGGCTCTCGGGATGACCAATGGGCGCCTGATGTTCCGGCATATTTTACCCAACGCCATGATCGCTACCGTCACGTTTATGCCCTTTATTCTGACGGGGGCCATTACCACCCTCACCTCTCTGGATTTCCTGGGTTTCGGCCTGCCTGCAGGCTCCCCTTCCCTTGGCGAATTGATTGCCCAGGGCAAAAACAACCTTCAGGCGCCCTGGCTGGGTATCACGGCATTTCTGGTCATGTCCATTATGCTGACGTTACTGGTGTTTATTGGTGAAGCGTGCAGAGATGCACTGGACCCAAGAAAATACTATTCAAACTAAAGAGCGACAAATAGAGCATCGAATCTTTATGGATAATCCATTATTGGCCATTAACAATCTCAGGATTTGCTTTCAACAAGGCGAGCACAGTGTTGAAGCCGTTAAAGGTGTTTCGTTCTCTGTGAATTGCAAAGAAACCGTTGGCCTGGTCGGGGAGTCCGGCTCTGGCAAATCCATTACTGCGCTGAGCATTCTGCAACTGCTTCCGGAAAATGCCCATTACTCCGGAGACATACTTTTTGCCAATGAGGCCCTGCTCGATTTATCCCAATCACAAATGCGCAACATTCGTGGACACAAGATCAGCATGATCTTTCAGGAGCCGATGACAGCACTCAATCCACTTCATACCATCGAAAAGCAGATAGGCGAAGTACTGGGTATACACCTTGGCCTGAAAAACAGGGCAGCAACGGCAAAGACACTTGAATTGTTGGAACTGGTGGGTATCCGTAATGCAAAAAGCCGTTTGAAGGCCTATCCCCATGAGTTGTCCGGTGGACAGCGACAGCGGGCAATGATTGCCATGGCCCTTGCCTGTGAGCCAACACTGCTGATCGCCGATGAACCAACAACCGCGCTGGACGTTACCGTTCAACGACAAATTCTCAGTCTGCTGGCAGACCTTCAACAGAAACTGGGCATGGCCATTCTATTTATCAGTCATGATCTTAACCTGATTCGTCATGTTTCGGATCGAATCTGTGTGATGAAAGACGGTGAGATTGTTGAGCAAGGCGTTACCGAGTCCGTATTCAGTGCACCTCAGCACCCCTACACCATCGACCTGCTCAATGCCGAACCGGATGGGGAACCTGAGCCACTGAGCGAAAACCCCACAAACCTGTTAACTGGCGAAAAGATCAGAGTCTGGTTCCCAATCAAAAAAGGCTTTTTCAAAAAAACAGTGGGTTACGTAAAGGCCGTCACTGATTTGTCGCTAACCATCAACCTGGGCGAAACAGTTGGCATTGTGGGTGAGTCCGGTTCCGGTAAAACAACGCTGGGTATGGCACTGCTGAAACTACAGACATCCGAAGGCCTGATACAGTTTGAAGAGACCAGCATCGACAACATGAACCAGAAGCAGTTCAGGCCATTGCGACGGGAAATGCAGATCGTATTTCAGGACCCATTTGGCAGTCTCAGCCCGCGTATGACCGTTGCTGACATTGTCGGTGAAGGTCTGGACATTCATAAACTGGCCACTGAAACCAATCGTGAGGAACTGATCATTGCGGCATTGAATGATGTTGGCCTTGACCCGGAGTACCGCCACCGTTATCCCCACGAATTTTCCGGTGGTCAGCGACAGCGTATTTCCATTGCCAGGGCTCTTGCTCTTAAGCCTAAACTGATTGTTCTGGACGAGCCAACGTCAGCCCTGGACAGAACCGTCCAATCACAGATCATTGATTTACTGCGTAACCTGCAAAAAAAATACCACCTCAGTTATATTTTTATCAGCCATGACCTTGCCGTGGTTAAAGCAATGAGTCATCGAATTATCGTGATGCAGGGGGGAGAGATTGTCGAGCAGGGAAATACCCAACAGATTTTTAACCAACCTTTGGAAGCCTATACCCAAGAGTTAATCAGTGCTGCTTTTGAAGCACGGAAACAGCGAACGACTCCCCCATAGTTCCCTGTCAGCCTCCCAGCACCCTCCTAGCAAACTCCCTGCAACCTCCCTGCACCCACAGGGAACCAAAACCAGATGCAGATGTCGTAGGTAAGGATGCCACAAATTGAAACTGTCAGGTTTTCATATGGATACCATTAATGGTTTTGGATGTTTAATATGTCACGATGCAGAACAATGCAGCCCCTTCAAACTGACATGCGGACATGCTTTTGGTAGATCATGCATGCAGGGATGGATGGAACTTTCTGGTCAAAAGAAATGCCTCTTATGTACAAAACCATTAACTGATGACGAGGTAAAACAGTTCATCAATAGCTCATTGTTTGATCGAATGGTAAGTATTTCATCAAAAGCTATTCCAATCTTTGGCAAAACTATTAAGCTTTCTCTCACTGCTATCTACGGTGGTCTTGCCTGTTCTTACGCGATGAATAACGAACCTTTGGGTTCTGACACAATCATTGGCGCTACTGCAATAATTATTTCCACGGCTTCTATCGGGGCTCTCGGGGTTGCCGCTGGTGTCAGTAAAGTTTACGGAGTTAGTGTCGGAACTGCAGTCGGAGCTTGTGCCATGGTTGCAGTCAAACATGTTGCCGCTACTTATGGCGTGTCCGATGCACCCACTGCGAATGATTTTTACATGGGAGCTATCGTGGGGTCTACAGTAACTGGAGCAGCATATGACCTAGGAGGCTGTCCGAGAACTAGCTATTGAAAAAACGAAAGCTTCAGCATTTTCTTGGCTGATCAAATATTGACCTAAATTTAGCCTGTTTTGGGGTAAAAATTGCGTTTTTTACCCTTTTGCTTGCCTTTATGCTGCCATTTTAAGCCTTTTTGCTTCTTCAAGACGGATTGATCCCGTTGAAACCGATTTGACAATTTTTTTGAGGCTCTATTTGATTTCCGAACTGCTCTGCAGTGAAAATTGGATGTGGACCACGCAATGTAAGGCTTGAGGGCAAATTGCCGAGCAAAGCTCTGAGAGCCTTTAATGATAAGTGCTTCAGCCAGGTTCAATCTGGGAACAGTCTGTAATCCAATAAGAGCCTTTTTTGAAATTATAAGCACTGCAGACCAGTGAAAATTCTCCAGCCACTTTTTCCTTACCCCGGACACTGAACCCTCTGAATCCTGAGTTCTTGATTTGGCCAAAAGGCGGTTCCGCAATCACCTTGCGACGCTCATAAACCGCTTTGGCCTCTTTGGTTTCCATTTTGCGGTTCATCGCCTGGCGTATGGCTTCGTGGCGGTCTGTGCGAATCACTTTCCCCGGGTCTTTGTTGTCACCACTGCACCTTTTACGTAACGGGCAATCCCGGCAGATATCTTTACTGACGCGGTAGCTTTTGTGTTTTGCTTTGCTAGCCGTGTTATAAATCAGCTTCTCACCGGCAGGGCAGGTAAAGCTGTCGTCTGCTTCATGGTAAATAAAATCCGCTTTGACAAACTTTCTGTCAGAGTCTTCCAGTCCCTCTGTTGCAGGCTTCTCCTGTCGATCCGTAGCCATGTAAGCGTCAATGTTCGCATCATCAAACGCTTGCAGGTTGGGCCCTGAGTAATAGCCATTATCCTCACTCATTTTGCCAATGGACGCGTTATCTGTTGCTTCTGCAATGGCTTCAAGTGCAGGCTTTACTTCCTGCTTGTCATTGGCATGCTGGCTGATGTGCTGGCCAACAATGATACCATTATCGCTGTCGACGCTGATCTGGGCGTTATAACTGTACTGATAGCCACTGCCTTTTTTACCCATGATCCTGGCATCATGATCAGCAAAGCTGATTTGCTTTTTGTCGTCTATCGGCTTATCGGGATTCAGGGCCTGTTCCCGTTCTTCAAGCGCTTTTTTGGCCTCCTGGATTTTCTCTAACCGTTCCTGCTTGAATTGCAAGTCTTCAGGAATGCTGTAGCCAGTCTCCTGCTGATAAGCATCGTCCTCTTCACTGTCACTGGTTTCGGCTTTTTTAATCAGGGCCTCAACTTCAGCCATTAATTCAGCTTCTTTGGCCTTAAGTCGTGCGTAGCTCATGGCCTTATGCTTTGATGAGTCGGCTTTGAATTTGGAACCATCAAGAGCGATGTGGCCCAGCGAGGCCATCTGTAGTTCCCGGGCGAGCAGCACGCTCTGTTTGAAACTGCTTTTAAAAAAGGTGGCCTGGTTTTTACGAAAGTCACTGAGCACCCGGAAATTTGGGCAGTGCTGTTTGGCGATATACATGAAAGCCAAGTCCTGATTGCAGCGCCGTTCAATCTCCCTGGAGCTGAACACACCATGGCTATAGGCATAGATCAGGATCGATATAATCAGTCGTGGGTGGTAGGCATTCTGGCCAAGATGGTGATACTGCTTTTCCACTTCAGAGGTGTCGATATGCTTGAAGATATCTTCAAAAACGAAGCAATCATGATCTGGTGGCAGCAGGTCGAAGATGTTCGATGGGAACATCAGGTGCTGGTCAAAATCAGCAGGGTTATCTTTGAATTTGATTGATGACATCCGTTTCGGCAACAACAAAGTGGGCAGAAGATGCCTGATTATACTTAATCAGGCTATTCTCGGACAGCCTCCTAGGAGGCTATCCGAGAATAGACTGCCCTACTGCGGTGGCAGAAAATTGGGCTAAAAATCCGGTTTTGTTCGGCAAATAGAACCACTATTCACCTCACAAAACCGGATTTTTATCCTCAATTTTCTGCCATCCTCGCTACGGGCGCTATTCCCGGACAGCCTCCTAGGAGAGTAGGTCACGGTTATCCGGAGTGAAACAGCACTTCCAGCAAAGCCACTGCTGGTATTATCCAGAAATCCTTACTGCAACAAATAGCTTTGGCTCGGGTTAACCCAGTCGCTATAGAGGTGTCTTCAGACAACTGTTGGGTTCCCGGCAAAGCGATAACGAAAAATATATTGCCAAGCACCCGCTAATTTCCGAGTTTTCAGGAACAAAACTGCGTACCGATCAGATTGATATCAGATTAAATCATTAGCGATTAAAATTGTTATTAAAAGACTTGGGTCGTCTCTTGGCTGGATCCCGCTGGCCTGACTCCTTCTGTCGAGCATCATTCACTCTTAGTGGACGTCCGGCTACTTCCGCACCGTCCATGGTCCTGGCGGCTGCAGCTTCCGTCTCCTTTTCAAAAGTGATAAATGCAAAGCCCCTGGAGCGCCCGGTTTCCCGATCCCTCATCAGTTTGATGTCTTCAATAACACCAAATGATTCGAAAGCCTGTTCAAGATCCTCTTCAACGGCGGTATACGCCAAATTACCGATGTATAAAGTCCTTTTTTGCATGGAAAAGCTCTGTTTTTTTCTCTGGGTTGAACGCAAATCCTTGCGTAGAAACATTAATCAGATTCTCACATCAAACGACTGTTGTCCATTGGCTTATCGGCAAATTCCTGAGGTTCATTAACGGATCATAAAACAGACAAAAAGACACAAAGAATTCTTCGTGCCTTTCATTAGCTGTGTGATATACATCAGTTACTGAACACTTTCATTTTCAGAAAAGACGCCTTCAAACAACGCTGTGGACAGGTAGCGCTCACCTGAATCTGGCAAAATAACCACAATTGACTTACCGTTATTTCCTGGTTGCTCTGCCACTTTCAGGGCAGCACTCACGGCGGCACCACCAGAAATACCTGCCAGGATACCCTCTTCCCGCATTAACCGGTGGGCGGTCTCCATAGCGTCTTCATTGGAAACCTGCTCAACCTGATCCACCAGCCGGAGATCAAGGTTTGCTGGAATAAATCCAGCGCCAATCCCCTGAATCTTATGGGGCGCAGGCTTAACCTCTTCGCCCGCCAGGGTCTGGCTGATGACTGGGGACGCACTTGGCTCAACGGCAACTGACTTGATTTTCCTGCCCTGGATCTCCTTAATGTAGCGGGATACACCAGAAATGGTTCCTCCCGTGCCAACACCTGCGACAAAAATATCAATCTTGCCATCCAGTGCATTCCAGATTTCCGGGCCAGTGGTCTCCTCATGAATTCGGGGGTTGGCGGGATTCTCAAACTGCTGCAGCAACAGATACTTTTGCGGGTTTTCTTCCGCCAGTGCTTTCGCCCTGGCAATGGCACCGGGCATGCCTTTTGCCGGTTCAGTCAAAATGATGGTAGCACCCAGTGCCTTCATGACTTTACGACGTTCAAGGCTCATGGAAGCAGGCATGGTCAGCGTCAGCGGGATTCCCCGGGAAGCCGCAACAAAGGCCAGGGCAATGCCGGTGTTACCACTGGTGGGTTCAATCAACTCCATACCCGGCAGCAACTTTCCGGAGCGCTCTGCATCCCAGATCATGCTGGCACCAATACGGCATTTGATACTGTTTGCAGGATTTCTGGACTCTATTTTTACATATATCTCCCGGCCTTTTGCCAAGCGATTCAGCTTTACCAGCGGCGTATTACCGATAGCCTGAGCGTTATCCTGATAGACCTGCGTCATGATAGTCCCTTCCTTATAATCTGAAGATAATTCATTTTCAGCTTGTAGCTTTTTTATAAGGTGAGACTATATCTATCCGTCGTATCCCGTAAAGTAATTTAAAATTATAGATTTATATAAAATATCTATAAATATCGATCGAAACTGAAGGGCAATCACTGGTTGCTCACCCGTAGTCATTTATCAAATACAATACTATCGTTTAGATAATTGATGGTTCCTGCAATGCTGTTCAATGCGCTCTTCAACTTCTGATGTGGCTGCTTTTCCACCCAGTAACTGCCATTGCCTTGCCTGGGTCAGATCATTGTCGGATACGGCAGCCATTAAATTTTGGTCAAGTTTGTCCCTGGGATAAAACTCCGCCAATATTTTACTGTATTCCGAAACCTGGTAATAATTATTAGCTGCAGCTAATCTCAACCTATTATCCAGAAACTTGTCGTCTATTCGGCCACCCAATTGAATCCAGCTTTTGATATTTTCAGCAGAAGTCCACAAACCCATGGCACGTTTCAGGCACTGATCTTTTTCCTCTTGAGTAAACGCACCAACACCGAGATCTAACAGGGTCTGTGCGGCAGTATAATCCCCCAAGTTAGCAACCTCACTACGGACTTCAGGGATTATTTCCTCAACTTTTGGCCCACCTACCTTCAATGCCCATTTTGCAGCTGCTGTATAGCCTGCAAATACAACGTCCCTGAAAAATCGCTCAATATGATCATCTTTATAGACTTCCCAACTGAGCGAACGAAGATAATAAAGGAATTCGATATAAGGTAAATTTATGTTTGCAGCTCCAGGCACACATATTGGTCTTAATTGACGTTTTAATTGTTCATCAACCAACTTACCATGATGATCGGATAGGAATCCCGGTTGTATTTGTCGATGGCATGGATCGGTGAGTCCCAAACTCCTGGCGTCGGTTGAAATCATTGAAACATCCAGTAATGCCCTTCTGATGACTCTTGCAGATAACTCTTGCAGTGATTTGATTTCGGTTATTTCAGGCTCTCCGGCACTGATTATATAAGTTTTAAGGGTATCTAACTCTTCAGAATCCAGAACTCTTGCATATTTATAATAGGCAATCACTTTTCGTAGCGTCCGGGCTTGCTCCTGCGCAAGCCCGGGATCCTCTCTATGTTGATATTCAGAGATTTCAGCGAGAGTCATATTAGCAGCATTAGCTGGCCACATTTTCAGCTCCTGAAGCAGCAATACATCCTTGCTTCAGACCAGAGTTTCTGTACTAAGTTTCCTAAATCCATATCACATAAGGGTGCTGAAGAAACGGTCAACCACTTCGGTAGCCGGTCCGTAAAATTGCTCATCAAATAACGAGCCATGATTGCCCGGCTCAAGATTCAATTCAACAGTTCTTGCTCCCGCAGCTGCCGCTTCCTGAAAGAACCCGGCAGCAGGATAGACATTTCCGGATGTTCCGATCGAAACAAACAGATCACAGTCTGACAGTGCCTGATAGATGTTATCCATCTGCAAGGGCATATCGTAAACATTACCCCATATAATTTTTAGCTATAAAATGGTAATGTGCCAGCCATGAAGACATCAGAAGTAAAGCAGTCATCGTTACAAGTTGCTCCCAGCAGCTCTACTCTACCACCAGCAAAATCTGAGGCTCTGCATTCAGCACCAGCAATAAAGCGGGAGCGGGCTATTTCGTATGCACGTTTCAGTTCTAGCCAGCAGCAAGCCACCTCCATAGAGCGTCAGCAAGCACAAGCCGAAAAGTACTGTTCTGACAATAATCTTGAACTATTGGATTCTATATCCGATCAAGGCATCTCTGCGTTTAAAGGCAAGAATTTAGACCCTGATGCTGCACTGGGTCAACTGCTTCAAATGATACAGTCTGGTGAAATACCAACCCCAGTTCACTTAATTGTAGAGTCCCTTGACCGTCTATCCCGTCAAGCTGTAAACACAGTACTCCCTCTGTTCATGAACCTTATAAATGCCGGTGTAACAGTACATACACTAACTGACAGACAGGTATACTCAGTAGAGGCAATACAGGGTAACTGGACACAATTGATAGTTTCTCTCGCTGTAATGGCAAGGGCACATGATGAATCACTAGTTAAATCAGAAAGGCAAAAAGCCTACTGGAAAAGAGTATTTGATAGTAAAAAGGTTACTGGGGGACAGATACCAGCTTTCATGCACAAAACAGACTCAGGTATTGAGCTACACCCAGAAAGATGTAGTGCAGTCCTGAAAGTTATAGATATGTGCATTTCAGGTACAGGTATAAGAACAATTATTAAGCAGTTGAATGAACAAGAGATTCCAGCTTTTACAAAATCTGGTAGATGGACAGTATCGTACATAGGTGTACTACTAAGGAACCCTGCCCTACTCGGCCATTATGCAAAAATTGATGATCGCCCGTATCCAGAGAAATGGAAACGTGACTTTCTCCCAGCACTTATTGATGAGGACAAATGGCATAAACTCCAAGCGTCACTGAACAAGAACAAGAAGAACAGAGGAGCAAGGGTCGTTGACCCATATGCAAATCTGCTGGTGGGTCTTAGTTTTTGCTCTTTATGTTCTGCCCCAATGCACCATCAGAAAACCAAAAACCAGATGGGCAAGGTTTTCTACTACATCCAATGTAGAGACTCATTAAGAGAAGGTACATGTCAGCGTGGTTCATTTAGGAAAACTGAAGTAGAGAGAGCATTATTCAAGGCTCTCGCAAAGCACATGCTCAGTACTGGCTACCAACATAAAGAAGTTATTGAAATACAAAATGAGCTTGATAAAGCTGACCAGCAGCTACAAGAAATACATGCTATGCAGGGACGTATTACAGAGGCTCTTATGACTGCACCAGATGTTGCAGCCTTAGCGAACAAATTACAGGAGCTTCAGGTTCAAGCTGATGTCATAAGACAGCATCAGCAGGACTTACAGAGTCAAATAGTCAATGTGCAAAAACAGAATGAAATCCAGCAAGGTTTAAAGACCAATGTTGCTAAAACCATGTTAAGCGCAAGGGACTCAAGGCAAGAAATAAGAGAACGTATCTTAACGTACATTGAGCGAGTGGACTTTAACTTCAATGACCTTGTGATGCATGTGCAGTACAAGAACGGCAAGAAGGAGGATGTGAAGCTGGACTACCAGAAATTCAGGAGTAGGTTTTACAGTAGCTGACTTTAAATGTACCTGAGCCCGATGAATATCGGGCTAAGTATGCTGTAAACGGTACGTAATCTTTCTTAGCTGACATGTACCAATATGTCGATTAGATTAAAGCCCCGCACTTCAGTTGATCAGAACCAATGATCACAGACTAACCCATAGAATATAGATATACACCTCCTTCAGCTACTATGACAAAATCACATAGATTACATCCCTTTTTTGCCTTATTACTCTGCTTTGCTTCAGCTGAAGTTTTTGCTGCCATCCCTGCCAACTCGCACTACACACAGTTTACACACCAAGGTTGGACATGTGATAGAGGCTACTACCAACTAGGAAATCAGTGTAAAGCTGTAGTACTCCCTAAGAATGCAAAAATAGATGTATATGGAAGCGGCTGGGTATGTGAGCGGGGATACAGGAGAGATGGAAATCAATGCAGACGTGTAGTTCTGCCTCAAAACGCAAAAATAGATGTATATGGAAGTGGCTGGGTATGTGAGCGGGGATACAGGAGAGATGGAAATCAATGTACCCGTGTAGTTCTGCCTCAAAACGCAAAAATAGATGTGTATGGAAGCGGCTGGGTATGTGAGCGGGGATACCGTAGACAAAATAACCAATGCGTTCGTGTAGTTCTGCCTCAAAACGCAAAGATTGATGTATACGGAAGTGGCTGGGTATGTGAGCGGGGATACAGGAGAGATGGAAATCAATGTACCCGTGTAGTTCTGCCTCAAAACGCAAAGATTGATGTATACGGAAGTGGCTGGGTATGTGACAGAGGTTTTGAAAGAAATGGCAACCAGTGCATAGCAATAAAAATTCCAGTTAATGCGAAACTTAACGGCCTTGGTAATGGTTGGATCTGTAATTACGGATATGTAAAACGGGGACAAAGCTGCTTACATGCATCATACGCAACTGACAATGAGATCAGGCAGCTCATCATACAAAACTCAATTATGGGGTATCCCGGCAACTGTCCATGTCCATACTTCTCTGACAGTGCTGGTAGAAGTTGTGGAGGTAGAAGTGCATACAGTCGATCTGGTGGTTATGCGCCACTCTGTTATAACTCTGACATTTCAGATCAACAGGTTATAAACTTCCGTAGCCAGTTGAAATAGCTGTACCCCTGCCTGACATGGAGGTCAGGCAATTACTGTTTTATATGCAATATAGAAATTATTTCTTGTATATTCTGTGCTGTAGCTCTTGGTACATCGGATGTATTGATCAATGAAGAAAACCAAAAAGCAGCCCAAAAACCCATTCGCCTTCACCAAGTCAGGCAAAGCAATAACTATTGAAGACCCTATAGTACATTCAGAGGAGTTATACGACTCCCCTGCCCTGCAAGCTCGCCTCTATCCAGTAGCTATCAGACCTGATAGCAATGTTGGATCACATTTCAGGTTAGAAGATAGTACTCATGCAGCACGAGGTGAGGAAGGACACCTTGATGCTACTGACAGGCATATTCAAGAACAGATTAGGTACAGAGATAAGGGTTACGTTCTTGAAGAAACAATGCTATTCACAGACGGTTCAAAGTATGTGCTTGACTGCTATAACCCTGAAACTCAACACATAGTTGAGGTCGTTGACAATCACGATGATATAGCAAAGGCAAGAGTACTCAAGGCACTGGGTTTTAAGGTGACATGGCATTTCGTTTCGAACAAAAAGTACTCAAAGGCTTATACACGCTACGGGGAAGTAATCTGTGACTATTAAGTTAACACTAGAGCAAGAGGCACATGCAGTAGCAGAAATCAAAGCTGATGAGCTTAGAAGTAAAAAGGAAATACAGGAGAAAAAGGACAAGCTCTTAGAAGAAATAGAGAATTTAGAGCTGATAAAGACCATGAAATCCAAGGAAATATCAGACTATTACGCGAAAATTAAAAATCTCAGAGGAGTCCATGACAAGCTAAAAATTGCCTCTAAATCATTGGCAGTTTATGAGAGAGATGCAAGTGCACTAGAGCACAAGCTTAAGAGGATGAAAACAGAGGAAAGTGACCTTCAAGAAAATGTACGACACCTTCGTAGTGAGATGGACAGGTTAACTCTGATCAAGAAAAAAGCGAAGCACTGGGCACGTAACAACGGGATATCTCTCGAAGAGATTGCTCATTCAAAGCTTCTAATGGATCACCAGAAGTCACTTCAGGAAGTAATTTCTCAAAAAGTGCTGGAAGCAGGATAATTTCGGTCAGTCGTCTATCCTCTCACCATGGCTTTTCTAGAACACCAGCAGTTACAACCTGAAGATCTACTGAGATTCATCACTCAGCAGCAAGAGCAGATCATTCAGCTCAAAGAGCAGATAGAATTGCTTGAAGCAGAGATTCGTCGTCTAAAAAAACTGCCCGCAAAGCCTGACATCAAACCAAACACCAAACCTCCCGATGATGACACCGGCAGCCCTGATGGAGATCCATCCGCTCCTGAGGGTAACGATGGAGCCAGCCCAGACACCTCGTCAAAGCAGAAGGTTAAGAAGCCCAACGAGAAAACCAGAAAGCAGCGTAAACAGCCCCGAAAGCCATCGGCGGAAAAATCCATACCCATTGCTGCCACTGATGTTCCGGAGGGATCAATCAGGAATGGAACCACCCCTTTTCATGTTCAGGAACTGACAATACAAACATCCAGTATTGAATATCTTTTAGAGCAATGGGTGACACCCGATGGACAAACCATTACGGCCAAACCGCCAGCCAGCCTTCATGGACATCATTACGGGCCAATGCTGCAGGCCTACGTTCTGCACCAGTATCATGGTTGCTCCGTTACCCAGCCAGAACTGCTGGACTGGCTATGGGACATTGGAATCTCTATTTCCAGCGGGGAACTCAGCCAGCTTCTGACGAAAGGACACGAGCAGTTCCATGCTGAGAAAGATGAGCTGTTGACTACAGGTATTCGCTGTTCAAGTTATATCCAGACAGACGACACGGGAACAAGGCATAAGGGGAAGAACGGTTACTGCACCATCATCAATAACGAGTCCTTTGCCTGGTTCGAGAGCACAGACAGCAAAAGCCGGGAAAATTTCGTAAGCCTACTGCACCGCCCATGGTCAACTTACACGTTCACCGACGATGCCTTGATCTATCTGGAAAAACTGGATTACCCCAAAAAGTGGCTACGCGTTCTTAATCCATACAGAGGCGTCACCTTCCTGAGCCATGAAGCCTGGGAAGAATGTATGAAAGACCTGAGACTAACTGGTAGACGGCGCCAGCAGGCCAGTGAAGCCATGATTTATGGCAGCCTGATACAGCATGGAGCAGGACATCTTACCACCTTCAGTGATGGGGCAAGGCAGTTCGACGTTTTCAAACACAGCCAGTGCTGGATACATGCAGAGCGAGGGCTGGCAAAAGTTCATCCGGTCAATGATCAGCAGGCCATGGCTCAGAAATGGCTTCGGACATGGTTCTGGGCCATTTACGATGACCTTAAAGACTTCAAGACAGAGCCAACTGAAAAAAAGGCAATAAAAGTACGACAGGGGTTCCAGGCGCTGATCCAAACCCAAACGTGCAGTGGGCTTCTTCAGGATGCTCTGTCAGGGTTGGCTGTAATCAAGGAAGAGCTATTACTGGTTCTGGATGACCCGAGCTTACCGCTGCACAACAACCTGAGCGAGAGTCAGATACGAGAATATGTTAAACGACGAAAGATCAGTAGTGGGACGCGAAGCGATTTGGGGCGGCAATGTCGCGACACCTTTGCCAGCCTGAAAAAAACGTGTCGCCTGTATGGTCTCTCTTTTTGGGATTATCTGAAAAGCCGACTAATGGGCGATGGGTTATTTCCGAGATTGAGTAACCTGATTGAGGAGGCTTCACGTCATCTTCCGTGTGGTGCTGCCAGCAGTTTTTGAGAAATTACTTCAGGAAGTACTTGATAACCTTGAGGTTAAAATAAATGAGAAAACAAGGGTGCTTGAGCAGATAGGTAATGAGATAGATATGTACTGGGCTCAGAAAGAGCAACTCAGGCAACAGGTTCGAGCACTAAAAGACAGCTCTTAAAGCATATACAGAGACTAGGGTTAACCCTGTCTGTATTACATTTTAACATTTTTTACGTGAGCAACTTTGATTGCTCCTCTATTCGCTTAATAAGCAGCATAACAGTGACATGTGACCATTCACCGCCTCTAGTAGTTTTGATTTGCATAGCGTTTAACTGATCTGCTATGTATTGGAGCGTTTTTCCTGCTGACCTGAGTGGCTGGACTATACCTTTTAACTGTTCAGCCTTTGCATTGGCTTTATTTGATCTGGTTGTACTGGCCTGCTTTATTGCTTTATCCCTGTTATTGTGAAAATTGGCTTCATTGCCCAGTTTATAACCTTGAGCCTTCTTTGCCTGAAGTGCCTGCTTAGTACGTAAACTAATGAAATCCCTTTCTTGCTCTGCCAGTGCTGCGTATAAATGAATCTGAAACTTATCCGCTTGTGGCATACAGGCAACTTTCAGGTCTACTTGTTTTATCAGCCCTGCTATTGTCTCAACATCACGTGAAATACGGTCAAGTTTTGCCACCAGCAAAACAGCCCCTTTTTCCTTACACAATTTGAGGGCTTGCTGATAACCATCCCTGTCTGTGGTTTTACCTGATTCCACATCTGTAAATTCTGCCAGCACTTCATGATGTACTGCATAATGTTTTAGGTACAGGTCTATGTCCCTCTGCTGTGCTTCGAGACCTAACCCTGATTTTCCCTGTTCTTTGGTACTGACCCTCTTGTAAGTACAAATACGCATCTAAACACCTAATGTAAAATAACAGTACGACCGTTCTAGTAAATTACATTTTGCCTTCATACACGACATCGCTCAAATATCACCCAACGATGATCATTATTTTGTACATTTTGTATAGTGCAGTGAGTGTTAGCCTTAATGAGCTTGTAGTAAGACGCCCCCATATAGGAGAATGAACAAATCAGTAGATAGCGGCAATTGCAGTGTATCAAAGGCATATACCCTCTGACGTGCATAATGCTAAACGAAGTACGAGTAGAGTATGAATATTCAGCAAATGAAAGAAATGCTTAGTGGTAACTTCGACGTTAAGGATGCCATTGATGACTTGACCACAGATGTAGAGGAACTACTTGCTGACGTGAAGAGTATAAAAAAAGAGCAGGAAAACCATACAATTCTATTACGTGGAATCCTAAATGCTCTAGAGGGTCATGATGAGACCATCAAGCAGATAATCACTTTACTACTTCATGAGAAATATAGTGCTAATCATGCTGAAAAACGTATAGATGAAATAACTGAAATACTGGGAGTATTGATAGACACCCCATAATTCAGTAGTAAAAATTGGACCTAATACACCAATAGCGGATATTACCTACTACCAGCGTCAGCCCTCCACTTGTGCCCCCTGCCTGCACTATAGGACAATAATACTAATACACTAGTGCGAGTAAGATCATGGCAAATTTCTACAACAATACATTCAATGGAAGTGTCCAGATAAACGAAGGTAGTGGTACACAGGTAAACAACAGTGGTATTTCAGCAGAGGAAGTTCTACAGCTCCTTCAAGCTCTTCAAGAGCAATTAGTACAACTCCCTGCTAGAGACGAGCATACTGAAAGCCTTCAGAAGATTGTAGATGATGCCCATTCTACACTCGCCAGCTCCTCATCATCAGATAGCCCTGGAGTTATCAGCACCTTTGTAGGAAAACTACAAAGTTGGGTTGAAACAGCACAAACAGTGGTAGGCACTTCACAGGAAGCTCATGCCCTGTACACATCAGTAACTGAACTATTGGGTACTCTCGGTGGTTGATTTTACTAATAACACCTTCGATGGCAAAACTACGATTTACGAAAACCCTCAGGGGAAGGTAGAAGAGCACCTATCATTTGAGAACTTCAGCGGAGAGTTCAAAAAGACAGATATAACTGTATACAAAGATGTACAAAAAATAGTCCCTAAAAACATCTCAGAAGAGCTTCTGGCTGACTTTCTTACGGCATTTGTTCGCAACGATTGGGATCAAGCACATAAACATATCAAGCCTCTAGTAAACCTAGAAACCTTCTGTAGCTTTGACCCTAAAAGAAGAAAGTCTATTGGTAATACTTACTTGAACTTTTGCTGGATTCGTAAGAATCATGCAGAGGCACAGGATTGGTACTCTTCGCTCCCCGATGAAATACAACTAGTTACTGAGTTTCGGGTATGGAAAACGCTGATTGACCGTGATTCTAACAGTGCAAATGATGCTGATGTAACTGATACATTGAAGGCATTCTTTTTACTGGAGAAAAGTAACCCTACTGTACTATCAGTATTGATGGAGTCTGGGGTTGACGAGCTTCAAAACTCCGCAGCAGAAGTCCTTAGAACATGGCTTGAGGATAATGAGAAGACCTCAAATTCTGATAATTATTATGCATTTACATGTCTAGCAGAGTATGAGTCCGAAAAGCAAAACTTTGAGCAGGCCAGAAAAACATTAGATGCCATAAGGCATCACACAGAAGAAGGTGTCTATAACAGCCTGAAATTCAGACTATTTTACGCTCAAATCAACTTAACAGAAATTACAAGCAATCCATCCCTGATTGAGTGTATTCACCTGCCTATATCATTATATGCTCCCTTACGAGCAATAGAAGATGAAGTACAGGATATAGTCCAAAAATATAGAGAACTTAGTTTTCATCAAGTCAATGCACTAGACACGCTTGCAGTTATTAAGTCTCTACTGTACAAGCCAGAAGAAGCACTTGAGATATACAAAGACCTTGAAGTAAAAGAACTTCCTACAGAAATAATCACACATGTTCTGGGATGTTATCAGGAAGTCAATGACTATGAAGCGATTGTAAATGTCATTGAAAGTTTATCTGAAGAAAAGCAGTCCAAGCTGAACAACTACTGGACACTAGCCTTAATAAGTCTTGGAAGGTGGGACAAGGCAGTTGAGGTCTGCCCTCTAGATGCTCCAGAACGAAAGCTCATTGATCCAGAACTAACAATGAATCTGGAGGATATTGATGACCTCTATTACTCAATGCAAATGGCTTATCATAAGTACAATGCAGCTGATGATGATGAGGTGAAAAAGTCATCAAGCATTGAGTTCCTACTAGGTTTAGCCCCTCAAAAGCTCAGATATCGAATCACAAGAGCATACTATCTGTTCCAGTGTGAGCAAGCCGAGCTAGCAATAGAGCTATACGAAGAAATTTTTACTGAAGTTGGTGCAGGATATGGTCGTGCATTTGCTGATTTCATGTATGCACTTCTACAGACGAATCTAAGGAAGCGCACTGATTTTTGGTTCAGCAAATTCAGTAATGAAGCACCGCTTGAGGCATATATGCCTCTTAAGCACCATCACCTAACTTTTATACAGATTACCAAGAATATCACTGCATTTAAGAAGGAGATTGAAAAAACCATCGGGAAAATCCCCGAAAAGTACGCATTGCCGTATCGTACTAGATGGATGCAGGCAACTCTTCAGCATAAAAACTGGAAGCAACAGGTACAGGATAAAGTACAAAAATGGGGACTCTGGCCAGAGGGAAGGTTGAATGACCAACTCGATTACTTGCGTGTAGTCTCTCATTGTTTGGAGCCTGAGCAAGTACTTCCTGAGTGGTATAAACAAGTCCTTGAGCAACCACGAGAAGCAGACCTTCTAGAGAACTACATCTTATACATCCTCAGCCTGCACGGAAGAAATGCAGCTTTTGATTGGACATACACTGGGGATGTTGTACAAGATAAATGTGCTGTTGAGCTGAGTAACGGAGAAATTCTAGTTTTTGATACAGCTGCATCAAAAATTTCAAGGGTTAATGACGTAAATAGCTCTGAGATTCGATATGCTCAGAACTTCATAGGAAAGTCTGTTGGTGACACTGTTTCCGGTAATTTAACAATACAAGCTATCTACTCCCCTTACCTCTGGGCATATAAGTACGCTGAAAAGCAACTACCTAAGTATAAAGATAGTGATCGTTTTCATCAGATATCACTACCTGAAAATGGTACACCTGAAGAAATGATTGCTCCTCTAATGGAATTACTGAAGCAGAAAGCTGACTACATTGCAGGAATAGAGCAAAATATTTTTGATAGAAAATTGCCTTATCTGACTGTTATGGGGCATATAGCTAATAATGTACAGGCATGGAATACCTTCTTAACCAAGGACACAGATCAGCGTTTTGGATTCAGCTACAGCGTTGACCAGAACCTGCTTTATTCACTGAAAGATAAGACTATAGCTGTACTAGATATAACTGTTCTAGTAGGTTTAGGAATACTTTATGGAAAGCCAAACCTAATTCCAAAGCTCTGGCCTAAAGTTTCTGCTGTTTCAGTCGCTATTCAGCAAATCTTTTACGATAGGGAAGAAGCTAAAAGTATTCAGCCTAATAACATGACTATGGGCTGGGATAGGACTCTCAATGCACCAACAAAGTCTTCACACAGTGAAGAGTCAATACAGAAGCATATTGCGAACTGTTCAGCAATCATAGAAGCCTATGATGAGCATAAGATTACACCTATAGACTCTGTACCAGCTCAGGAAATCACTGGTTCCGACAAAAAACTCATAGAAATACTTGAAGCAAGCTCAAGGGATAGTCTTCTCGCATGTTATGGGCACGAGGATCGTTTTTTTGTTACAGATGACCCTAACTTGGCATCACTTTCACTGAGGATAGGTATTACCACTCTGAATAGCTGTCAGTTGATGTTTATGATGTATGCTAACAAGGTAATTGATATAGATGAGTTTTCCGAGTGGTTTATCATTTGTAGCACTGGCGGGCTAAATGCTGAATCAGTTGCTGGTGCTGTCTTAAGCTGGCTCATGCAGAAAGAAGACTATAGTCAAACAATGTTTGAGAAAATATTAGAAAAGCTTTTGCCTGATCCTGCATTGACAACTAGCAATATGAGGTTTCTTGTTGACATTTTGGATAAGCAAACTGAAAAGAAATCCTTAACTGATGCTCAAAAACATGTAATAGAACATATATTACAAAGAATGACATCTAATGGTAAGGACGCAGTAACATTAGAGAGGATTCTTATTGAAGCAAGAAGAGAAAATATTAAAAATTCAGATGCTGTTGTTGCTATGGTTATCAAGCATTCTGGTTACTCATATAAAGTAGTACATAGCAAAGAATATATTACTCAAGAGATACGCACTGAGGCTATGAATATGTACTCACGTGATATTAATGCTTTCCTTGCATTAAGACATCACAACGTTCTTTGACTTCTATTTTACAAGGGCAGTTTACCTGCCCTTTCGCTTTATACAAAGCTACAAATTAACAAGACCTTCATTTTACTCAGGCTTTGGCAAGCACTTTACTAGGACATTAAGAAAATAACGCACAAACGGCTTAAAAATGGGCATATTATCAAGTTTTTTAGCCATTATCGGACCATTTTTGTAGTACCAATGAATAAAACTATTACCGAGCTTGTAATTAGCTAAAGTACTATCTCGGAAGTAACGAAGGTTTTGTACAGTTGGGTGATGTTGCCCTTCAAAGGCACATGTAGCTACAAAACAAGTTGCTCCTGACTTGCTCTCTATGTCCCTTGTCCCAGAACCTGTTTTCATAGAGCTTTTTACATGATGTCTAGTAGCACGCCCCTCTTTAGATAAGTCATTAAAAGTATCAATATGGGTTAATGTTTCTCTTCTAGCAGCCTCTTCATCTAGTAGTTGTTCCTGTTGCTTTACCTGTAGTCGTAGAGCTTCATCAGTTGCTTTTTGTGAAATAGCATTTACCTGCTCTTGAGTAAGATTCCTCATTGCATTATTCAATAAATCAGCAGGTGCAAGATCAGTGTTTTGTGTTCGCTGAGTTACCTCTGTACTGTTAGTATTTGAGCTGGAACTTTGATCCTTTTGCAATGGATTATTATCAGACATTCTTATTATTCCTTTTTATACAGTACACAAATGCAGCTAACAATGACTTAACAGCCTTTCCAATTAGCTTATGATTTTTCAAAAAGACAACTACACTAGATCCTTTTCTGTAATACCAATCCACAAATAATGTACCTAGCTTATTTTCCAACAGGTAATCATTCCTAAATTTTCTAAGTGCTCTTACATCTGGGTGCTCTGGTGAGTCATAAAGGTAGCTAGCAACTACACAAAATGAATCTTTATACAGCTCAACAGTTATCCCCCCATTAGGAAATTCAATACGCTCACGAAAACGAGTATTATTTGGATACTGAAGCATCTTAATCAAATGAGGTCTATTTTTATCTACAATAGCCTTTATTTGCCTTGCCCTCTCTTGATCAATCTGAGATAGCAGTGCCCTTGAAGCAACCACGTCATTATCATTCAACCAAGTAGCTGTTTCAGTAACGTGTGATGGAAGGTGCTTCAAGATATCAAAATCGAGAAAAGAAGCAATTGCAGTATCTAACTTATTGATACCTGCCTGAATATCATCCTTATCTACACGAACATATTCATTTTTGCCCTTTTCTTCAAAGTGCAAACATAGCCTCTTAAGGATTTCGTATCTCTGATCAAATGTTAAGTACTTTGGAACAAGATTAAGCAATCGCTCCATAGTCTGACCAGACATCTTGGTCGCACCACTTTTCCACCTAGGAAAAGTCTCACGAGCATAATTTTCTGCCTTTAGACTGTGCTCTTCACCATACCTACTAAAAAGCTCATTGAGCTGCCTATTACTAAGGTCGAAGAATGCACCTTGTACATCTTTAACAACTGGTCCGAGCTTTGCCGAGAATGCATTGAATGCTCTTACGTGCTCAATAGCTTGTGACTGTCCGGAACTATACCGCCTTCTGTAACCCATTGAATATATTACCTAATCTTCATAATCCTTTAATTTTTATTTCTTTTTATAAGAACCAATTGTAGACAAATTATTGGGTAAGTAGTTCAAATCCCTAATATTCTCCCTTGCCTGGGATTGTATGCCTTACACCACCTTTAGGCTTTTCTACATCCCCTTTTCTTCTTGGTATCAGGTGCATATGGCAATGAAATATTGTCTGCCCTGCATCTTCACCACAATTCAATCCGATATTAAAGCCTGTAATACTCGAATCACTTTCCTGTAGTGCTACTTTCTGCTGCTGTAACAGCTGATTCAGAGCATTCACTTCTGCCTGTCCAAGGTCAAAGTACGTTTCAGCATGTCGCTTAGGGATGATAAGGCTATGTCCTTCAGTTACTGGGTATCCATCACGAATCACGTACCCAAGTTCATTAGAGGCAATAACTCGATCTTGGGGTATTTCACAGAAGAGACAGCCCTTTTCTCTGTGTTCATATGATTCACGTACTACTCGAAAATCGGTATCGTCCCTGTCCTTCTTCATTGAGTTACATGAATAACACAATGCTTGAAGGTTAGTAAGGTCATCTGAGCCACCACAATTTCTAGGGATAATGTGGTCTACTTCTAGTGCTTTTTCCTGAGCTGAAATACCACATAGTTCACAATGAAACTTTGCTCTTTTAAGTACTTCATATCTGTCAGTGCCACTTATGTATCCAGATGACTTTTTCCTATGCGACCATACAGAATCACCACGACTTTCGATGAAGTCTATTAGCCGTTTCTGACACAGGTGCTTCAACTTTTGTACTTCTAGTTCAGATAATGAGTCAAAGCCATTCAAGGAGTACATCTTTCCATCTTTCTGAACAACACCATTCTTCCTGAGTACCTGACCAACCATGCTATTAGTTGTCTTGATGTAGTACTCGATCTGACTAATGTCATTACTGAGTATTGCTTTAGCTATATCTGCCTGATGACATGCCCCTCTGTGCTCAAGTAGCTCCATGAGCATTACGGGCTGATACACATGGGACATTTTCATCTTCTTGGAGATGTACTCTTCTAGTTCGTTAAATGTCATATCCTTACTTTCCGCACTTCTGTTCTTTTAGTCCCTTGAACTGCCTTTGCTCATAATCAGATAGAACAAGACCATAGTTCTTAACAACACGAGTAAACCTCAGTACGTACTGGCAGTGAAAAGACTTTGCTGGTGGTAGCCAATCAAGTACACCTAATGCACCTTTTTCACGGTTTACACTTGCCTGTACTGCAAACAGGTTAACCTCGTCATTAGCAAACTGTTTACGCTTTTCAGGTGTCCACGTATACGCTCCATGATCCCATGCCCACTTCAGGGGCACTAAGTGGTCAATGTCTACATCTCTAGCGTTATAGAATGTCTTACCTGTATACGGGTCTAACCATCTACCCCTCTGAACTGTGCATTTGTTAGAGCCTGTATCAATAGTGCTGGTGCTTTGCTTCATAAGAAGCTCATGGCGAGTATTTACACAGTCTCGGTCATCATCAGCCCAAGAACCAAAATATGAACGTTTGTACTTAGGGATTGAGCCGGAGCTGGATGTACTTACTTTACTACTATGAAGTGTACCATCTGGCTGAGACTTTGATCCCTTGGGTAAGCGCCCACCGGAGTTAATACAATCTTGAACGGAGTCATAGGGAGTGAAGTTCTTTGTCCTGCTGTAGTAGGTGGAGCTTCTATCATGGCAAATACCTGAGTTGCTCTTTTTAACTACATCAGCATTGGAAACAGCAGCGAAGGCGAAGCAAAAAAATAGAGCGATTAACCTATTCATAAAAACTTCTCTGAAGTAGATTTTTGATTATAAAGCCAATAGCTTTCTATATTGCTCAACCACTTTCTCGTAGGATTCATGAGCAAACAAAGGGAAACGAGTTATCGTCAAGTCACCTTCACCAAAATGCATGTCACTGTACATGTTTTCCATAGGTCTTACATGTTCAAGATACATTTCAAGAAATAACTTTTTATTTTCTAAAAACAATTGATCCAAATATTCTTGTTCATAAAAGCCATAATCCTTTTTCCCATAGACTCCTTCAGCTCCAGTTTTAACAAAAAACTCATATGCTTTATAATCTATAGAGTTCGGGCTATAAGCATAAACTTTTTCGAAGTGTTCAAATCCACATTTAACAACCAATTCTCTGTAATAATCAAATTCAGGAATACCAAAGTCATCAATCATAGAGAACTCTTCAAGTTGACATATAAGATCAATAAAACCACTACAAAATTCTTTCATGTACTCAGCAGTTGGGTAAATGTTGTTATTAACATTTAGCAATCCTAAGTATACAGTTCGAAGCTTTACTATAAGCACTTCACCAGATTCTGCATTAATAAAGTTATCATCTAGTTCATGTAGGCTTTTATTTAAAGCATCCACTGCTGATTTAAGATCATTAAAACCAACGTGATAATGATCAGGCAAATACAACTCATCAAACAAATTCATAAAGGACATCCCTATCTCATCTGGACTGTAATTAAATTTCTTTCAATTTTTTATACAAATAGACTTTCTGAGCAAACTCGCGACTGAAAAATATATTAAAAGGTGAAACACTGCCATTAGCAGCGGCAAAATCATGGTTAGATTTTATGTCTATGCAAAACTGAGTATTAGCTTGATACCATAAAGCCAAGTGGCCTTTTGAATGAAGGTCATAATCACAAAAACCATTAAATTGATTGTATTTTACGAAGTACTCAAAAGCCTTGTAATCATCAGAATCAATATCAAAAGGAAAGCAACCAATTGCATTAAAATGATCAAACCCTAACTGAATAATCTTCTCTTTTATAATTAAAATCTGATCATGATTTCCTAGAAAGTCATTACAAATAGAAGAAACGCTAGACACAATATCAATATATTTAGAAGCAACACTATAAGCATCACTAAAGACATTCCATTGTATAAGATTATATCTTTTATCATTAATCTCTTTAAGTAGAGAACCTATATCTGCCAGCTCATCTTGAAGTTTACTGTCTGGGTACTCTGGATTCATTTTAAACATCAATGAATCATATTTTCTTTGTATGCCTGTAAATAAGGCATCTAGAGTAATCTTTTGAATACAACTGTATGTAGCTATAGGATGCATTGGCTTAACCTCAAGAAAAGTGAATATTCTGCACCGAATATGTGGTGTACCAGATTCTATAGACACATGTTGATCGTATGTCCAATATCACCAATCTTTGAAGATAAAACTCACGCTACCGCCCGATGATTTAGCAAGCACCCTCAGAAGTCCTTGCGTAGCGTGGTTCACGATAGCTATTGCTTGATTTTTAACCTAATTCTCTATGTACAAGCAGGCAAAACCACTGCTAGGTAGCACTCTCCGGCAACATTTCATGAGTTGACTATGGTACAACTCCGTAGCCTTTGAGTCAGTAGCTACCGCTTGCCTAACCACAAAATACTCTGATATAAGCCTCTTAAGCTGTACTTTAGAACCAAAGGAAGGTGATAGTGGAAATTACCATCAAGCAGATACAAGAATTCCGCCCTTCTGGTTGCTCCCTTATAGCCTATGACAAAGAAGGAAATAGGCTTGGACATGCTTATATTTCACTAGATGGTGATGTAGCAACACTAGTAGATATCTATGTCAGACCAGACACAAAAAAACGCACCCTTCTACCCTTTCTCAACCGAAAAGCAACATTTCGCAATAGAGGTATAGGCAGTAAATTACTTCAACATGTAATAGCTCTTTGTGAAGCAACTAATGTCACAGCCCTTAAAGGTCGAATGGAAGGTGACATAAGCAGACTTGAGCTTTGGTATGCGAAGTATGGCTTCATCATTAGTGGTACAGATATCACCCTTACATTCAGCGAATAGTGCTGTTTCCCACAACATATAGCACTTCTTGAGGCACAAGATTGAGGCACAAGACTTTAGCTGACATCTGCGCTTGCAAGTACTACAGAGTGGTCTACCTTCACTGCTGACCACATGAACAAAAATCCCATAACGGAATGGTACTGCTGTATGAGAGATGCCCTAAATGGACTTCAAGAGAATGGTTACTGCATCATTAGAGGTAGCACAATACAAGAACTTCAAAAGTTCGCATCTGATTTAGGTCAAATTGTGTACACAACAGAAGTTCAGGTAAACATAAACTCAAGAGCTTTAGTTACATCCGACCGAGAACTTAAGCTTCACACAGACCATCATGCAGTGAATTACATTGCATGGTACTGTCATAAACAGAGTACTGCTGGTGGTGAAAGTGTACTCCTTGACACTAATCTAATACTCCCAAAACTTTCAAATCATGACGTGCAGGCACTACGGGGGATACATGCATATGAGCATAAAGTATTCGACGATGATGCAGAGCAGCACCCTATTCTAAGCAAATCCGAATCTAATGATTTAGAAGTCTATTATTCCTACTGGTTAATGGATGACAAAGACAGAGTAAATATTCATTTCCAGAAACTTAAAGAATTAATCGAAGAAAGCAAACCACTTAAGTTCAGGCTAGAAGCAAATGATGTACTAATCCTGAATAACAAAAGAGTTCTACATGGAAGAACAGAAATACAAGGGGACAAGGACAGACATCTAACAAGATATTGGATTAAGTAACAATAAACGTTAACAGAGGAAATACAGGATATGACATCAGCCATACATGAAGCTAAAAATTTGGTATATCCAGATGCTATTACTGAAGATGAAATTCAGTATTTCGTTGCAAAAGGTGTACACCCAGACATAGCTAAGATTGATTTCGGAATGATCAAGATGAAGCTAAAGGAAAAGGATGAAGGTCTCGGCTGGAGTGACGAACAATGTGAGAGTGGTGAATTGGAGTACAAGCGTTATTTGACTATGTGTCTGAAGTTCGGAAAAGGAATGGTGCCGAATAAAATCATGGATAATTTTTGGCATTACCACATTTTAGATACAAGGGCTTATGAAAGAGATTGCAATGCCCTATTTGGTGGGATCATGCATCATTACCCGTATTTTGGCATGAGAGGAGAGGAAGATTCTCAGGACTTAAAAAAATCATTTTACAAGTCCAGGGATTTATATGAACAGGAGTTTGGAGAGCCAATGGCAAGGGAAGAGCATACAGACTGTTGGCACGACTGCGAAAATCGATGCTGGCACGCTTGCCCATCTATAGCAGCATAAAGTTAATAGGCTCAGTGGATGAGCCATTATATGAGAAATTGCTCACAATAAATTTGTTATAATGTAATAAAGCCTTACTACTAAATCCCAAACATCTAGCCCTTTCAAATACCCCTAAATAGCCCACAATGTAGCATTAACAAATAAACGCAGAGTGCTGTGAAATAATCAGCTATGTATGAGGTAGCTACAACCGTGTCAGTTTAAGAAACCTGCCTATAACCACGATGGAATGCAGGAACTAAGATTTTGGACATTAAACTTAAACACAAACCCAAGTGATGCGCCCTTTGAGGTGCAGATATACATTAGTTGCCACAAATAGCTTATGTATATAGAGGTGAGATCATCACCGACCGTTAGTTGCGATGACAGATTTGTTGTTTGGCTTATAAAAAGCCTTACAGAGGGAGAGACCGCTAACCTGCTTCCTAAAGATCTATTTGTGGTGCGTTCTGGCTCCGTCAGCAAGTACTGAATCAATAGTCCCTTTGCAGGGATTGATGTGAACATCACCTTCAGCAATATATATTTAATAAGGCTCTTGTAGGATTTCAGACTGCTACTGGGTTGAACATTGCTGAAGCCCTTTATCTACAAAGGTTGTCAGCATATTGTCCGGTAATGTTGCTCAATCCTTGTTTTTCGTGACCTACAGTCAGTTTTCACTGTAGAGCAGTTCGTAATCAAAATAGAGCCTTTAATAATTAATTAATAAAGATACAGTTAGTAATTCATTAGCTTACGGAGTAAGCGTATATGGATTGCGTAACTGTTTGCCATTACGAAGTAATGTGCAATAGATATTCATCTCAGACAATCATTGATATGTAATTCATCTGAGATAATTACTTCATCACTACGTCACAGCAATCATTGAGATAATTATTTGAGGCTCTTTTCGGGTTACAGACTGCTCTGCAATGAAAATTGGCCAAAGGCCTTGATATACAATGCCTTCAGGAAACTGCTGGCTAAATATTGCCAAGCCCTGCCACAGGAGGATTCCAGCCTGATTTATGAAATCAGCAGTCTGCAATACGAAAAGAGCCTTATTTGATGTATTCACTGATGTGTAATTCATCTCAGACAATCATTGAGATAATTATTTGATGTATTCACTGATGTGTAATTCATCTCAGACAATCATTGAGATAATTATTTGATGTATTCACTGATGTGTAATTCATCTCAGACAATCACATCCAACAATTTATTTCTATATACCAAAGGACACATATGGAATTCAACAACTGGCTAAATGAACAGATCCAATTAGGACATTTGCAATTGAATACAAGATCTAGTGCTGAATACAAATATAATACGATAATTGGGTTCGGAAGGAAATGGTCTAGCAAGAAATCCGATGCAAAAAAAGTAGGCTCTTTTCGTATTGCAGACTGCTGATTTCATAAATCAGGCTGGAATCCTCCTGTGGCAGGGCTTGGCAATATTTAGCCAGCAGTTTCCTGAAGGCATTGTATATCAAGGCCTTTGGCCAATTTTCATTGCAGAGCAGTCTGTAACCCGAAAAGAGCCAAAAAGTAAACATTGAATTCTCCCTAACACAAGATGAATATTTGCAGTTGGTTTTCAATGCAGGTCTATCTCATCCAAAACAGATCGGCCTTGCCTCTAATGATTACCAGCTAGGACGTATTGGAGATACCGGAGGATATGTCATGGGCAATTGCAGATTCATCACTCAAAAGCAAAACAAGAAAGAAATGGGAGATAGACATGGCTGCAAGAGGAAAGGCAAAGATCATCATATGTACGGGAAAAGAGGCAAAGACAATCATATGTACGGCAGAACAGGCAAAGATCATCCCTCATATGGGCGTTTGCCTTGGAAAACTGGCAAAGCAAAAAATAATCAAGAAAGTATGTCTGCTTGGGAACAACTCCCCGGATTATATCAGCTATGGAAAGATAATAATTCCCCTAGATGTGGCAAATTCAGATCATTAGCTGTTCAGTACAATTTTCCAGATATCAACTATGAAAAAATGATCAAGTACTTCAATGGAACAAATAATCACAAAGGAGGAATAGATTATTTGTTAAAGGAACACGCTAAATATGACTGAAAGAACATCTAATAGTCACATCCAGAAGAAATAACAAAGGAATATTCAATATGAATTACAGAGATTTGAATTTAGGACTATACAACCCACATCTGCTAGACGGAATAACAATTAGCGAAGCGTGGCAACTTGTACATAATAGATTAATTGATTCCGGTGTAAAACCAAATCATATTAGATACAGGAAGACGATGGAAAAACTAAGTGAGATTATAAATTCAGCTGATGAAATGGCGTTTATAGGAATACAAAAAAGATAAAATCATTCCTCAGAATGATGTACTGCTTACGTATACATTGCAATTTGCGTACAAGTACCTATTAAATCTTTATTTACCTATTGATAACATTTCTAGTGCTAATAATTTATAAACATAATATTTCATAACTTTTGTCAGTACATGTACAAATAATAGTCAATCACTGCTTACTACGATCAAATTGATTTGAAATTATAAAATAAGGTACGCATTAATGAAAAAAGTGATTATTCCATTTATTGCTTCCACAATTTTAGCTGGATGTGCTACAGGTTCCTTTGAAGCTAAAGAAGCTCCTGAAGGAGTTGGTTACACAGGGATATACGGTAAAGATGGCATTATGACTTCTTACCGCACAAGCAGAAAAGTACAGCCTAAAGCAGACCTTGGTGTATGTATCGCCTCGAACATTTCAGCTAGTGATGTGTCTTTCAGTGGTACGCAGTACTCTAGGGGTGCTTTAACTGGCAATGTATATAAGTTAAACGACTCAAACACTGAACAAGCTAAAGGTGCTCTTACTGCATCATCAGAGTCTATGGCAATGGGGGTTGAGCAGACTACAAGAGTTGCGAAAGACTCATTTGGTCTAATGAACCTCACATATAATTTGAAGCATAATGTGACAGCGAAAATTGATGGAAGTAGTTTGAAGTTCAAGTTTGATCGGCTGAATTTTAACCAAGCCAACTCAGGCTCACTTGGTGCAGGAAGCTTCAAAGATAATGGTGTTGTTACTTGGATTCCATCAATAGTAGATGGTGCAATAGAGCAGTACAACGAAACAGCTGATCGTATCACACTATGTTTAAATGGTGATGATTTTTAGGATACATCAAACAATACCTATAACTATTTGAGTACTAGGAATTTAATGAATAATACTAAATGGACAAAAGAAGAAGTACAGGCAGTAGTTGAGTACGTAAAAGTATATGAATTTAGCTATGCCAATATTCATAAAATTAAACTGAATCGTAGTGAAGAGTCGATTAAGTACAAGTTAAGAGTAATAAAGAACCTTGTTCTAAATAATAGTGCTCCAAAGGGTTATGAAATGTTTACTGAGTCTCATTTAAACGAGATTCGTGAAATTATAGATGCGAACCTAAAATAATTAAAACACACAGAATGATCCTCAGGAATTAAAGTGTTTATGGAAAACATGACAAAAGAGGAACAACGTGATTTTCTCGCAATGGCGGCTGAAGAGTCAGGTCTAAATAAAATCCTGACCTTTAAAGGGCAGTCAAATGCTAAACACTATGAGTCCTATAGATTCTATAGGAAATCAGGTCTATACGGCATAGAGTTCTGGGGAAACGCTGGGCTTGGATTTTATGGAGACGCTGATTTCTTTAAGTCTATTAGTCATGCATTCATTGATCACCCAAAGTTGAAAAGAATTCATGGCAAGTACATTGAGTTTCAAATAGACACAGATTTTATTGAAATCTGTAAAATGATCATCCCTCATATTGTAGTAGATGATACTGACATTGAAACTGATAGTATTAATAGAGATATTATAGAGCGTGAGACATATGACTCATTAGATTCATTTGCTAAATGGCGATATGATGAAATTGACAGAATTAAAACATCAATAAATGATGTATTTGGTGGAAAGTCGCTATTTGCTTTCGAACATGCTAAAACAATAAAAGAGCATGGTTCAAATGCAATACATCCAGACAACATACAGCTTATGGTACAACGTGAGAACTCAGTAAAGAATGGCACATCTATGAAACGGATGTCATGGGAAGAACAGGTTGAGGAGATAGAGTTTTATATGTCTCGTACGAGGTACAATCTGGATGATTCCCAAAAGATGATCATCAACAAGCTAATTATACAGCTCAAATCAGTTTATGAGCTATAAACAACAGATCTGTTGAAATAATCTGAAAATTACTAGAGGGTTCTGGTAATCAGAACCCCAGTAATATCCTGTGTGAATCCATCTTCATCAAAAGTGTGAACTACAGTTTCTACCCTGAAAAGGTTCTGTACTTCTTGGCCTGTAGGATATGCAAGACCAGTCTCAGTATCAGGTACTGCTGAGTCAATGAATCTTAATAAAAAGTACGGCTCATGACGTAAGGAGTCCATTTGTAATGTAGTCCCATCCACTAATGATCTTTTCCGTTCATTAATAATATCAATAAGCTCTCCTTTAAACTCTTCTTCTGAACCAATTAGCCAATACGGATCACCAACAACGGACAGTGAAATAGTTTGTAGGTGTAGCCCATTATAATAATTACTTCTCTCTACTCTTTTTATTGCTGAAGCTAAACTATCATTATTATTTTTTGTGCCTATTGCTGTTTCAGTCTCTCCATAACTAATTGGAATCTGGATAGAACTTGTATTTCTTTGAAAAGAACTAAAATCTCTAATATTCTGAGTAGACGAATTAACTGTATCAATACTACTTGGATTGTAGTTGTAAAGATTTTTCGGATTACCATTAGATGTAACTAACACTGGATCGGCAGGCTGAGCGTCGGACACGTAAAAACCATCTCTGTTATTCTTATCTAAACGACTTTCGATGTTTCTCTCAGAAACATATGAGTACAAATCATTATAATTAGCACTCAAATCAAGTATCTCATTATTGAGTCCTGTAAATGTATACTCATAGGACTTTATACCTAATCTACCGTCAGTACTTTTTAATGCTGCATTTTGTATCGTACGCAAAGCAGATAAAGAATTACTTTCAGGTATATTCAATTGCTGTAGGCTTGTACTATCAGCCGTACTGTATTGAATTACATAATACGTAATCAGGTAAATGGGTGTTTTTCTAACTGGATCATAACCAGCATAATCATATACAGGTACAACCTGTATAAACTGCCTTTTGTAGACACCATCATCTGATATTACTTGATCCATTACTAAATCAAATATTTTACCTATACTAAAATCAGGAGCGAAAGACCAAGTAGTGTTCGAAGTACCTTTCTTGCTCTGAACTTTAAGGTTTCCAATTGATGGCTGAACAATAATTTTTCGATAACTCTCAGGTTGTACTTCACCATTTCCTGTTTGAACTCTATCTTTGAACTGAGCCTCATCAATAGAATTAATTACACTCTCTAACTCATTAGCAAAATCTTGAACTGTATTTTTAGATGTAAATTCTACCTGCTCACCTAGAAACCAAGTATCTGGATCATGTAGAAAGTTCATAAAAGTACATTTAAAAGTATATGTTGTACCTGCACCACCTTCAGGGTCAATATCAATATTTTGCACTTGTATCCTATAAGTTCTTCCGTATGCACCTAAGTCTACTGGTTTATTTGTTATAGGGTCATATCCTTTATAACCAATGTCTAGCAATAATGGGATTTTACTTAACGTTTGTATCCCAAGTGAAAAAGCTGCATTATCCAACCGATCAAGCAAGGTTCTTCCATACGGCTCATAAATTTCAATATCAACTAGTTGAACACTGGAATTTTTTGTCCTTGGTGTACCTGGAGCAACTGATTTAATTTCAATATTTTTTATTTCAAAGGAGCTTGTAACACCACTTTCAGCAATTACAACCTCCGGAACATCTTGCTTTGGGTCTCTTTGAAACTGCCTAAAACCACTAGCTGACATCATGTATAATTTGGCAGTCCAAGTAGAGTTATGTAATCCTAACAATGGATTTCTGTAAGGTTCAAAATAATCATACAGATTAACATTATGATTATTTTGAGAGCTGAATATTATATTAGAATCACTTTTAAGCTCTGTATCTAAAAGTACAGGATTAAAGCCCTTTGCAGCATTTTTCATTTTCCACTCCTATAAATTTGGAATATCATTAATGAATACTTTCCCTTTTTGCAACTTGAGGAGTTTATTATTTGTACTAACACCTTGTTTCGTAATATTAATAAGATCATCTAGTTTATTTGTTATTGCATCATTAGGTAGTAAAGCAGCACTTTCGGATTTACTTTTAACAACTGGCTTATTGAAAGAAAATTGATCACGATATTCATTCAGTGCTGGAGCAATCTGTGATTTAGGAACTGGCGGCAATTGTTTCTCATCATCTAGAAATGCGCTACGTAAATTATATTTTATTGCTTCAGATTGTGTTTCATATGATGATCTTCGACTTGAATAAGTTTTATCCATTTCTAGCTGTCTCTTATTCTCTTCCTCTCTCGCTTTACGTCGTTCTTGTTGTCTCTTATTAAATTCTTCATCACTAAGCCCGCCTAACCACTCTGGAATCTTAGACCTCATCTTATCAAACAATTCTGGTAGAAAATCTGAAAACTCATATAAAGAATCAGCAATACCTTTGTAGATATTCTCAATCTCAGCACCAAATTTATCACCAAACAAACCAACAGCAGCAGCACCAGTTAACTCTATAATTCCCCCTAATGCGTCTAACAACATACCCCATGACATCGACAATGTGTTACTTACTGAATCTAGTAAACTCGATAGTAACATACCGCCCCATTTAACTAGATTGTCTTTTGTGAAATTCGATCTAACCCAGTTGAGCATATCTTCCCAAACAAAATCCCAGTTATCGACGAAAAACTTAATACTGTTAACCCCTTCGATTCCGAAAACGGTAAGCTCTGAGATAAACCCACTGAAATAATTATTCATACTGGATATTGCTGTATCCCAAAATTCATCTGACAATTCTTGTGCTGTTTGTACCTGTTTATTACTCCTTCTAACAGCAGCGTGAAACCTTGTAAGAACATTAGCTTGTTCACCCAAAACAAACTCTGCTTGAGTAAGCCTCATCTGTGTTTCAGTGGATGCTTTTTGTACCAAATCCTGAACAATTTTTGCCCCTTCAGCACCTTCTATTAGACCCTGCTGTGCTTGGCCTGCAACATCATTAATTACAGACATCAGACCACTTACAGCAGCTATCTGACGTTCACTATCCGATAGTGCCTTCCCCCTAATACGTTTATGTATCATTTGTTGTAGAAAATCTGCTTGTTCACCAAAAACATCTAGACCTGCATTTATAGCATTGGTAATAGCTTGAGCTTGTGCTTCGGCATACCCTTTATTGATCAGAGCTTGAACTGTCCCCATACCGTCAAGCTTTTCAGAAGCTACACGTAATCCTTCCGATAACTCTCGTCGGGATTTACCTAGTACTTGGGACATTTCATTAAGCTCTTCGATGTACTCGCGGAGTCCCTGTCTTTGCTGAGCTTTTGTCATGGCGTCCCACAAACCATATGTCTTCTGGGTACTCATGTAATCTACTACTGTCTGTGCAAGTTCTTTGTTCTGGATATTTAACTGACCATTAGTAAGCTCCATTTCACGGAATGAACTCATCAAGTCGCCAAGAACCATAGGGGCAGTACTGCCAAAACCTGCTAGATATTCAGAGTTCTGTATTAGTACTGAACTGAAGTCATCTAAGTCCATACGACTACGAGCTGCTGCCTTAGATAATCCCAACATACCACCTTCTGCTCTCAATCCAGCCTCATTGACATTGATATACTGCTGAAGCTGTTCATTCATGTACTTATAAAGTTCAGTACCAGTTTGAATGATTAACTCAAATGCTGTGCCCATCGGACCGAACTGCCCTATCACAGAACCCAGTCCATTAGCTAAATCAGGGATAGCATTTGAGTTATTGAAACTCATAAAGTCACCAACAGTTTCTGACAAAGAAGTAAAATCGAATGTTTGATTCGAGTTAGTAGAATTAATTCTATTCTTTATACCTTTTGAAGTATTAGAAGACCTAGATGAGTTACCAGTAACTAGTCTCATCTCATTTAATATTTGTTCTTGTATACCTAATAAATCATTTTGTGACTTAGACAAATCTACGAGCGCATTTACTAGTGCTGACATATAACTCCCTTACTTATTCATCGAGTCATTCTCTTTTTTTATTTTTTTGTTGTAGGACTCAATAAGAGTCTTCCTTTGCTGAAATGGCATTTCCCACGCCTCAGTTGGTGATACATTTGGAAGATGAATAACCATATCATCAATATTTTTTTTAATTTCACCTGCCCTTTCATCTAACTCATTCAACGATATGCTGGCTTGCTCTGGGCTTTCTAGCAAACCAGCTATGAAAAAGCCTGAGGGTTATAGAAGTTTGCTTTTTGATCCCACTCATAAGAGCATTTATGACATGCAAGCTCTAACACCTTGGGAATACCTAACTCAGCTAATGGCTCTAAAGCCTTATTAATAGCTTTAGTATCACTAGATGGTAACTGCATCAAAAAACTTTTTATTTCTTTAGCATCATACACTTTTGTTAATCTTTCATCTGGCAACTCTATGTTCTCAATAGAGTCAAACATGATTTCTAACTCCATTTGACACAATTCATTTCCTATGTTTTTTATATTTTTCATCACCTCTTCAGGTGGCAACGAGTTAAGAACCTCTTCATTCGCTGCAAGACTGGTCAATGCCATCTTCTTTTTGAATCCATAGGCTAAGCTTTTTAGTGTATTAGGCTTTAGCTGCAAAACAACACCGCTACTTAATGGAATCTTGTACTTCTCTTTATCTTCAATGGTCAATGGTAGTATTCTATCTACAAGATTCTGAATATCTCTTGTATGAAGTCCATCTTGCCCACATTCCGGACATTGAACATTAAGATTGTAATCTTTCTGCCTAGATGCTAATCGAATAGCTAAAAGTATTGCTTCTGCATCAGCAGCTGATAATACCCATGCATTTTTTACGTTAGGACAACAAGATTCGATTACTTCAGAAACCCCTGTTCCATTCAATAGCTTTGTAGGGTTTGAAAGTGTTAGCTCATCTCTAGCCGTTAAAGCTCTTACTGAAACTAATGGTTCAATCGTTTTAAATTCAACATCAACATCTGTATACCAGATTCCGCCACTTGGTAACAAAACATCTTCAGAAGTACTTGTATGGTAATTGGATAAAGACATTAATCACCTCCCTCCTGTACAATACGGTCAATAGTGCTTACTGAAACATTAAATTTCTTTGCAATATCGACCTTCATATAGCCATGATTTACTAATTCTCTAACTGCCTGCCTTTCACTTGTATTAAGAAGCACGTTCTTCTTTCGTTTACGTAGCTCTTTTGTTTCCATACCATGTCTCCCTATAAAGCCAATTTATATACAGTATTTATTGATGCAAATACAGGGATGGGGTGATGGGTGTCTGCGGTGATGCTGTGATAGGTGTCTGCGGTGATTGGAATGGATGAGGTTTAAAGTACTGATACTGATATAGCATGTTATGTAAGGGGATTTAGAGAATGACTAAGGGTAAATAAACCCCTTTCGTGAGAATTGAAAACAGATGCATGAATACAGATAACGTCATCATCGTCTTTTAATATTATGATACATCGGGTTCTGGGACATCATTTGTTGTACTTGTACATCTAACATCTTCTGATCATGCATTTGAATTTTAGTACTATCAATATCTTTCTTAATAGCTTTTGCAGCTTCAGTTGATATCTTAAATTTTGGAGTATCTTCAGACATCCATAACGGTATAGTACGGATTACACTATAACCTGAATAATGCAGCTCTTGTTTGAACTGATGCTCTGGGAACATATCTCTTGGATCTGCACTTATAGTAAACCTGATAGCTATTACTTGATCTGCATTTTTTATTTTTGCATGTAGAACTTCATTAACTAAATCATTCCGTAGTAATTCATTAAGCTCTTTCTTAGACATATCTTTCAGAAACTTGTAATCAATAGGTATAGTTAGTTCATCTAGAGTTTTGATTGGATTATCAGTTTTAATAATGAAAAGATAATTTCTAGGGATCTGTTTTTTATGCATTTTTTTAACTCCAAGTGATATAGCCGAGATTCTCAAGTCTATTAAAAGCTTGTATTGACTCCAAGAGAAACTTAGAACGGGACTTCTTCTGGACATTAAAGCCTATAGAACGCTCAATCTTAGGTTCATCATTATTATTCATGAAATCATCTTTCGCCTTTTTAAAAAATTCTTCCATATCATCAATCATTTCTTGTACTCCCTAATTCTCTAACTTCTCTTATCCACCCACGAACAAGCTCATCTATCTTATGTTGTGGTGTTCCATTTTCTTTCAATTTAAATATCATTAGACGAAGACGTTCAATTTCTTGCATTTCATTTAACCCCTCCTGTAATTGCCATATTTATAACTTGCCTTCCTTCTTAAATTTATCTCTTAGTCTTTTCATGGTGCTTCTATTCTTTCCATATAGTTTTGCTAGTTGTGAATCCTTTGCACCTTTTTTCATGTAACCAAGTATTTCTGCTCTATGATCATCAGTAAACCTACCTGTCACCTTCTTATCTGTTTTAGCCTTAGACATTTGAATACTAATGTTGGTATCTAATGTATTATCAATAACTACGAACTCTAAGAAATCTGATTCTTTTTGGTTATGTGAATTAGTATCAAATAAATCATCTTGTGTTACACGTCTAATACTCCCATCTGCAAGATGTAATTCAAATACTAATATCTGCTTATCATATGCAGCCATCCAGCAACCAATAGCTTTCTTACCTTTACCTCCATTAATGTCTTTAGTTACTGTTCCAGAAACAACAACAACATTTTCATAATGTGATTTGTAGAATAATTGTGTGCTTTTTAGTCTTCCTTTAAAACCATAAGACCAAGCACCTAGAATTGTATTAAGCCTGTCATTTTTTAATTCAGTGGTTGTATTAACATAGAGCGTTGTTGTTTCATCTAATAACGGAACACCATCTATTCCTATTGTTAAATTAATAAAACCTGTGATTGTATCCTTTCTGTATGTATGACCATTAATTTCTGTATCATCTGCGTTGATGTATAGCTTGGTAGTAAATCGTTGCATTATTGCTCTCCCTGATTAGCTTTGCCGTTGCGTTCTATTGTATTTAATAGAAAACAACAAAAGTTGCTTATAATGCGCTTTTTTTGTTGCGTAGTTTATTAAAACAATTTTCATGCTCGAGTAATTCATGAGGGTTATTGGTTAGAAAATGATCTTGGGAGTTAGTGGCTTGCTGGAGTGTTGGCATAGAAAAGCAACCCATTTTCCGCTGGGATGTGATTGGCTGGGATGTATACCTAAATGCCTATAGCCCTACGTAAATGAGGATCTGGGGAGTATTGGCATAGAAACGCAACACTTTTTCCGCCGCTAGTTACTTACATAATAGTAGCGTTGCGTCCACTCCTTCTTGTATTACTTCCAGTAATCAATCACTCGCAGCTCACTGCTCCATTGGCCTCTGCCCTCACTTCGTTATGCCCACCACACCTGAGGCCAATACAACAAAGAACTGGAAGCGACAGCGTTAGTATTTGCCCTTCGGACTGCAATCCCTTTGGGATCACATCCCAGCAGAACACACTTCCCATTTCTTATTTGTTTGTTGGATGTACATATCTAGGTAATTGTTCAGGGTCAGGTAGCTTCGCTGAGATGTTAGGTTCCGTAGAATTTTCCGCTTGTGCTGCACGAAACTTTACGATGTAGCTGCCGCAAAAAAATACATACAGAACGCAGTGACAAGATCACTGCTGACACAAAAAATGAAAATAAGCAATTCACGCAATGCACCACTAATTTCCACGTCTTCAATACGACCAGCTAGTTAGATATACTACCCAACAAATCAGAGTCTGGTGTACTAATGGAATACAAATTAACAATTGTTCAAAATGCAATTGATAGTCTTAATGAGTCATTATCGAAATTTGAACAAGGACAAAATGGTGATATAAAAGCACATAAGTTCGCTATCTTACATATGGCGCATTTTGTTGAACTTACGCTCAAGTATTCTGTACAGAAGTACACTCCGCACTTAGTCTATAGCGATGTATATAGAAATCTTAATAAAAGTAAATTTAAAACAGAACATGGTATAGATAACCTTAATATTGTAGAAGCTTATGAAAAACTAGCTTCCAATGGGTATGAATTCAATAAATTGCTTAAGAACAGTCGTCCTCACACAATAACGGTATCTGATGCAGTTGAAATCAACAAATGCCACAAATGCACAAAAACAGGTGTTTTATTTTTAGATTCAGAACTTGAAGACTGTATAGATTCAATAAAAGACTTACGAAATGATATCGAACACTTTGATTTCTCTTTCAACCCAAAAGAAGTGAGGCTTAAACTGGGTTATTTGATAAGGGAAATCACACCATTTATAGACTGTATGGATCTATATGATATGGATTTGGCGTTAAATGAGGATCGTCAAGAAGTATTTGAGACCCTTTCAGATGAGTATGAGCAGAATCTGAAGGAAGCACAAATATTATTGAAAGGTAAGATAGATAAACATAGTGAACTATGTCGAGGGGTGAGTCCTAAAGATCGTATGATCGACTCTCATCTATACGAATTTACAAGCTATGACTGTCCAGAATGCAATCAGAAAGGTATGTTAGTACAAGATGATGAATCTGATAGCGGTTTTAGGTGTGTATTTTGTGAAAATGAGGATTCATTAGAAATAGAGTACAAATGTGACAGGTGTGAATCTTGGACACCTCAGTTTTTTCTATCAACTGTAGGCGAAATGACTGTCTGTGAGAATTGTCACCCTGAGAACTGGATGGGTGATTGAAAATTTTGAGCCATAAACGCAAAAAAGGGGGCTACGCCCCCCCCTATTTGGTGATAATACTTAAATTATTCCTCCGATCCTGGAATATATACTTTAAACTTACAAGGATCAAAATCCTCTGCAAAAACATCAACATGAGTTACTTCCAAACTTTCATCTTCTTCATTAAGAATTGATAAATTTTACTCATAGTTTCATTTTTTGAAATATACTTTACAGCGTCCATAATTGACTGAAGGAAATTTTCGATTTCTTCGTAATCTTTAGGGTCATCTGTACCAAATGTTTGCAACCGATCCAATTCAACAAAATGATAAAGATAAAGTACTTCACAAATGCTTAATTCACATTCTTCCTGTACTGTATCAATGTCATATCCATGCAAAAAAGCAGAAATAGCCAAAGAACTGGTATCCTTATCAACATACCAATATTCAACATCATCATTTTTATAACAAAGTAATGACCCCCTATTCAGATGTGAAATCAAAAAACTAAGCTCGGAATATTTGATGAGATGTTTAAATTGAACATCATCTGGTGACATACCATTTTTTAAGTCTTTATATGCACCTGCAAGTTTTGATACATGCACATCATCTGTATAATCAACATCAGCTGAAATAATAGTAAAACTAGACATATTGAACCCCTATAATATAGAGCCCTAAATTAATAGGGCTATTAGTTTTGAAAATTATAATTATTGAATCTTATTTTTTACGATTTGCAGCGATTTCACGTGTTTTTTGAAATGCACGTTCAATATTGGTATCAAATGTTCCGTCATCAATACGCTCTTGAATTGCAACCCTTGCTTGATCCTCAGTAAATTGATCAGCAGGAACTACATATTTCTTATCACCTTGCTCATTTACTTCCAGAATGAAAACCCCATATTTGACCCAAGCGTACAGATCATTACCCTTTACCTGTACATGTGGCTTTGCAATATTGCGCTTATCCTGAATTGTAAGCTCCTTTTTGTTTACACGAACATTGTTTACAGTTTTAGCGATATCGAAGAAATTACCCATGATGAACTCCCAATATATAGTTTTACTTTTTTAGACTGGTCAGAAAGACCTAGACGCTATGTGCAGTTATGAACGTTTGTTCTCTCTGCATTCGTAATATGGCGGGAGACCTCTAAAATTTGCGCCAGTACCTCAAAAAAAATTATAAAAACTTATATTCCTGCATATATCAGATTATTGAGGAATTTATCTCGTAAAAATAACCACATAAAGAATATACATCTATACGAGGCACTTACCCCTGAACATAAACACAATAGAAATTCTTTATCGTTCAATTATTGAACAATTCTGAGCATGACATTACCTTACATAACTGACATGTGTCGTACAGATAGGGTAAGTCATGCAAGTTAAAAAACTAAACAAACCATGCAACACAAGGGATATGGAGGTTCTATGTGCAGTACCATACAACCAAGAACTCTCCTACTTCTATTTCAGCTCATCTGAAGAGTATGAGGTAAAGCTACAGGCAGCTAAGCAAATTGACCTCATCGAACACTTCTGCGGTGATTTTGAACATGAAGTACAGTACATAGATGGGGATACTGGTTCACAAGAGCTATTTGATAAATGCAGTTCAGTAGAAGAGTATTTTGAGATCATAGATGAAATCCAATACCAAAGCGGCGAGAAACTTGCTGCTTTCCAGTACTTAATAGATTGCCTTCATAAAAATCCTAATGATGCTTTAGCCTACATAGATGATATTCATATCACAACAGACTCCATTGAAGATTATGCACATGATTTAATACAGGAAATGGAACTTCCAGATATTGCTAAACAGTACTTCGACTACCAAAGCTATGGACGTGACTTAGAAATCAATGGTGAGATTTGTACCTTCGAATTCAACGGCACTCAGTACTTAATAACAAACTCCAACGCATATTAAGCGAGCATTACAATGAGAAAAGTAGATATATTCAAGGAACTTGGAACAGATGCAATGCTACTAGAAAACATTCTTTTTAATGCAGCAGGAAAAATCAACCCAGAGTATAATGGTGGTCAGTGGGAATATTACATTGAAAATGAAAATGACGAATCTGGTTTAATTGCAATATACCAAGGTGAAAAAGACAGGATCGTTGTTGCTAATGATACTTGGGGACGTGAATATACAATATCTAATTATCAATTTAGCAGGTGCGCCACAATGTTCGCCCTGTCCCATCTCTGCGGGTTTTACTACGAAAAAGGCAAACAGGCATCAGGCTCAGCATTAGAGCACTATCAAAGACTCAACGAACTATTCCATGACTATTATCACTTCCATAGAGCAAGAGCTACCGAAAGCGAACTAGCAATAATCGACTAGTTTACTTTGTATTCTAAAAGGGGCTTAAGCCTCTTTTTTATTCCCTATACAGTCCCTGGCTCTCAAAATATTTTTTTTACTTCTCCCACATATACAAACCATAACCACCAACATCCCATCAAAAATCCATTCTAAGGTGGGTATAGATGATTGTAGTACCTAATGTGCGATATCTAACAACTCCCGTTAGAAATTATAAATGAGCACTTAAAATCACGATTGCGCTTTTTTATATTCTCGGAGTTACAGATAAAAAATCAGTATCGTATTTTTATAACGAAATAGTTGAGTAAACGAATACATGACATTGTAATAGGCCACATAGAAACACACATTAATCAATAACAGACGGAGATAAGCAGATGGCCATTACTAAAAATGATTTCTTTGCTCAAGCGGTAACTGCAAAAAAGGTATATACCTCAAATGAAACAGTAAGGACTATTGAAGAACTTCGTACAATGATGAGATACGAAACCAAAATAATGCAATATGAAGGTGAAGATAAACTTGTATGTCGTATCCGCTTCGGTGTAACACCAATACAAATTAATGAAGATGGTGACACTATGTTGATTGTACCTGCTGATTATGATCCATCTAAAGCATTAGACTCCATGAAAAAAGAGGTACTCAAAGGGACTTTCGATTCAGCAATACAAGATGTGTACAACAAAATCAAGAATAGTAGAAAGAAAAAAGACGCTTAATTAATTAAGGGGGAAGCCCCCTTTCCATTCTAACTATCATAAGTACATATCATGAATACCTACTCACCTAAATCAAATGGCTTATCAAAGAAACAACACTTTCTTCACGCACTAGGGACACTTTGTACTGGTGGCTTATGGGGAATTGTTTATGCAACTAAGGCTTATAGGAAAGCTCCTACAGCTCATCACAAGAAGCGTGTACTTGTAATTGCTGGTGCACTTGGGATTGCATGTACTGCATCAGCCATCACCAGCACACAACAGCACACAGAACGCAGTGAGAAGGTCACTGCTGACACAAAACGACAAGACAGTTTATGGCAAGCCCAATGGGACTCTATGCCAGAGAAACAGAAGGAGAACTCTAGAACTAAAGCAAAAACAGCATGTACAGGTGAATGGCAGTACATGCAGCAGATGCTTACTGAAAGAGGAAAAGCTAAGACTGAAGCAGATAAAGACGTTTACCGCCAACTATCTATTGAAGCTAGCGATAAATGGAAGGCATGTATTAACAACGAGAACCAAAAGTACTTGCTAATAAATAGTACGTATAATCAATAACGCACAATCCTAATGTGTTCTAGAAAATGCCCAGACAATTAATTGTCTGGGCTTTTTTTTGAGCTCATATGAGCTCATATTAAAAATGTTAAAATATACTAATTGTTTTTTAATTTTAAAAAAAAGGAAAATATGGAATTCAACAACTGGATAAATGAACAGATCACTTTAGGACATTTGCAATTGAATAAAAGCTCTAGTGCGAAGTACAAATACTCGACAATGATCGGCTTTGGTAATAAATGGCGTCAGAAGAAAAGAAATGCAAAAAAAGTAAACATTCCGTTTGATCTAACACAAGATGAATATTTGCAGTTGGCTTTCAATGCAGATATCACAGAGCCAAAGCAGATAGGTAGAGGCTCTAATGCCTATCAACTAGGTCGTATTGGCGATACCGGAGGATATGTCATGGGCAATTGTCGTTTCATTACACAGAAGCAGAACAAGGCAGAGATGGGAGATAGACATATCCTCAAGAGAAAAGGAAAAGATCATCCCACATATGGGAGAAAAGGCAAGGACAGTCATATGTATGGAACATTGCCTTGGGAGCATGGGATGACAAAGAAAAAGCCTCTAAATCTTCTTGCTTGGAAACATCTACCCGAAATATACCAACTATGGAAAGATAACAACGAGCCGGGATATGGCAAATTCAGGAAAATTGCTGTTCAGCACAACTATCCAGATGTTTATTATGAAAATATGATCAAGTACTTCGATGGCTCACATGACCACAAGGGAGGAATTGATTATCTTCTAGAAGAACACGCTAAATGGAAAGCCAGCTGAACAATTGACTGGCTTTCGTTTTAAAAATATTCATTTACGGCCTACATTGGTTACTGAACGAGTCAAAGTGTCAGTATGAGCTGGCAGCCCTGCCTTACTTAACAGACTATCGAGGTCGGTTAAGAAGTAATCATCGGTTAAGAAGTAATCACCTTCGGTTTGTACTGGCTCCATAGCAGACTGCTCCTTGGAGGTTTGTTTTTTTGTACGCACAGACGAAAACTGCTCCTTACCTTTCCTATTCTTATAAAAGTCTAACAAAGTACCATTCTGTATAGCTGCTCGAAGTACACTATCAAGTTTCTCTGTAGGTACAGACTCATAACTCTCATACACTCCATTTTTAAGAGAATCTTGAATTGGTAGCTCTCCGATAACTTCCTTTCTCTTTATGGTGTCTTCAAGCAGTCTACTCTGTTTTTCCAAGACTCTGTTCTTTTGCTTACTTTCATCTAGTTGCTGCTTAACAATAATATGTTCTTTCTTCATATTCAGGGCTTTATGTTTCATTTCATAAAGAACTTTATGCTCATTAAATTGAGTACCCATAAACTCTTTATAGAAAGCATCATAAATTTCCCTACCAAAATTATTCTTTTTTGCTTCTAGGAGATGTTGTAGTAATTCAGACATTTCCTCAGAAACAACATGCTCCATAAGACGGTTAAAGCCTGCTAATTTCTGCTGAATCTCATCCTGTAGTTCCCCTTTACGTAATGCCATATCTGCATCTAGCTCTGCTAACTTACGCTGTAAAACCTCCATATCTTTTTGTCTTTGTTTTTTTAATACTTGTGCAGCACTAGTAATACAGTAGTCCTTTAACTCTTGGAGGTTATCCTGTGCCATTTTTTCTAGACCTACTATGATATCTTCCTTATCCCTTCTGTATCTTTCTGATAGTTCTTCTCTCATAGCATTAGCAGCATCTGAGTATATTTCATCAAGAACATCTAAAAATATCTCTTCAACTTCAGGTGATAAGCTCATTCCAGCTTTGGACTTTAATATATTAAGGCCATTTACTACAGAGTGTTTCTTACTTGAACTCATTCTCATATTCTCCCTTTTGCTTTTAGTTCAAGTGCAATTGCCATGAACTGATCCATAAGCTGATCTTCATCACTATCTAGTGAATCCATAGTACTTCTCATAAGCTCAACTTCTGGTGAATCTACAGTTTCCTTACTTGTGTTCTGCATAATTCGTTCTGCCCTGTTCAGAGTGATTTCATCATCTAAAGTTAACTCTCTCTCTTCTTCAGGTACTTCATCCTCTAAACTTGTTAGGTTGTCTAAGCAAGCTCGGATATCATCCCTACTAGATACACATGAACAGGTACTTTCAGAAGTTATTTTCTTTGCTACACCTGATCCTATTGCAGTACCAGCAGCACGAGCAGCAATTCCAAGCAGTGGGTTTTCTACTAACTCATCTGTGCCTACATCTTCTTTTCGTACTCTTGGAACTTCCATTGTATCCATTAAGTGACGTAGCTCCTGTGCTATTGAAAATTCATTATCATTCGAATCAACGCTTCCGGAGTCCATTCTACTAAGCTGCATATCTAAAACATCAATATCATGTTGTAATTCATCTTGTGTCTGCGGCAGCTTTTGAATTCTAGCTTTTGAATTTAGCTTTCCATTCATTAATCATCCTCCCTTTTATTAATTTCATCTAATTTCTGCCTTGTATGCTTACGGCTTTCCATATTCAATACTGGTTCAAAATGCTCAATTTCTTTTTTAAGTAACTGAGCTTTCCTCTTAACAGTCGAGTTTTCTTTAAAAAGCCCCAACGTCTTAAAACCAACTATACACAAGTCATTTATATCTATATTTGATCCAGTATTTTCTATTATGTACTGTAGATCATCAAAGGCATTCTTTATTTCTTGCTTAACTTCTGGATCAGCCTTGCAATAACCAATATAAACAACATCAAATGTTTCTATGTCCAAGGCGACGTATCTTTCAGTTCTGAACTCACTTTTCATGAAATCTCCTTTTGTAGTTACAAATATTTAGCCCTTTCACTACATCCGTGTAGCAATAAATAGTTAAAAGAAACATGGGGTATCAAATGGAGAGTTAAATGAAGGATTATGTACACGCACGGATATTAGAGGCAGTTCAAAAAGAAAATCATAATGAGCTACTTGAATCGATTAATATTTCAATCGAGTTTCTTACTGAAGCAACTAAGCCATCACTAAGAATAGGCAGTGATGTTCAATGCAATGATGACTCTTGGGAGAAAAGAAGAACTCATGGCAATTGCGCCTTTAAAGGAGGTATGCGCCCTGAATACCATGCTGGTGCTATTAGAGTCTCAGACCCAACAGGATCATATGATATAGAACATGACAGTACAGGGCTTAGACGGCTTACCAGCACAGACTATGAGAACCCATACGCCCAAAGCAACGATAGAGTTGTTCAGCCTACATCGTACATGTTCAAACAGAAAGAAGTACCAGAAGGTACGAAGATCAAGAAAGGATCAAAAGTATACAACTTCGATGGTCGTAAATGGATGGATAATGAGACAGGGAAATCTGTTTTAGATAAAACAACAACAGATATGCTAAATCTTAAAGCTCAGGCTCACTATGGAATAGAGACTCCCACCGCTTCCAGACAGGACTTTGATTATGAAGACTTGAATACAAATAGTACAGTACATAACCCCAATGATATTAAAGATACAGAGAGCAGTGAACGCACATCATCCGATATAGAACGCAGTGAAAAGGTCACTGCTGACAAAGATGATCAGGTAGAAGTACTAGACCCAAAACCAATACGACCAATGCAAGCAAGAAGTACAATGCAGAAGATTGAAAACTTGTTCACTGGCAAGTACAGAGCTTCCAAAAAAGAAGTACAAGAACTTCAAGACTTGATGCGTCAACAATTCAATGTCGACATACAGAGTAAGAAGTTCCAAAACAATACACGACAGTTTGGTACTGCTGGAAGCACCTTAATTGCTATAGCTGAAGAACAGCAAGCAAATGAAAGAAATATTAAAAAGATGAGTACATTAGCTAAAAACATGACTTCTTCAAATGTTAAAGCACTCCAGAAAGCTATCAGAGATGATATTGAGTCAATGAAGAATAATTACAAAGCAGCTTCAAGTGAAGAAAAAGCAATACTTGCAAGAAGAATTAATACAGCTAAAAAAGCAACCGAAACTAGTACTTTTAACAAAATATTTTCAGGTATTGCTAAGGGCTCAATTGCAGCAGGCAGTCTTTTATTATCACTTCTCAAAGCTCTCGACAAATCAAACACTCAGCGAAAACGATACAAGAACTCCAACAGAAAAAGCAAAAGGAGATAAGTTATGCCTAAGAAAACAAATGAGAAATTAATGAAATTAATAGTGGAATGTCATAAAGCAGGTATCTCCAAAAAGTACATCTCTGAAAGTACAGGGATAGCCAGAAGTACTATTGACAGCATCCTTAAAAAATACAGCGATAATATGAAAGTGAAAAATACAGATACACAGTTATTTGAAGCTTACCAGCAAAGAAATGACAAAGCCATTATGTCAATTATTAAGCACAAACTAGCTTTACAAGCAGAGCTAGTCCAATTACATGAATCAATGAAGATTCCTACAACTAAGAATAAACATGATATTGATCATTATGATTTCGGATCATTAGATAAAATGACTAGCACGATTAAGAATACCAATACAAATACTGAGCTATACACAGATATAAAGCTAGACGACTTTGTTATTAAGCAAAAAGAAAAGAAAATGCCCGAGCTCAAAGACAGCGATGTGATGGACAGAGATATTGCTCGTATTGTTGAATTAGCTGGCGGTACGAAAGAAGATAACCCCAATAATACACAGAGCACGTTCGGTTCTGAATACATGCAGAGAGAGAGAAATGAAAAATCCCCCATCAAGAACTTCAACGGAGGATGGAAACAATGAAAATTCTCAACTATTTCGAAACTTCACATGTTTTACCTTCGTACAATTTTTATATTAATGAATACAATGAACATCTCCAGAGTTGGCAAGAACATGGAATCGTCGTATATTTCGTACAAAACACACTAATCCTAATTGAAAAAGCGATTGATGTAAGGTCGTCTGTTTTTAATCAACTATACCATTTGAAGCAGTACAATAAATTCAGTTCATGTATACAGAATGGGAATCCAGAGGATTACCTGACAAAAGATGCAAACAATAAGAATATAGATATTAATACTAACAATGTGGAAGTTCATGTCTATCTAAGTGACCCAGCAAATAGAAGCGACATTAACTGTTTATACGATGAAGCCCTGAAATATTTTACATCTCAGCAACCATAAAACACTGCGAAACAAACATATTCAGTCCAGAAGAGCCAATGGTATATCATCTGATATACACGCCTAGCAGCTCATTAATCGGAGTCATTATAGATGTCAAAATTTAATAAAGGTGTGAGTCTATACACTTCTAAGTACACATATAGGCATTATAAAGAAAGGAATAAGACGAAAGCATTGGACTACATGACACAAAGAGAGTTCATAGATATAAGAATACCTGGACTCAGAAACTACACTTCTATAAAAAGAAAATTGATTAAGCTAAGAATACAAGAGGTCATTCAAAAACTACCATTCAGAAATAGAAAGCTAGTTGATAGATGTGATCTCTTATATCGAAGGCCAGAAGTTACAGATAAACAAATTGCTCAGTTACTGTACATATCGAAAGATGTCATTCCATCAAGAAAATATAAAAAAAATGATCTTGATATTAATTTATTACGCGATGCTTATTTTATGTACCTATATGAACATACAAATTCGATACCTTTTGATGTTGTAAGCAATAACATTTTCTCAGAAAACCAAGTGCATTATATATTTGATCATATCCTTGGATGTATTTCTTTAGAGCAAAACACACCCAAGGAGTTAATGAAACTCATAATCGAATCAGAGGTTAATTTAATTTAATGAGTACCTTCTTTACTAACAAAGATTTGGTATTCGATAAGATAAAAGTGATTACTATTTGGCTATAGCATCAATGTATTTCAGTACCCTTCTTCTAGTGAACCTAGCTTCTGGTGTATCGGCGTACCACACATTCGATTGACCAATACCACCTTTACAGCCTCTTGGAATAAAAAAGGTTCTTTCCTCTGGTGCTATCAGAAAGCAGTTCTCCTTAAGCGCACATATTCGATAACCATTGATATCATTTTCAGCATAAATGTCTGGTGTACACTTGAACTGCTTATAGTGCCTGTACACCTTAGCATCCAGATAAAAACCAATAATGACAGTACCACCTTCTGGATGTTTTGCAGTAAAGACAATATCAACGCCCCTTATATACTCATCCAGTGCTTCTGCCCCTAAGCGGTCTATGTTGATCTGACCATTGTTAGAAGTCTGAACATATCCGAAAGCATTCTTTTTGTTGGTCTCAAGGACAAAGTTACATACTTCATGACCATACCCTTCTTCGTCTACAAAAGACCCACCTCCTTCGATACAGTCATCTTCTGTATTACCTTTATAGTCTTTCATGTAACCAATGTTACAGAACAAAAGCCTCTTCTTTTCCTGCTTAGGTTCAAATTTCAGTAGTGCCTTCATAACCAGCTCCTCTTTGAAGTTCTGAAGAGCTTAGAACTCCTCTAACCCCTTGTAAATAGGGGCTTAGAGGACGTCTCACCCTCTTTAACATTAAACATTGTCGTATAGTTTTTTTAGATTTGCTTATAGATGCATCTACGGATGTTCTAGATACATCTAACTCACCTGTAGATGAAAAGTGCTATACAAATACATCGTCGTATATATCACAAAAAGAAAGGAAATCTTTACAAATAATTTAGATTAATTCGTATTTTATCAGCCTGATTCAGTACCACACCGCTAAGCTTGAGGTTAAAATTATCTTGGGTAATGTCTACAACTACGGTACCTCACCAAACCAGACAATATGAGGGCGGAGGTTACCAGCAATACCGCAGCATTCACATTGAGTATCAACGGTAACATCCTGATCCCAGTAAAAAACCTGCCCTGTCTCCTGACAGTGAACCTGCAACAATTCTCCATGCATGTGAATCAGCTGCTTGCTCCCTGCCCTTTCATGCAGATCGTCCACGTTCTGAGTCACCAGAAGAAAACTCCCAGAGAACTGACGTTCAAACTCTGCCAGTACCTGATGGGCCCGGTTGGGCACAACGGTTTGCAATTGCCGTCTCCGGTCATTGTAAAATCGTTGCACCAGTGCGGGGTTTCGAGCGTAACCTTCAGGTGTTGCAACATCCTCAACAGGATGGTCCTCCCAAAGCCCGTCACTGGCCCGGAACGTTCTGATTCCCGATTCAGCAGAGACTCCCGCACCGGTCAGCACAACAATAGATGAATAGGGCAAACCAACCTCCTAGGAGGCTGTCCGAGAACTAGCTATTGAAAAAACGAAAGCTTCAGCATTTTCTTGGCTGATCAAATATTGACCTAAATTTAGCCTGTTTTGGGGTAAAAATTGCGTTTTTTACCCTTTTGCTTGCCTTTATGCTGCCATTTTAAGCCTTTTTGCTTCTTCAAGACGGATTGATCCCGTTGAAACCGATTTGACAATTTTTTTGAAATTATAAGCACTGCAGACCAGTGAAAATTCTCCAGCCACTTTTTCCTTACCCCGGACACTGAACCCTCTGAATCCTGAGTTCTTGATTTGGCCAAAAGGCGGTTCCGCAATCACCTTGCGACGCTCATAAACCGCTTTGGCCTCTTTGGTTTCCATTTTGCGGTTCATCGCCTGGCGTATGGCTTCGTGGCGGTCTGTGCGAATCACTTTCCCCGGGTCTTTGTTGTCACCACTGCACCTTTTACGTAACGGGCAATCCCGGCAGATATCTTTACTGACGCGGTAGCTTTTGTGTTTTGCTTTGCTAGCCGTGTTATAAATCAGCTTCTCACCGGCAGGGCAGGTAAAGCTGTCGTCTGCTTCATGGTAAATAAAATCCGCTTTGACAAACTTTCTGTCAGAGTCTTCCAGTCCCTCTGTTGCAGGCTTCTCCTGTCGATCCGTAGCCATGTAAGCGTCAATGTTCGCATCATCAAACGCTTGCAGGTTGGGCCCTGAGTAATAGCCATTATCCTCACTCATTTTGCCAATGGACGCGTTATCTGTTGCTTCTGCAATGGCTTCAAGTGCAGGCTTTACTTCCTGCTTGTCATTGGCATGCTGGCTGATGTGCTGGCCAACAATGATACCATTATCGCTGTCGACGCTGATCTGGGCGTTATAACTGTACTGATAGCCACTGCCTTTTTTACCCATGATCCTGGCATCATGATCAGCAAAGCTGATTTGCTTTTTGTCGTCTATCGGCTTATCGGGATTCAGGGCCTGTTCCCGTTCTTCAAGCGCTTTTTTGGCCTCCTGGATTTTCTCTAACCGTTCCTGCTTGAATTGCAAGTCTTCAGGAATGCTGTAGCCAGTCTCCTGCTGATAAGCATCGTCCTCTTCACTGTCACTGGTTTCGGCTTTTTTAATCAGGGCCTCAACTTCAGCCATTAATTCAGCTTCTTTGGCCTTAAGTCGTGCGTAGCTCATGGCCTTATGCTTTGATGAGTCGGCTTTGAATTTGGAACCATCAAGAGCGATGTGGCCCAGCGAGGCCATCTGTAGTTCCCGGGCGAGCAGCACGCTCTGTTTGAAACTGCTTTTAAAAAAGGTGGCCTGGTTTTTACGAAAGTCACTGAGCACCCGGAAATTTGGGCAGTGCTGTTTGGCGATATACATGAAAGCCAAGTCCTGATTGCAGCGCCGTTCAATCTCCCTGGAGCTGAACACACCATGGCTATAGGCATAGATCAGGATCGATATAATCAGTCGTGGGTGGTAGGCATTCTGGCCAAGATGGTGATACTGCTTTTCCACTTCAGAGGTGTCGATATGCTTGAAGATATCTTCAAAAACGAAGCAATCATGATCTGGTGGCAGCAGGTCGAAGATGTTCGATGGGAACATCAGGTGCTGGTCAAAATCAGCAGGGTTATCTTTGAATTTGATTGATGACATCCGTTTCGGCAACAACAAAGTGGGCAGAAAATGCCTGATTATACTTAATCAGGCTATTCTCGGACAGCCTCCTAGCCCGAATGTTTCATAAACGCTGCTACAACTCGAACGGCTGATGTTTTTTTGAACAAACATGGCCTGCCAAATCGTAGCAGCGTATTTTTCTGCATTGATATTGCGTCCCGCCATGGCTTTATGTCAAAAAACATAACGATTTACCTGACACCAGGCGCACCGAACCCTCAACCTCCTTCAGCTGATCCAATAAAACGCCTCCCCAACCGAAAAGCTGTGTCTGTTATCCCGGTCTGAGAACTGGAATGGCAGCAAAAGCTTCCGTCACTCGTTGTAGCAACACTTTCATTGGGTTACTGCTGGGCAGATGTAACTTAACTCGGTCTTTATACTCCACCACCTTAACGGCAATTTTGAACAGCTTGGCGATCACTGTTGAAGGCTGAGCCCTCTGCATCTCTGTATCCTTCAATACAGTGGTTCTCATTTCGTAATGCAGAACGTACGCAGCACAGGCGTAGTACATACGCAATGCATTCGCCCGAAAGCTCATATCCGATGTCCGATCACAGGACAGATCATTTTTCAGGTGTTTGATGTAGTTTTCATCCTGTCCTCTGGGACAATAGAACTGCTCATAAATGCACCGGGCCGAGGCATTCTTGATGGAGGTTACGACAAAGCGAGGGTTATCACCCATCTGGTTCACTTCAGCCTTATATATGACACGTGTATCCAGCCCTTTCCAGCTCTTCGCCTGATACTGTGCCTCGCCATACAGACGCACTCGGTAAGGTATCGGTAACTTATTCAATCGAGCGTAAGCTGTACGTGCCTGGAGGCAGAGGCGAGCTTCCGCCATGCTTTCATCCGACATTGGCCGTAAGGCCGTTGGATGCCCAGCGCCTTTACTCAGCACGTAATCAGCAGCTTTATCCTGCTCAACAACGTGCATCAGCTCAGGTTGGGAAAAGTGACTGTCTCCCCGGATGATCAGATGTGTTTTCGGCCATGACTGCCGGATCAGCGTCAAAAGACGTTTAACAATGGCGGCATTTTCCCGCCCTGAGGGTGTTTTCCCGGGCCGCAGAATGGCTGTGATCAACTTCCCGCTCAAACCTTCAAAAATCATCAGTGGCAAATAGCAGGTATTGCCGTATTTGGTGTTGAACAAGCTGTACTGTTGAGCACCGTGGGTCAGGCTGGCTGTGTGGTCCAGATCAATGACTGCCAGCTTGGGCGGTTTTTTATAGCTGCTGAGAAAATGCTCTGCAAAGGCGTAGGCCAGGTCGTATATATCCCTGCGGGACAAGCCCTTCCCGAGTCGTGAAAATGTGGGGGCTGATGCCAGATGGGTTTCGGCATTCAGAGGACTGCGACCAACAGCCAGCTTGAACATCGGGTCCTTGCGCAAATGGTTGCTGTCATTGGCATCCTGATAACCGCAGGCCATTTGAAGCACTCTTTGCGTCAGAAGATCCTGCATGGAATGGTCAATATAGGATTGATGTCGTTTGTCCTGGATTGCCTTGACGAGCCGGGGAATTAGCTCGCTGCGGATGGCCATTTCACGAAGCAGCAGCGCGCCAAAATCGGAGGACAACTCCCCTCCGTTAAAATCAGCTCTGACAGTTTTACCATTAACAGGGTGAAAACGAAGGGTTTCTTGTGTATGTTTCGTCATAGCAGGTTCCGGATTGCTTCTTCCGAAGCTTTTTTTTAGTCGACCCAATCATATCAGGTGATTGGGCGGAACCTGCTCTTATTTATGAAATATTCGGGCTGGTCATTCATCATGACGCTCACAAGATACCTACAACGTTAAGTAATTTACGCAAACCCTTGTTTTATATAATGCAATTAATTTAAACGCTCGTATAATATTTTTTAATAGAACAATCGTTCAACATCATCCATTGATTTCCCATCCGAGTTTGTAATGACTACTGCGGCTATTGAAGCGTCCCGTCATATTACTGAATCCCAATGTCCTGCGCCGGAAAAGACCGGATGGATAGAGCGTCAATTTCAACTTCGGTCCAAGGGCACCCATATCCGCCAGGAAGTAATGGCCGGCATAACCACCTTCCTGACCATGGCCTATATCATCTTTGTAAATCCACAGATTCTTTCCGCTGCGGGAATGGATGCCCAGGCAGTATTTGTCACCACCTGCCTGATCGCCGCCATTGGCAGCATTGCCATGGGCCTGTTGGCTAATCTGCCCACTTAAGGTAGACATTAAGCCCCACCCACCGCACAAAGGCCTAATCTTGTACGCCCTGAACAACCATCCCGTGCAGGGTGTTCTCGTTTCGCATTATTTCCCCAGAAGTCCAGTAGCTTTTTAATGCATGAGACCAATGACTTTCCTGCATTCATCAACGATGAAATCACATTACCAAACAGGTGAGTCCCACTTTTCATCACCTTGTGCGTCGAGATTTCCTCAATGCTCCCACTTTCACAGAGGTTCGCCTGTGCAGCATGGGCAAGGTACCTTTTCAACGTCACAACCACAAAGGACATCAGAATCAGGCTAAACACCAGTGTCGCTGATTTGGTGTTAAAACGATGCCACCCTGAATAGGATTTGATCTCTTTGAAAATCAGCTCTATCTGCCACCGTAGACGATAGGCCTGGAGCACATCACTCAAGGTGAACTCCACCCGGTTCAGGTTGGTCACAACGAAAACCCACTTCTGTTTTTTGTCATTCCAGCGGACAACCAAGCGGAATGGCCAGGCTTTGAATCCCGGCCATTCTACATCCAGGTCGAGGCACTGGTCTTTGGGGAAGCCAGACAGTACATCCTTCAGTTTTTGTCCTTTGTAGCGATTGAGATTCTTGCCATCCTCCCGTACCGCGCTGAGTATCGTCGGGTTGATACTCTGAGGTGCCTTGCAGATAAAAGAACCCTCCCTGTCATCAATAGCGGCAAAGAGTTCCAGCTCAAAATAACCGGCATCCATTAGCATCAGGATATAGGCCATGGATGTTGGCAGTGGTGGCAGACAGTCTCTTTCTGAACGGGTATCTTCAGTCAGCTGCACCCGCACCAGGTTGTTGGTGAGAAGATCCATTGTCGTATGAAGCTCGACGGCAGCAGGACTGACCGTTGAGAACCTGCCGGGAAATGCTTCTTTCAGGGCATCATAGACAGCTTGTGACGAACCGTCCTGAATCAGAATGTGCTCAAACTCTGAAAATGGACTGTCTTCATCAAACGCCATGACTTTGCGGGAAAATATTTCCAGACACTGCACCCATAGCCACAGGATAAGAGTAGGCAGCGCGTCCTTTTTAGCTTGATTTGCCCAAGAACGATAAGAGACATTCAGCCCCGTCAACTCGTTAAATTTACGGTGTAGATCCGCCTGGGTATCGCAGTTTCCATCACCAGCGAGGGCATCGATCAGTGAGAGGATAAAATCCAAAGGACGGATATCTCGCTGTCGTATAGTAAAACCAAGCTGTTCCGCCATACTTAGGAGTTCTGACCGGTCGAAACAGGTCAACAGTTTTTTTCAACTAATCTACTATTTGCAGTACTCATCTTGTTCAGCCATTGATAATGGTTTCGAAGCTTTATTGTGGCTGTTCAAGGTGGGTTCTGCCGCCGGAAACGAACCTTTTTTGAGCTTAATGTCTACCCTAAGAATCTGCCCATCGCCATGGCACCGGCCATGGGGTTGAACAGCTACCTGGCCTTTGTGCTGGTCGGCGGCATGGGGCTTGCCTGGCAGACCGGCATGGCTGTGATCTTCTGGGGCTCGTTACTGTTTGCTGCCGTTGCCGTATTTCGAGCCTACATCATCACCAGCATTCCCTTAAGCCTACGCATTGGCATTGCTACCGGCTGCGGCCTGATGATTGCCTTGGTGGGTCTGCACAATGCCGGCATTATCGTGGCAACGCCGAGCACCATGGTAACCATCGGAGATGTCCGCTCCATTCCGTTTATACTGGGCTGTGCCGGTTTTCTGCTGATGATGGTGCTGGTACAGCGTGGCTTTAAAGCGGCAGTTCTGATCTCCATTATTACCATTACCTTTCTCGGCTGGCTACTGGGCGATGTGGAATACCAGGGCATCGCCTCCCTGCCCCCGAGCATTGCTCCGGTACTGGGCCAGCTAGACCTGATGGGCGCTCTTGATCTCAGTCTGATGGGGGTAATTATCTCGGTCATGTTGGTCAGCCTGTTTGAGTCCGCCGGCACCTTTGTCGCCGTGACCGATAAAGCTGGCCTGGCCGATGAAACCGGAAACTATCCCAATGCCACCAAATCCCTGTTTGTCGACAGCCTCAGTTCGGCAGCAGGTGCATTCATGGGCACCTCCTCTGTTTGCCCTTTTGTGGAAAGTGCGACAGGCGTCGCTGAAGGCGGCCGCACCGGGCTGATGGCTGTAGTCGTTGGCCTGTTATTTTTGCTGGCCATCTTCTTTGCACCATTGGCCGGCATGATTCCCGCGTACGCCACCGCAGGCGCCCTGATCTATGTCGGGCTGCTGATGACCTCGGAACTCACCCGCGTCCGGTGGGACGATCTGACAGAAGCGACACCGGCTTTTGTCACTACGGTGATGATTCCCTTCAGTTTCACCCTGACCGAAGGCATTGCCACTGGATTTATTACCTATACCACAATCAAACTGGCCTCCGGGAGACGGCACGACGTGTCGCCGGTATGCGCCCTGTTGACTGTGGTATTCCTGGCCCGTTACGCCTTTTTATAAGCTCTTTATAAGCCCTTGATAAGCCCTTTTTTGTATTGAGTAAAACATCATGATTAAAGAAAACCTGCGCGACCTGATTGATGCTGGCGCTGCCCGTATTCCTGCCGACCTGGTGATTAAAAACGGCCAGTTGGTCAATGTGACCTCCGCAGAGATCTACCCTGCGGACATCGCCGTTTACCGTTCCAGAATCGTAGCTACCGGAGATGTTGACGCTTATATCGGTGACAATACTCAGATTATCGATGCTGAAAACAAGTACCTGGTGCCCGGTCTGATTGATGGCCACCTGCATATTGAGTGCAGCAAAATGTCCATGACCAGCTTTGCCAAAGCCGTGGTGCCCTGTGGCACCACCAGCATTGTTTCCGGCCTGGATCAGTATCTGGTAACAGCGGGTTTGGAAGGTGTCCGCGAGGTTCTGGACGAAATCAACCAGGGTCCATTAAAAGTGTTCTGGGGTCTGCCCTTCACGGCTCCCTACACCCTGCCTGAATCCACCGTTGGGTTTAACGTCACCCCGGAAGTGCATCAGGAAGTTCAGAAATGGCCGGAAGTGTATGGCGTCTGGGAAACCGTCTCCGAGTTTGTCGAAAACAAACATGACGGCGTCATGAAGGCCATTGAGCTGGCTGGTGAGAACAATCTGCCAATATTCGGCTGCGCCCCCATGACCACAGGTACCCGTCTCAACTCCGTACTCTGTGCGGGTGTGCGTCTTGACCATGAAAGCTACGATCATGTCGAAGCCATGGAAAAAATCCGTAAGGGCATGTTCCTGCTGGTTCGTGAGTCATCAATTTCCCACTTCCTCCATGAAAATATGAAGGTAGTGACGCATATCAATCCGCGGGTGGCCCGTCGGGTCAGCTTCTGTACTGACGACGTGATTCCTTCCGAAATCCTGGAAAACGGGCATATGGATAAACTGATCCGTATGACCATTGCTGCAGGTGTTGACCCAATCACGGCTATCCAGATGGGTTCCCTGAACAGCGCCGAGGCCTATCGTATTGACCACTTGGTCGGCTCCATCTCTCCCGGAAAAATCGCCGACATCCTGCTGGTGGAAGACCTGCGCCAGTTCAATATCGACAAGGGTAACTGTTCAGCACCCCCACATAAATCTGGAATTTTCTGATTTTTATACCATCCTCTTAAGCACCATTTTTCCACAATATTCGCCAGCATGATTCCAGAACTACCCGCAACTATGTCGGCTGAGATTCTCTTGAAAGAGAATGCAGAGCTGCGGATGAGAGTTGCCTGTCTGGAAGAGCGATGTCGAGAATTGGAAGAAAAGGTTGGCAAGAACAGTCAAAACAGCAGCCAGCCGCCATCGTCTGATGGTTATCAAAAACCTTGTAAAAACAGTAATTCTCCAGATCATTCTGACGACCTTTCCGCAGATAAAGGTACCGATCCATCGGATGAAAAACCCAATCCTAAAAGTCTGAGACAGTCTTCTGGTAATAAAGCCGGTGGAAAGAAAGGGCATCAGGGCACTTGTCTTAAACAGGTCGATATCCCTGACTATATTGAGTACCTTCCGGTTAAAGAATGCAATAAATGTCAGGCGTCTCTTCTTGATAGTGAGCCGGTCAAATATATTGAACGACAGGTGTTTGAACCAGGGAGACCGGGTGAATTTGAAGTAACGGCCCATAGAGCTGAAGTAAAAATCTGCACTTGTGGTTGTCGGAATCAGGCTGAATTCCCGGAAGGTGTTACCGCTGCCGCACAATATGGCTCAGCCACACAGGCTATGGCCGTCTATCTTAACCAATACCATTTCCTGCCTTTTAAGCGCGTGTCAGAGTATTTTAATACTCTCTATAAAATGAGTGTAAGTGCAGGCACTGTCGCCAATTTTGTGGCCAGAACCTATGAAAATCTGGCTTCTACTGAAGAGGTTATTCGTGACGCCTTGCGGGAATCGTCTGTTGCCGGAGCCGATGAAACGGGTATGCGGGCCGAGGGCTCTTTGCACTGGCTACACGTTATGCGGGATGAACAATGGACGCTCTACTACTTGTCTGAAAAGCGAGGTCGTGAGGCCATGGACACGATGGGCATACTGCTAACATTTGCAGGCGTTCTGGTTCATGATCATTGGAAATCCTATTTTGCATATGCGGCAACTCACGTACTTTGCAATGCCCATCACCTGAGGGAGCTTTTGGGTGTTGTTGATAGGGACAGCAATCAACTGGCGTTGCGATTGATGAAGCTACTGAGGCTTTCCTGGCATTACTGCAAGGGCTTTAAGACCATAGGTATGCTACAGATGCCAAGTGTTGTCTGTGAACGAATCGAGAAGATTTATGACCGGTTGCTTCAGCGGGCTCTAATGAAAGAAGTCGTCTATATGGAGAAGCAACGAGAGGAGCTTAAGCGCAAGAAAGTCAAGAATACTAAAGCTTACAATCTCTTCAAACGACTCACTGAGTTCAAGGCTGAGACACTGCGCTTCATGTCAGATTTTACCATTCCCTTCGATAACAATGGCAGTGAGCGGGATGTTCGAATGGCCAAGTTAAAGCAGAAAATCTCAGGCTGCTTCAGGAGTGCAGACGGTGGTTCTATGTTTGCACGGATTCGCAGCTATTTGTCGTCTGCCAGAAAACAGGGAATGGACATATATCAATCACTTCATAGAGCTGTTCGGAATTACTGTAATATGCCTTTGCTCAGTGCTGAATAGTTACAATTTGCCAATACTCTCCCTTGCAGCCAAGCCAGCTTGGGAGTATTTTTCCCTTAACTTGGCATTTTAATATGGTTTTTTATCCGAATGCATCGGGTTCAGGCTGGTCCTTATATTCTCTTTACTTTGCGGGTGTATCCATGACCGGCAGTACCATTCTGGTCATCGATGATGACGCTATAGTCCGTGAAAGCATTGTTGCTTACCTGAAAGGAAGTGGTTTCAATACCCATGAAGCGGAGAATGGGCAGCAAGGTTTGCATATTTTTCGTCAATGCCAACCGGACCTGATTCTCTGCGATCTGCGCATGCCGGTCATGGATGGACTGACCATGCTGAGCCTGGTGCGCAGCGAAGCCAGTGACATCCCCTTTATTGTGGTCTCCGGTGCGGGCGTCATGACCGATGTGGTTGAAGCGCTTCACCTTGGTGCCAGCGATTTCCTGGTGAAACCGATCGTTGATCTTGAGGTGTTAGAGTACGCCATCAACCGGGCTCTGGAAAAGGCCCAGTTACTGATGGAAAACAAGCGTTACCGGGCAAGCCTCGAAGAGGCCATCAACTCGTTAAAGAGCAGCCTGACCCTGCTTCAGGAGGACCAGAAAGCCGGCCGTCAGGTGCAGATGAATATGTTCCCCAGACACCCGCTTGAATACCAGGATTTCAAAGTTGACCATAGCATCATCCCATCCCTCTATTTAAGTGGCGATTTTGTCGACTATTTCACCCTGAGCGACCACAGTTTTGCCTTTTATCTGGCCGATGTTTCCGGACATGGCGCCTCATCGGCCTTTGTGACGGTGCTGCTGAAGCATATGTCGATCAGCCTGCTGCAGGACTATCACGACAACGGCGGTAAAATCAGGGTCAAACCTTCACATGTCCTCAGTTACATTAACCAGAGCCTGCTGAAAACCGGACTGGGAAAACACGTCACCGTTTTTGGCGGGATAGTCAATACCCGTGACCAGACGCTTACCTACTCGTTTGGCGGGCATTTTCCATTACCAGTCATCGCTGAACCGGGCAAAAAAGTCCACTTCCTCGAGGGCAAAGGCTTACCGGTAGGACTGTTTGAAGACGCTGTCTATGAGGATGCCATTATAGACTTGCCCCGGCAGTTCAGCTTAACTATCCTCTCTGATGGTATTCTTGAGGTTTTGCCCCAGAAAAGCCTTAAAGAAAAGGAAGATTATTTATTGTCGGTCATCGCAGAAGGTGCCGACACCATAGACATATTGACAGAACGACTGGGACTCAATGATATTCAGGAAGCACCTGATGACATCGCAATGTTAATACTGGCTCGATACTGATTATGACACCGGGAAAAATTCAGTTTGCCGAAAGTGAAGGTACTTATGTACTGAAACTGATCGGAGAAGTTCGGCTCACCCTTTGCTCCAGTCTGGAATATTTTCTCCAGACTGTTTTTGAACAGCCGGGGTTTCGTTCTGTTATTGTTGACCTTTCTGAGGCTGAAACCATCGACAGTACATCACTTGGCCTGTTAGCCAAATTATCCATCATGGCCAGAAAGCAGATAGACCAACGGCCAGTGCTGATCTCCCCCCAGCCTGATATCACAAGAATCCTGATGAGCATGGGGTTTGAGCGAATTTTCATCATTGTTGAGGATGTCGATAACCCTACCGCTGAATACCAGGAAATTGAATGTGAGGACTGCAGTGAGGAATCCACCCATGCCCGGGTGCTGGATGCCCACAGGACGCTTATGAGCCTGAATGAAAACAACCGAAAGGCCTTCAGTGATCTGGTTAACCATCTGGAGCGCTGCAGGCAGTCAGAAGCGACAGCCTGACCCCCTGCTTCAGGCTCGATGGCGGATGACAGATGACAATGACAGATGTTATAAACTGTCCACAAGCCTGACGGCCTCAAGCAGAACATCAACCCCCGCACCGGCTTTATGAGCATTTTCACTGATATGCCTGCGGAAGCGGCGACCACCGGGTACGCCATGATAAAGCCCCAGCATATGGCGAGTCATGTGGCTTAGCCATGTCCCTTTAGACAGCTCTGACTCAATATAGGGGAGCATCTGCTCTATCACTTCAGCGCGACTCTTCACTGGTTGCTGACCACCATAAAGACGACCATCCACGTCTGAGAGCAGATATGGGTTCTGGTAAGCTTCACGGCCCAGCATCACACCATCAACATACTTAAGGTGATGGTCTATCTCTTCAAAGGTCTTGATACCGCCATTAATGGCAATAGTCAGCTCAGGAAACTGAGTTTTCAGCTTATACACCCAGTCTGGTTTCAACGGGGGAATATCCCGATTCTCTTTGGGGGAAAGCCCTTCCAGAACGGCAATACGGGCATGAACGATAAAGGTCTCACACCCCGCTTCGGCAACGGTACCGACAAAATCCAGCAACGCCTGCCAGGACTCGCGGCCATTGATGCCAATACGGTGCTTTACCGTTACCGGAATGGACACCCGCTCTTTCATGGCCTTCACAGCATTGGCCACGGTTTCCGGCTCGGCCATCAGGCAGGCACCAATACGGCCATTTTGCACGCGATCACTGGGACAGCCCACGTTCAGGTTCACTTCCTGATAGCCCCGCTCTTCTGCCAGCCCGGCACAAAAGGCAAGGTCGCTGGCATCATGACCACCTAACTGTAAGGCCAATGGGTATTCAAATGCATCGTGCTGTAAAAACCGGTCTTTATCTCCGAAGACCAGCGCACCGGTGGTGACCATCTCTGTGTACAATAGTGCCCGTTCAGAGAGAACCCGATGAAAGTATCGACAGTGCCTGTCAGTCCAATCCATCATCGGCGCAACGGAGAACTTTCTATCTATATTTTCCATATTAATATCAATACCTTACAGCCTGTTTCGGCTTATACTTCCTAAAAAATGACCTACCTGTAACCCCCTGTAAAATAAAGACTCTTCCTATTGCCTACTGTGTCAAATGTGACAATACTGTATACACAAAGTGTGTGTGACAAGTAAAAAGGCGACAGTCAGAAATGGCAACTATCAGGAAACGACTCGGTAAGAAGGGTGTTAGCTATCAGGTCATTATACGCCGGAAAGGCCAGGAGCTAACTAGTGCTTGTCCGAAAACCCATCAGCCCTTGAAAACAGGAGTCTGTGGCCTAACTTAATCATTGAAGATTTCCACTGACAGGCTGTTTTCTCACTAATGCGCCAAACCATCAAGCCACAAATGCAGTTAGGTGAGGTCGATATCTCTGCCATCACCTTCAACCCCAAATCCAGGGACGACATACCCCGCCTCTTGCGGGCTTTTCAGCATATCTGGGTCACCCCAGAGCTGAGAGAGCAGGTTTTTCAGGCCCTTGAGCGAATGATACCCGCCAGCCGTGACAATGGCCGCCCTGGTATGGATCTCTGGAAAATACTGATTTTTGGCTCCCTGCGTCTGACCATCAACTGTGACTATGACCGCCTTCAGGAGCTGGCCAATGAACACGGTACGTTGCGGCAAATGCTCGGACACGGACCGTACTGTACCCACTCTTATCACATCCAGACTTTGCAGGATAATATCGCCCTGTTCACCCCGGAAATACTGGACGAGATCAACCAGATTGTGGTCAATGCCGGTCACCAGCTGGTAAAAAAAAAGGTAACTATTCAGCACTGAGCAAAGGCATATTACAGTAATTCCGAACAGCTCTATGAAGTGATTGATATATGTCCATTCCCTGTTTTCTGGCAGACGACAAATAGCTGCGAATCCGTGCAAACATAGAACCACCGTCTGCACTCCTGAAGCAGCCTGAGATTTTCTGCTTTAACTTGGCCATTCGAACATCCCGCTCACTGCCATTGTTATCGAAGGGAATGGTAAAATCTGACATGAAGCGCAGTGTCTCAGCCTTGAACTCAGTGAGTCGTTTGAAGAGATTGTAAGCTTTAGTATTCTTGACTTTCTTGCGCTTAAGCTCCTCTCGTTGCTTCTCCATATAGACGACTTCTTTCATTAGAGCCCGCTGAAGCAACCGGTCATAAATCTTCTCGATTCGTTCACAGACAACACTTGGCATCTGTAGCATACCTATGGTCTTAAAGCCCTTGCAGTAATGCCAGGAAAGCCTCAGTAGCTTCATCAATCGCAACGCCAGTTGATTGCTGTCCCTATCAACAACACCCAAAAGCTCCCTCAGGTGATGGGCATTGCAAAGTACGTGAGTTGCCGCATATGCAAAATAGGATTTCCAATGATCATGAACCAGAACGCCTGCAAATGTTAGCAGTATGCCCATCGTGTCCATGGCCTCACGACCTCGCTTTTCAGACAAGTAGTAGAGCGTCCATTGTTCATCCCGCATAACGTGTAGCCAGTGCAAAGAGCCCTCGGCCCGCATACCCGTTTCATCGGCTCCGGCAACAGACGATTCCCGCAAGGCGTCACGAATAACCTCTTCAGTAGAAGCCAGATTTTCATAGGTTCTGGCCACAAAATTGGCGACAGTGCCTGCACTTACACTCATTTTATAGAGAGTATTAAAATACTCTGACACGCGCTTAAAAGGCAGGAAATGGTATTGGTTAAGATAGACGGCCATAGCCTGTGTGGCTGAGCCATATTGTGCGGCAGCGGTAACACCTTCCGGGAATTCAGCCTGATTCCGACAACCACAAGTGCAGATTTTTACTTCAGCTCTATGGGCCGTTACTTCAAATTCACCCGGTCTCCCTGGTTCAAACACCTGTCGTTCAATATATTTGACCGGCTCACTATCAAGAAGAGACGCCTGACATTTATTGCATTCTTTAACCGGAAGGTACTCAATATAGTCAGGGATATCGACCTGTTTAAGACAAGTGCCCTGATGCCCTTTCTTTCCACCGGCTTTATTACCAGAAGACTGTCTCAGACTTTTAGGATTGGGTTTTTCATCCGATGGATCGGTACCTTTATCTGCGGAAAGGTCGTCAGAATGATCTGGAGAATTACTGTTTTTACAAGGTTTTTGATAACCATCAGACGATGGCGGCTTGCTGCTGTTTTGACTGTTCTTGCCAACCTTTTCTTCCAATTCTCGACATCGCTCTTCCAGACAGGCAACTCTCATCCGCAGCTCTGCATTCTCTTTCAAGAAAATCTCAGCCGACATAGTTGCGGGTAGTTCTGGAATCATGCTGGCGAATATTGTGGAAAAATGGTGCTTAACTCGACTTTAGAGTCTGTATAAAACGATAATTCGGTCAGCTTTTTATAGTGAAGCAAGCCGAAATCAGTGAACTGTTTTTCCAAGTTCGTTATTACTTCCGTTTTTTGCCTAAAAGCCTTTAGTTATGCTGCTTCTGAATTATCCGGTATTAACTGGTCGATCAGATCGCGAAAATTGAACTCATATTTTTGCTTATATCTGTTCCAGCCCTTGCGAATAGAGAACCTCGGAATAATTCCTGAAAGAGCAATTTTCATCATGCCTGCAGTGGTTGTATCCGGGCTTCTCCAGGGTATCCGAGAAATATTCAGACATGCCTGATTTTTACAAACGGTTAATAACTGCAATAATGCATAGCCTGCCATTTTCAAATGCATCCATCGAAGCAGTGTTCGCAATTTCTGCTGCCATAAATGGCAACAGCCAAAAGCATGTTTGAGTTGGTGAAACATTGGCTCTACCGGCCATCTCCGGGAATAGGCACGAAGCACCTCCAGTCCCTCAAGTTCCGGATTGGTCGAGATGAATATTCTGCTTTCGGTCAGACCTTTGTCATTTTCAAAGCGACTCCAGACGACGCGTACTTCACGACCTTTAAGGAATCTGGCGCGACAGATCAGGGTACGATAACGTATTTTGCGAAATTTGCCGTACATCCATACTGTTGCTTTTTCTTCCGGCAGTTTCTTAACCTGTTCTGTCGTCATCTTGATGCCGTACTTTTTTGGGCGCCCTCGCTTCTTTACGGTGGGTGCTGGCGGCAAAGCATAGAGGGCCCGATTTGAAGGTATCTGACCAACAACTTCTATGTTCATTTCCAGAGCTGGCTTTATCAGTGTCCAGTTCATATACCAGCAATCGGTTAGCAGGCGTAGCACTCGATCCTTCACTTCATTGCGTACCACCCTGAGCATGGCCACGGCAATTTTCAGTTTGCTGGTGTTACCTGAAGCTGGTGTCGGAAATGAGATCACCGGTATGGCGGTAAATACTTCATCTGCAGCCCGCTCAAATATGATGGCCAGGGAAACCCAACACTGCCCCCAGATGTACGTCGGCCGATTGCGTTTCTTGCTGTGTTGATGATGTGTACGACAAGCAGGGGCTTTGTCGGAAAACCGTTCGATTACCCAGTCATCAAGCCCCAGGACCACAGGTTGATTCTCAGGAGCTTTGGAGCAGACCAGACGGATCAAGTGGCGTGCCAAGTTCTTCCATTGCCACTTGCCCTGAGATAGCCAGTGGTGGTAGCTGCTCCACACACAATGAAAATCAATTGTTAACAACGCCTGTGTAACAAAGCCGTCGGCTGAAAGCATGCAACCGAACAGCAGTTCGCAGAACGTTGGTACTGCAGTTGATGATAGCGCTCCAGCAAGAAAGGTTGTATATGAAGCGAGCTCCCTGAGGATTACTTGATGATCTGAAGTGAGCATGGCAACCATCTCGAATTTCGTCATTGGGGATGGTTGCTTTTAGCAGATTATGCGCCGGAACTATTGTGCTCTTAAAACTCTAAAGTCGAGGGTGCTTAAGAGGATGGTATAAAAATCAGAAAATTCCAGATTTATGTGGGGGTGCTGAACAGTTACTAAAAAGGTATTGATTACTGTCCTCTGGATAGGGAAACGTTACAACCTGCTGTGTCTCTGGAACAGAGAGTTTTATGCTTGGTTGGCATAATTGGTTGACATAAATTGTCAGAAAATTGATTCTGAAAGGAACTTTTATAATGTAGGCGCAGTCTTAAGCTGTAATTCAACAGTTCAATAATTCAATAGTTCAATGGACACACTCAACTTAGACTTTGTTTCTGCTAACCCCTGTTTGCAGGCCTTTGCAGAAGAATACGCAGCACCAACTGGCACTTCCTGTTCACAGCCAAGTATCGCTGGTTATTCTGCGCAAACGCTTAATTCACTCCATTGTGGATATTTAAATCAGGAAGTAATGAATCAGGGAACATCATATCCTCCACGAACGCTTAGTGATTTTTCAGTTTCTCATTTACCAACCACTACAGATGAATTGATTATGCCTGATTTTTATTCACTAGAAGGCAGTGATGAAATTTTATCTTGTGATTTTTCCAACGGACCTGTTGATAATGACTTGACATTCAGTCATTCAACCTTAACAACCCCCCAACAAACAGCCCAAAAATTACCACCGGTTAATTCATTAGTTGGTTTTTCTCAGCCATCATCACGTCCCGTTGACCGTCCTGTTGCTATAATTACCCCGTTTAATAATGACGTACCGTCGCAAGTTACAGCTGCAGAAACTGCTGCACCTGAATCGTCCGGTTCTGACGAACCTCTACCCCTCACGCTCGCAATAACTCCCGAGCAGTCCAGGAGACGAAAGGCTTATCAGAAGGCTTACCAGAAAGTTTATGCACACTCTAAGAAACGGAAGGCTTACCAGAAAGCTTACGCACAAACCGAAAAACGGAAGGCTTACCTGAAGACTTACCATAGGAATTATACTAAGTCTGAGAAATGGAGGGCTTACTTACAGTCCGATAAAGGAAAAGCTGCCAGGCAAGTCTGGCCGCAGTCCGAGAAAGGGAGAGCTTACCATAGGGCTTACAGTGATACTTTCAAGAATACCGGTGATCGAGAACAAGCAAAAATCGCTGGTAAGCAAGCGATTGCCCACATAAGAGCATCGAATCACGCAAAAAATAACCTGATTACCACCGACCCTACGTCGTGAGCCAGCTGCTATAATAAACGTCGATAGTCATGTGTTTTGGAGGTAAAACTGATGTGTAAAAACACCATTCAGTTCCAAAAAGGCCTTGGCATTATGCAATTTCTGGCTAATTACGGCAGTGAAGAGCAGTGTGAGAACGCGCTGTCCTCTTGGCGCTGGCCAGATGGCTTCCAATGCCCGAAGTGTGGCTCCCGCAGTTTCTGCAAGCTTCACCGGAAAGCTGAATTCCAGTGCAATTGCTGCCGTTGCCAAACCTCGCTTACCAGTAACACTATCTTTGACTCAACAAAGCTGCCTCTAGCTACCTGGTTTCTGGGTATCTATCTCGTCACCCAGAATAAAGCGGGGATTTCTTGCCTGACGCTTCATCGACAACTTGGCATTTCCTACAATGCCGCATTGCGCATGAAACACAAACTCATGCAGGTCATGATGGAAAGAGATAACAGCTGGCAGTTGAGTGGTTTTGTTCAGATTGATGACGCCTATTGGGGCGGAGAGCGCCACGGAGGCCGCCGGGGCAGAGGCTCAGAGAACAAAGCCCCCTTCGTGGCCGCAGTTCAGACAGATGCTGATAACCACCCTATCTACATGAAGTTCAATGCCGTTGATAACTTCCGGCGAAAAACCATTCAGGAGTGGGCAGAACATGCCCTGAAAAAGGGTGTCCGGGCCGTCAGCGATGGCTTGTCCTGTTTCCGGGGTATTGAAGATGCCGGATGCCAGCACACAGCCATCATTACCGGTGGTGGGCATGCATCCATGGAGAATGAGTTGTTCACCTGGGTAAATACCATGCTGGGAAACGTGAAAACAGCGATTACCGGTACTTACCATAAGCTCGACCCCAAGCATCTGGGCCGTTATCTATCAGAGTTCAACTATCGGTTTAACCGGCGTTTTGATATGCCTTCAATGATCTCAAGGCTAGGTCGGGCTGCAGTCAATACAGCACCGATGCCGGATCGACTTCTCAAACTGCCAGACGTCCAGTGGAAACCGGGTTAGCCATCAACCGATAATTGAAAGTCAGTTGACGTATTAATATCATTATTTCGAATGATGATGTGGGTCTTTGCTTGTTCGGAGCGGTTATGAAACCGAATTTAGTTGATAATCTGGAGAACAAGCCGTCATGATGCCTGCTCCACCGGTAATACTGGAGAGGTTCTATTATTTCTTTACCGGGTTATAGACATAAAGAATGAAAAGCTGCACGTATATTCTTAAATTATCTTTCCCTGTGTCATGACGTACGATCAGTGGTAATCAGGAAAACTATTTATTGTCAGGCGGAACCTGTCATTACTGAGAAACCCTGCTATACCAAGGTAGGTCGTCCGGAGAAAGGCTCTAAACCGGACAGTATTGAATATTATGTGAGCGGATATCCTTGGGTATCCGTTGACTGTCGCAAAGATGCAGAGTGTTCTCTGGGTTGCTTTGTGCTGGCGACGAATGATCTGGACGACAGTCGGCTGAGTACAGCAGAAGTGCTAAGTACTTACAAATCACAACAGTCAGTAGAGCGTGGCTTTCGGTTTTTGAAGAGCCCGGAGTTTCTGGTTTCTTCGCTGTTTTTAAAGAAACCGGAACGAATAGAAGCCTTGCTGATGGTGATGACGCTGTGTCTGTTAGTGTATGCGGCGATTCAGCATCGAATTAGGCATGAGCTAAAACGACAGAGTCGGTTTTTCCCGGACATGAAGCGGAAACCCTGCCAAAACCCGACAGCGCGTTGGGTGTTTTTCTGCTTTCAGGGTATCAACGTGCTATTGGTCGATGGACATGAAAAGCATGTGGTTGGATTAATCGGGTAAGGGCCGGTCTTTCTCCAGCCCTCCCCACAGCACCCGGCATGCGGGTCCGCACCGGGCGGTTCAACGATGATGGTGAAACCTGATCCATAAGTCTTTCAATGAAACAAGCCCAATTTTCGCGAGGTAACTGTTATTCAGTGCCTGTTGTACCGCATAGGTTTTACTCAGACGGTAATACCCTTTGCTGCTGGCTGCGATCTTGGCGGCGTTAATTTTATCAACGCCTAACCTGACCAGATTCTTAAAACGGGTTTTCGGCTTGCGCCATTGCTTCAGAAAGCAGCAACGGATTCGCCGACGTATCCATTGATCCAGCAGGGGAATTGGTCGGTGATATTCCGATAACCGGAAATACCCCATCCAACCCCGGATATATTGTGCCAATTTGCGTAACCGATGTTGCATTGAGACACCCCAGCGACGACTGGTCAACTTGAGTATCCGGTATTTGAATCGGTCCAGACACTTCTGGGCCCAGCGAACTTTCTTCCCTGTGAAGGTGAAACTCAGGAATTCGCTTTCTGTTGCTTTCACAACTTTACTTTTCCGGGAGTTAATCTTCAGTTTCAATTTGCGTTCAATGAATTGGGTAATGCTGTGCATCACCCGATCCCCTGCACGCTGACTTTTGACGAGAATCACAAAATCATCACAGTATCTTGCAAAGCAATGACCCCGATATTCAAGCTCCTTGTCGAGTTCGTCGAGGACCACATTAGACAGCAAGGGTGATAAAGGCCCACCCTGTGGCATGCCAACCCTGGTCGGGTAGACATTGCCCTCAATCATGACACCGGAGCGCAGGTAGCTACCAATCAGTTTCAGAAGGCGTTTGTCGCGGACCTTACGGGAGACCCTCGACATCAAAACGTCGTGATTAACCGTATCAAAGAATTTACTCAGATCAACGTCAACAGCGTAATGAAGCCCCCGGTTGATCAACTGCTTAACCTGACGGACTCCGTCGTGTGCTGACCGTCCCGGTCGGTAGCCGAAGCTGTTTGGAGAGAGAAACCCGGATCAAAGACAGGGGTCAGCACCTGCACAATGGCCTGCTGTATGACCCTATCCATCACGGTAGGGATTCCCAGCAAACGCTCACCGCCGTCCGGCTTTTCTATAACATGTCGGCGCACGGGTGATGGCTGGTAGGTTCCGTCCAATAAGGCTTGACGCACTGAAGGCCAATGCTGTTTGGCAAAGTCTGGATAAGCTTCAATAGTGACTCCATCAATACCCGGAGCACCCTTGTTGCTTTTGACCTGTTTCCATGCACTTGCCAGATTAGCCGGTTCAAGTACGCAATTTAGTAGATCATGGTTCAAAGCTGGTTAAAGATTCTGTCGCCAAGTACGGTGAGTCGCCGGACGGCTGCATCGCCTTGAGGGAATCAGTCTCCTCTTTGTCGTCGATGTTCGGCCCTTCGCTAACGACTTCCCATCCGTTAATGGCTTCTGTCGTACAGCTACTATGGCCTCTGCTGACTTCTGTCCAATCACCACGCGGAGTTACCTCTGCTGGCGCTATTGGTTGCCATCGGGTTTGCTCGAACAGGATGATGAGACCTGTTCGCCGAGCCTGTTGTAACCAGTGGCTGAGAACTGGGAATTACCAATCGCATGTTGAACAGATCTCCCCGGATAAGGACATGAACTTTCAGTGCACAACCGCCGCATTTACCGTGTCTCACGAACCATAGGGCTTTGTGATCCTTGGCTCACTCGCCCAGAGACTCAGCCTTATATGCGATTTCTGTACGTCGGCTCGCACCTTTGCACTCAGACTGCCTCCGCACAGCCCCTCGCGGGACTGCACTTGCCTTAAGCTAGTGGTTGTCATCAGCAGGCGTCTTTACCGCCAGTCAGATGTAGGTTCTCCCACAGGGGACTTTCACCCCATCAGTTCATGCCCATGCCGGGCGTACCAAGAAAGGCAGTTGACTATTATTTCAATTCTTGGGCGACCGTATCAGGAAATTTATTCCTGATACGGGTGCTGAATGACGGTTGTAGCAGCGTTTATGAAACATTCGGGTTAGTTGACCGAAAAAAATTAAGGCTCTATTTTGATTACGAACTGCTCTACAGTGAAAACTGACTGTAGGTCACGAAAAACAAGGATTGGGCAACATTACCGGACAATATGCTGACAACCTTTGTAGATAAAGGGCTTCAGCAATGTTCAACCCAGTAGCAGTCTGAAATCCTACAAGAGCCAAAATTAATTTCTTTCAGAAATATAAACATTTCTGGCTCTTATTGGATTACAGACTGTTCCCAGATTGAACCTGGCTGAAGCACTTATCATTAAAGGCTCTCAGAGCTTTGCTCGGCAATTTGCCCTCAAGCCTTACATTGCGTGGTCCACATCCAATTTTCACTGCAGAGCAGTTCGGAAATCAAATAGAGCCACATTTCTTATCTCAATCTCCCGGTTTTTTACTAGCCACCTTAAGTCCCGCTTAATGATTTGAAAATGAAAGGCTGTGTCGGCTGGAAGGATCGCCCTCTGTGCTGTTCAGGTAAAATATCTGTGCAAACAACGAAGCACCTGCGAGGTGCAACACAGGAACGCAGTACGATGATAATTCCCAAGCCTGAAAAAATCGAGATCGAATTCACTGACGCTAAACTAACCGGTATGGCTGGGGCTCTTTTTATCGCCCGCCTTGCCCGTCGTTTCAAATTGCCTGAGCAGTTATCAACCCATATCCAGCTCAAAAAACGTAACCGAGGTTGTGATGATAAAGACAGCCTGCTGGGACTGATTTACAACTTCTGTGCGGGTAACGGACACCTTTCTGATATGGATATTCTGCAAAAAGACAGGCCAACCGTCAGTCTGCTTGGCCTCGAAGATGTCAGAGGCTCAAGGCGAATGGGAGAGTATCTTTCCCGGTTCAAGGCCGATTCTGTGAAGGCGTTGTACGGCGTTATTCGTGATCTCTGCCGACAGGTGCGTATTCTGGTTAACTTGAACACCTATTCTGTTTCATTTGAACACCCTGAACTCCTTACACATTGCCCAGTGTGATTTTTAGACCAGGTGTTCAACTGCGTCCAATTTTCCAAGCTTTTTGCGCATGGATTCGCCTTTGAGTTCAATCCGGTGGGCATTGTGCATAAGCCGGTCAAGAATGGCGTCGGCCAGAGTTTCATCACCAATGCTGGCATGCCACTTCCGGGTGGGCAATTGACTGGTAACCAACGTGGAACCTTGCTCGTGCCTGTCATCCATGACTTCCAGCAGATCGTTCCTTTGTTGCTGCGTCAGTGGTTCCAGGCCCCAGTCGTCCAGAATCAGCAAGTCTACTTTTGCCAGTTGTTTCAACTGCCTGCTGTAGCTGCCATCACCGTGGGCAAGGATCAGTTCATCCAGTAGCCTGGACATCCGATAGTACCGGACACTGTAGCCTTTCAGACAAGCCATGTGCCCAAGGGCGCAGGCCAGGTAGCTCTTACCGGAACCACAAGGTCCGGTGATCAACAGGTTCCTGTACCGGTCAAGCCAGCCTCCTCCAGACAGGCTGGCCATCTGGTTCTGTTTGAGACCTCTGGGGTGTTCATAGTCAATGTCGTGTATCCGGGCAGCCAGTTTAAACCGGGCGCTTCTGAGCAGCCGAGCCAGACGTTTATTGTTTCGCTCTGTTTCTTCCTGCTCAGTAAGCAACGACAGTCGTTCTTCAAAGCTAAGGCTACTGTAGGTGCCCGGCTGGTCCAGCTGTTGATTGAGGGCATCTGCCATTCCGGTCAGTCGCAGTGACCTAAGGCGAGCCAGTGTTTCATTGATCATGTTCGCCTCCGGTTATTGATAGCAAATAGCGCCACGAATATTTTCGTGATCATCATGCAAGGGACCTGTCGTTTGTTTTAACTGTGGCTCCAATGGCATCAGGTCTTTGCCTGACTGGAGGATTGATCGGACATTTTTTAACCGATAACCCCCGATGTTCCTGGCATGGGCGCAGGCGTTGTTGAGTCGTTCAGTTCCATATTCCCGCTGCAGGTTTAGCAGCCCCAATGAAGCTCGATAGGCTTGTTCAGGATGCTCCTTGCTATCCAGCAGTGATTGAATAAAACAATAGACTTCCTGACCAATGTCGTTAGCCCAGTTAAGTAAACGCTCAGGCGTCCAATCCTGATGGTGACGATGTCGTTCCGGCATATGAACTGCTAACGTCGTAAATCCACGTGTGTGCTTGCGAGCGTGGCTGGCCACCACTTTACCGTTAGCGTAGATCGTGACGCAGTGCTCAGTCGCCTGTACTTCTACTTCCTGCCTGGCAAGCTGATGGGGAACCGAGTAGGCGTGCCCCTTGCAGATAATATGATAATCCACATTCACCCGGGCCTTGATAAACTCAGCGAACACAAAAGATTGCTTCGGCAGTGGCTTGAGGGCTGGTTCATCCAGTTGTTCAAACGCACTACGTCGCGTTCCTGGCAACTGCTTAAAGGGCTTCAGGTTCAGTTCGATTAACAGCTCACGTATCCGCAGGTTCAGCTCTGCCAGGGTAAAGAACATTTCATGACGAAGCCTGGCCAGTATCCACCGCTCCACTACCTGTACACCGACTTCTGCTTTGGCCTTGTCTTTGGGTTTGTAGGGGCGTGCCGGAATGACTGCCACCTGGTAGTGACAAGCCAGGTGCTGGTATGATGGGTTGAGATCCGGCTCGTACCGACAGGCTTTGATAACTGCGCACTTTGGGTTGTCTGGCACAACAATTTCTGGCACCCCACCAAAGAACTCAAAGGCCCGTTCATGAGACCCCAGCCAGTCCTCTGTTTTTTGTGACAGAGTCGCTTCAGCGTAGGTATAGTTGGACGCTCCCAGCACTGCCACAAATATCTGGGCATTGTGGGCAATTTCGCCGGTGTCCGGGTTGATGATTGGCATGGTTGGCCCGGCATAATCAACAAATAACTTTTCACCTGCATTGTGCAGCTGTCGCATAGATCGCTTTTGACAACCACGCCACTGATTGTAACGGTGACAGTACTGGGCATAGCTGTAGGCATTGAGGGGGTGGGCCTGACAGTATTCTTCCCAGAGTCGTTGTTTGGTCACTTCCTTGCGCTTCAGTTCCTGATGCACCTCAGCCCAGTCAGGATCAATCAACCCTTTTCGATTGGCTATCGAGGCATCGGGAAACAGCGCCTGAATAAGCTCAGGCTCAGATATATCCTCTGCCAGGGGCCAGCTTAATTCCGATTCCTGAAAGGCCTTAACGTAGTTGGATACCGTCCCCACACTGACCCGTACACTGCGGGAAATTTGTCGGAAGCTGAGTTGGCTGCCAAACCGCATCCGGAGTATTTCTAGTAGCTTACGCATGGTAATCCTGTTTTCTGTCATGGCCGGTTCCCTCTCTTGGTACAGATAAGAACGGCCAAAGTTATGGAAAATCAATGCATAAGAAGATATTTGTTAGCTGTATTAGACCGGTTTATGGTCTGTTGAACAGCGTTTCTGGAAGCTTGAACGGTGATTCTGGAAATCATCAAAAAGTGTTCAAAAGAAACCAGAATAGGTGTTCAAGTGTTACCAGAATGGGTGTTCAAGTGTTACCAGAATGAGTGTTCAAGAGTTACCAGAATATGCAACAGGTAGCCCCCGATGTTATTGAACACGTCGTTAAGGAGAAAAGTTACCTTCCGATCTTTCTTGATGGAACGGAGATTGAGGTGGATGGCCATCTGTTTCAGGAAGCTAAAGTCGGCTACAGCGGCAGTCGGCAGTACTGGCTCCACAGTATTTTTATCGGGCACCTGTGGGCCAGTGCCCGCCTCAACCCGGGGGCTTCTGACGTTTGTTATGGCTGGCAAGAGCAGCTTGAGAATGATGTCGTGCCTTTGGTGAGTGACGACATCCCCGTTTGGGCCAGAATGGACAATGCCTACTACAGAAAACAGATTGTGGAATGGTTTGAAGCCCGTCCGTGGGACTTCTCTATCAGCGTCACCAATGACAACTACTGCCGTCCAGTACTCGATTGTATTGAGGGTTTACCCAAAAGTGCCTGGACGCCTATCCGCAGTGACAACACAGAAGAGGCGATCCTGTCTTATCACCAGCCTGCCGGGTGGAACCGTCAGCAGACGTATGTCGTGACCCGCCGCTGGCATGACGGAAAACAGTGGCTGGCAGTGCCCCGCTACTCAGTGATACTGGTCAGCCGCTCTGATCTGCCGTTGGCAGAACTGGTGCGTCGCCACCGGGAGAAGCAGGGGCAGGAGAATGCCCAGAAAGGTCCACTGATTGATCTGGATTTGCACCATCCACCCTGTCGCTCATTTCACGCCAATCAGGCTTTTTACGCCTGTGGTCAAATGGCACAGATTTTACTGAGAGCTTTGCAGTACAAGGCTTTGCCAGAGAAAGAGAGAAGACATGGTATTCGCCCGCTGATCAGGAAAGTGATCCGGTCAGTGGGCCGGTTAACCTATAGCGGTAAAAAGTGGACATTGTGGTTCGTCAAAACGGCTGCAGATCTTGGATGGCTGTTGGAGATCAGCAACAGGCTGGACATGAAGCCTCCGCCGATTTGCAGCTGATCAGTCCAAGATTGCCGACTTGACGAATAACACAGAGTGCTGTGGAGCCCTGCTTTACCTAAAGGGTGATAATTGAACGCAAAACACACAGGTTGCACCATGAATACGAGCTGATTTGGATAGCATTTTATCGACCCTGTATGAAAACTGTACAAATTTGCTTCTGGTACAGAGTATCCGATCAGCTATCCATTCTTAAGCGGGAATTAAGGACGTATTGTTCATTAGAGGAAACACTGAGTATAATGCCAAGGAATTTCAAACAGTTGTTTTAATCGTTGTCTGAAAAATAACACTCCGACAGGGAGGAAGCTCATCATGGAACGCGAATCCATGGCATTTGATGTCGTTATCGTGGGCGCAGGCCCTTCCGGTTTGTCGGCCGCTTGTCGTCTGATGCAATTATCACAGGAACAAAATACAGAGCTCAGTGTCTGTGTTGTAGAGAAAGGCTCTGAAGTAGGAGCACACATTCTTTCCGGTGCCGTTTTTGAGCCAACTGCCCTGAATGAATTATTCCCGAATTGGAAAGAGCTCGGTGCCCCATTAAACACTCCAGTTTCATCCGATGAAATTTATGTACTTCGCTCAGAAGTAAAATCGATAAAAGTACCCGATCTTTTTGTGCCGAAAACCATGCACAATACAGGTAATTACATCATCAGTCTGGGGAATCTCACTCGTTGGCTGGCAGAACAGGCTGAATCGCTTGGCGTTGAAATTTTTCCGGGCTTTGCTGCCCAAGAGGTGTTGTTTAATGACGATGGCAGCGTAAAGGGGGTCGCCACTGGAGACATGGGCATTTCAGCTGCTGGCGAAAAAAAAGACAGCTTTATGTCAGGCATGGAGCTTCATGCCAAATATACCCTCTTTTCCGAAGGTTGTCGTGGACACCTGGGCAAACAGCTTATTAGCCGCTTCGATCTTGATGAGGGGCGTGATCCTCAGCATTACGGCATCGGTATCAAAGAGCTTTGGGACGTTGCGCCAGAAAAACACCAACAGGGTTTGGTTGTTCACACCGCAGGCTGGCCACTGGCTGAAAGTGGCTCAACGGGCGGAGGGTTCCTCTATCACCTTGAGAATAACCAGGTAGTACTGGGCCTCATTACTGACTTGAGCTATTCAAATCCGCATCTTAGCCCCTTTGAAGAATTCCAGAGATTCAAAAAGAGTCCGGTTATCAAACAATATCTGGAAGGTGGAAAACGTGTTTCTTACGGAGCAAGAGCGCTGGCCAAAGGCGGTCCACAGTCATTGCCTGAAATGGCCTTCCTTGGCGGACTCCTGATTGGTTGTGACGCAGGAACCATGAACGGCGCAAAAATCAAAGGCTCACATACCGCTATGAAGTCAGGAATGATTGCTGCTGAAGCGGTTTTTAAAGCTGTCAGTGAAGGTTCTGAAGGTGGCAATAAGCTGGATTCGTTTGATGAGGCATTCAGAACGTCCTGGCTTTACAAAGAATTGCATCAGCAGCGGAATTTTGGTCCGGCCATGCATAAGTTCGGCAATCTCTTTGGCGCAGCCTTTGCCTTTACGGACCTAAATATCTTCAATGGTAAATTACCATTTACCCTGCATGACAGAACTCCGGATTATGCTCAGCTTGAACCCGCTGCAGAGTCTACCCCTATTAACTACCCGAAACCCGATGGCGTTATCACATTTGACCGTTTGAGCTCAGTTTTTCTCTCTAATACCAACCACGAAGAAGATCAGCCCTGCCACCTGCAGCTTGCAGATGCAGTTATTCCTCTAAAGCAAAACCTTCCAGTCTATAACGAACCTGCACAAAGGTATTGCCCTGCAGGAGTTTATGAAATTGTTGTTGATGAGGGTACTGCCGAAAAACGGTTTCAGATCAACAGTCAGAACTGCGTCCACTGTAAGACGTGTGACATCAAAGACCCGGCACAGAATATTACCTGGATTGCACCAGAAGGAGCTGGCGGCCCGAATTACCCTAATATGTAATCATCGTACATAAGGGCGGATCAACCGCCCTCTACAAATCCCAACGAATAATCTCTTCCCTGACTGCTGATTTTTAACTCGATCCCACCTCCTGCATCAACTTCTCTAGCCTCTTCAATTAATTGGTAAAAGACATTTCGGTTAACTAACGCATTCAATCGATCCCTGACTCTGATGTAAGGTACAAGCTCACCAGTTGCTTTGTGCTTCATCATTTGCAAAGGATGCTCTCTATCCAACACCACCTCATCGCCCACATTGGTACTGAACAAGTACTCAGGACCGTTTGAGCCATCGCGAACCTCTGCAGAAACCGCAATAAATGGTACATCATCAACCTGAATTCTCACTTTTTCCACCGGAGTGACCAGGTAGTAGTGACCATCATCATCATGCCTGAGAACTGAAGCAAATAGTCTCACCATTGATTCCCTGCCAATAGGGGAGCCGTTGTAGTGCCATCGACCATCCCGACTGATGCGCATATCAATATCACCACAGAAAGGAGGGTTCCAGCTGTGAACAGGAGGCAACTCTTTCTTTTTTTTCAAAAACTGTAGATGTGAAACGATATTGTCCGGATTAGATTGGCTGCTCACAAAACATTCTCCCAAGCTGGCTGTTCGGCCCATTATTCTGTTTTATTCGGGAATAACAATTTTTTGATGATTTAGTGGACACTTGTATTTAACCATTTGAAAACATGAAAAAAATGTCAAATTTATCTCTATTTATAATTTATATAACAACAAATGCTAACATAAAGAAATAAGAATTGGCTCAGGACTGGAGCATGAAACTCTTCAAAATGGTTGCGGGATGTCTTACTGACTGGCTGAGCCGTAATGTTCAGAACACGGGAAGCCCCCTGTGTGATTTTGAACGTGTCAGGCACGAAATTAAGCCCTGCGATGTCCTGTTGGTGGAGGGAAGATCCCGAGTTAGTCAAGTCATTAAACAAACTACTCAGAGTCCATGGTCACATGCCATGCTTTACATCGGTCGACTCCATGATATTGAGGATGACACAATTCGCCAGGTGGTCAGTGAGTCCTATGGAGGCTCCCCCGATGAACAACTGGTTATTGAGAGTGAACTGGGAATTGGTACCGCAATCCAGCCCTTGAAAAACTATGAAGGGGAGCATTTGCGTATATGCCGCCCTAAAGGGTTGAGTTATAGCGATAGCCAGAAAGTCATACACTACGCGACCAGTCGGCTGGGTATGGATTATAACGTCCGGCAGATTCTTGATCTTGCCAGATTCTTCTTCCCCTACTCTTTTCTCCCCAGAAGACTTGGCTCCTCACTGTTTCAACACTCTCCGGGTCAGGAAACAAAAACCGTTTGCTCAACCATGATTGCAGAAGCCTTTAGTTTTATTCATTTTCCCATCCTGCCTTTGGTTAAACATGATGGTGAATCTGGCGTACAACTTTTTCAACGAAATCCTAAGCTTTGCACTCCCAGTGATTTTGATTACTCTCCCTACTTTCAGATTATCAAGTATCCATTTCTGGATTACAGTCATCATGCAGATTATCGACTACTACCTTGGCATGGCCAGAGAGTGCTCGAGGGACGAGAAGCAGATTTTTACATGTCCTCCCAGCAAATCGAGCAACTACAGAAAGAAAGCGCTGTAGATCATGAAATCTCGCGTGATGCAACCTCATTCCACCCACCTTAAGTCCCGCTTAACGAATTGAAAAAGAAAGGCTAAAGGGATTGAAAGAAGCGTTCCCTGTGCTGTTCAGACAAAATACCTCCAGAGCGGTTAGTAAAACCATGACATTAACGCTCCCGGATAACCGGCAGTATTCCGTTAATTTTGATCGTCCAAATGGTGCTCCCGTAGAGGCCCAGCAGGTTATGCCGTTTGCCTATCCAGAGGACAGCGACCATTACCTTCTTACCCTTCGATTATTGACTTTCCAGTCAATCTGAGAGGCGGAGGGGGGAGAGGAAAAATGGATATTGATTCAAGCTCACTATTCTTGGCTTTATTCGATTCTCTTATAAAAGCGGTAGCTTGCTTACCAGCAATTTTTGCTTGTTCTCTATCACCGGTATTCTTGAAAACTTCATAGTAAGCCTTCTGATAGGCCTTCCCTTGCTCGGATTCACGGTAAGCCTTCCGGGTAGCCTTCCCTTTATCAGATTCAAGGTAAGCCTTGCGGCTAACCTTCCGTTTCTCAGACTGTTCGTATGCCTTGCGGTAAGCCTTCCGTTTCTCAGACTGTTCGTATGCCTTGCGGTAAGCCTTCCGGGTAGCCTTCCCTTTCTCGGATTCACGGTAAGCCTTTTGGGAGTCCTTATCAGGAGAGCTAGTCAGAGATTCACCAGAAACGGAAGCAGAAGCATTAAAATCAAACTCATTTTCAGAAGATCTATTTTGTTGACACTTTTCACTATTGAGTTGTGGAGTAATCATTGCAACCGGTGCTTCAGGCTTGGAAAATGTTTCAATGCGATCTTGACCAGGAATAGGTACTGGTTGATGAAGGTTATTATCAATAGAGACTTGCGGGGTTGATTGCCCCATACCTGAAAAACTATTTCCAGCAGTGTTTTTTAATGTTGAATCAAATTGAGGATGATTAGCATTGATAGAGTGTGACTGAGCATGCGCTTTAACGGCCATACTCCAAACCCGATCGATTCTTAATCCTGATTGACTGGTATAAAGAATATTTTCGTCGCTTTGTTGTGCCTTGGTTTTATCTGATAAGCCTAATAGCTCACTTCGTTCAGGTTCTTGATGATAAATAACCCTCACCAGCGCTTTTGGAAAGCGGTAATCGCTGAATGGGTTATGGAAGCTATCACCATACGGATTTAAGGTGTTTAAATGATTGTTTGGTGTAGTTTGTTGAACTTTCAGTCCGAATACCGTGCCATTGCGCTGCGGATAGTCATTCAAAACTGAACCGCTACTTGAGACAGCAGGTTTATACGCTTTCTGAACATTTGGATACAAGAAGTGTGAGTTAAAATATGGATTATCCATTGAATAATTGAATAATTGAATAATTGAATAATTGAATAATTGAATAATTGAATAATTGAATAATTGAATTATAGCTAAGAACACGCCTTCTTATATAAAGTTCACCCCTTTCGGGATTCATTCTTCATTTATTTATGTCAACCACGCATAAGGGCTTGCTGTGGCGATTACGAACGATGACGTTAAGCTATTTGAAAGCCAGCGCCTTACAGATGGGTAATCGAGCGAATTAATATTGACTGGAATATCAAACATGCCTTTGTCTATCTACCTTAAGTCCCGCTTAATGATTTGAAAATGAAAGGCTGTGTCGGCTGGAAGGAGCGCCCTCTGTGCTGTTCAGGTAAAATACCTGTGCAAACAACGAAGCACCTGCGAGGTGCAACACAGGGACGCAGTACGATGATAATTCCCAAGCCTGAAAAAATCGAGATCGAATTCACTGACGCTAAACTAACCGGTATGGCTGGGGCTCTTTTTATCGCCCGCCTTGCCCGTCGTTTTAAATTGCCTGAGCAGTTATCAACCCATATCCAGCTCAAAAAACGTAACCGAGGTTGTGATGATAAAGACAGCCTGCTGGGACTGATTTACAACTTCTGTGCGGGTAACGGACACCTTTCTGATATGGATATTCTGCAAAAAGACAGGCCAACCGTCAGTCTGCTTGGCCTCGAAGATGTCAGAGGCTCAAGGCGAATGGGAGAGTATCTTTCCCGGTTCAAGGCCGATTCTGTGAAGGCGTTGTACGGCGTTATTCGTGATCTCTGCCGACAGGTAGCCCCCGATGTTATTGAACACGTCGTTAAGGAGAAAAGTTACCTTCCGATCTTTCTTGATGGAACGGAGATTGAGGTGGATGGCCATCTGTTTCAGGAAGCTAAAGTCGGCTACAGCGGCAGTCGGCAGTACTGGCTCCACAGTATTTTTATCGGGCACCTGTGGGCCAGTGCCCGCCTCAACCCCTGACTCTTGATCACATCTCTCCAGCGCTGAACTGCCGGGCTATCTGCCAGGTTTTTACCCGATCCTGCAATTTCGCCCAGCCTTCCCATACCACTAACCAGCCGGGCTGCCCTGTATGCTTTGAATCACCCCAACCACCAAGCCGAGCAATCGTTTGAAGCAGCCAAGTGACTGTTGGCGGCTTATCGGGCAACGCTTTTTTTTCATAGGTTAGCCAGAGAACCTGCCATTCATCATCACTGACCACCTCATTCGCGAGTGTTTTTTCACTCCAAAGCTTTCTGTCTTTGTGCTGCCTGTCATTCGGTAACATTAATGCTTCACGGATTTGCATTAGTCTGACAGCGACAAACATTAATATGACCGCAAGTCGTTCAATGTTATCCGGAGATTGCAGACGAAGCCTTTCTACTCCTGCTCCCGATTTCCAAGCCTTATGGAACTCTTCTATTCGCCATCGGAGCTCGTAAAATCGAATGATAGAGCGACAGTCTTCGAATGTTTCAATATCTTCAGTTGTCAATAGTACCCAGTGCAAACGGTCTTCGGAGTCATTGCCAATCTCTTCAGCCGACACAATATTCATAGTTAGTTCTCGTCCAAAAACGCATCAGGCAATCATAATTAGATTGTACGTGCGTTTTGATATTTCCTGAAATTCCAGAGAGCCGCAAAAACTCTTCCCTTTTTTTCTCTAATCTGGGACGGATATTGGAGAAAAACGCGAAAAGCAGGCAGAAAACATCCTCCCACCATGCTGGAAAGGTACTTTCATGTAGCGTGGAGGTGGCTATCAGGATGGTGCCGGGTGTCTGGCCAGAATCACCAGGTTGTAACAGACCACCGATAACCAGCAATGAGAATCAAAACGCTCAGAACCCTTGCAGTGGCAACGTGATAGCCCAAAACATCTCTTTAGCCACGAAATTCCCGCTTCAATACCTGCCCGGAAGCGAAAGAGCGTTTTATACACATACTGACTTTTAGTCATCTCTTCGACTTCAAGTCCGCGCTTCTTATTAAAAGCTACATCGCTGATTCCCATGGCCTTGGCTTTTTCCAAATTAGCGCGACACGCGTATCCGCCGTCACCGCTTGTCTGGCGAGGTACACGACCATAAATTTCTTTTTGTCTTTCCATCATCGGAATGAATTGGTCCGAATCCGCTGGGTTACCTTCCTCAATAACCAGGTCCAGGATCAATCGACTTTTTCCCTGAACCAGGTTCAGTTTATGGCCATACTGTACTTGCCGCCTGTCTTTTACGATGATATCCGTATGGGGTTCATACAGGCTAACCACTTTTTCCTGGGCTGGCACCTTTTCACCCTTAAAGACCCTGCGCTCTGTCTGGGAGACTATTGCATCCACCAGGGGTAACAGGTGATCCACATCGGCCTGCCACTTGTCGGCATCATCAGCCAGGAGACACTGCCCCTGCTGACGGGCGTTTGCTAGCGTGACAGTAGCTTCGATAAGTACCTTCCGGGATTTTCGGGTCAACTGCAGCAGTTTTTTATAATGCTGATGCCGCTCTTCTTTGCCAGCGTAGATGCATTTTCTGGCCGCATCTTTTACGGCTCGGTTGTGATGGGTATATTCATAAAGCGGTGTCGCTGTCAGTGTTTGTCCCCGTTCCAGCAGCCGACAAATTTCTTTAACGGAACTGGCTAAAAGATCACTGTCGCAAGGAGGTTTGATATCCGATTCGGTGACTGTGCTGTCAATAGCCACAGTGCGCCCTTTTTCAATACCCTGATCTTTAGCGGTCATTAGCTGACAGTTATTAATCCGTTCCCATGTAGATGCAGTAAGAAGGCTGATGAGCCCATGCAAACTGGAGCGACTGGGGCGCTGGTTTGGTTCGAGGCGACAAAAGTCTCGAAAGAGCATGGAGTCCATCAAAACAAACGACAAGTAGTCATAATCACAATTCAAATACTGTTTCAGGAGTGCCGCACGAAGAACGGATTCTGCTGATAGTCCGTTCCGCCCAGTGTTCTGTTTATCACCAGAACTTAAGTCCTCATAAATCCAGTCATTGAACTGTGGATGGGCGTCAAGCCATTGCGAGATACCGGAAAGCTGGGAGCAGATTTCATGAGGTACGTAATGGAGTTCCATACTACACTGCGGGTTGCGTTTTTTGCGCATTTGGAGTCCTCTGTTTTTGGCAATCCCTTATGTTTCTTGCTCTTGGGAAGTTTAGTCGCCAGATAGCAGTAGGGCTCCACTTAATTTTTCAGGATAAAATCTACAGTTTTCAATTGGTTGTGTTTTTGGACGAGAACTAGTTACCGGTTCCGGCCTGCCGCCTGGCCTTTGCGGCGCCTGTATTGTCATCTTCTTTCTTTTGACCTGCAGCGTTGCCTTTCGCTTCTTTCTACCTCCTTTTTGAGGAACCACTATCGTATATTTCCCCAACACTTCAGTCTGAGCTAAGGAATCAAATAATAAGAGTTCGCCATCCACCAGGATTCTGTTTTGTGTAGCTCTTACAACAAACCGCTGTCGGTTATCCAGTTTGTAGTGCATATATTCGTATATATCCGCCTCCCGGTCGCAAACACTGATGATGTCAGGCATTTTACCCCCCATCCTTTGTTCTGTGTTTTCAGAGGCTCTTTGCCACTTAAAGCTTTCCTTTCCCTCGTAAGGTAGCTGACGACGTTGGTTCTTTTTCCCCCGCTGAACGTCCTCTCTAACCCATCGTTCTTGATCAATAAGCCCAATGCTTCGCTCTGTATCCGCATCAACCAAGAAGACAGAGTGGACGTGGAATCCTCTGGTTTTAGAGCCTTCAGGACCTCCAAGATCACCAAGCTCGGATCTGACAGCATGTTTATAACCTGACTCTTGATCACATCTCTCCAGCGCTGAACTGCCGGGCTATCTGCCAGGTTTTTACCCGATCCTGCAATTTCGCCCAGCCTTCCCATACCACTAACCAGCCGGGCTGCCCTGTATGCTTTGAATCACCCCAACCACCAAGCCGAGCAATCGTTTGAAGCAGCCAAGTGACTGTTGGCGGCTTATCGGGCAACGCTTTTTTTTCATAGGTTAGCCAGAGAACCTGCCATTCATCATCACTGACCACCTCATTCGCGAGTGTTTTTTCACTCCAAAGCTTTCTGTCTTTGTGCTGCCTGTCATTCGGTAACATTAATGCTTCACGGATTTGCATTAGTCTGACAGCGACAAACATTAATATGACCGCAAGTCGTTCAATGTTATCCGGAGATTGCAGACGAAGCCTTTCTACTCCTGCTCCCGATTTCCAAGCCTTATGGAACTCTTCTATTCGCCATCGGAGCTCGTAAAATCGAATGATAGAGCGACAGTCTTCGAATGTTTCAATATCTTCAGTTGTCAATAGTACCCAGTGCAAACGGTCTTCGGAGTCATTGCCAATCTCTTCAGCCGACACAATATTCATAGTTACCGGTTCCGGCCTGCCGCCTGGCCTTTGCGGCGCCTGTATTGTCATCTTCTTTCTTTTGACCTGCAGCGTTGCCTTTCGCTTCTTTCTACCTCCTTTTTGAGGAACCACTATCGTATATTTCCCCAACACTTCAGTCTGAGCTAAGGAATCAAATAATAAGAGTTCGCCATCCACCAGGATTCTGTTTTGTGTAGCTCTTACAACAAACCGCTGTCGGTTATCCAGTTTGTAGTGCATATATTCGTATATATCCGCCTCCCGGTCGCAAACACTGATGATGTCAGGCATTTTACCCCCCATCCTTTGTTCTGTGTTTTCAGAGGCTCTTTGCCACTTAAAGCTTTCCTTTCCCTCGTAAGGTAGCTGACGACGTTGGTTCTTTTTCCCCCGCTGAACGTCCTCTCTAACCCATCGTTCTTGATCAATAAGCCCAATGCTTCGCTCTGTATCCGCATCAACCAAGAAGACAGAGTGGACGTGGAATCCTCTGGTTTTAGAGCCTTCAGGACCTCCAAGATCACCAAGCTCGGATCTGACAGCATGTTTATAACCCAGGGTTGTCGGTGTTTGTCAACATAGTTGTCGCCTCAACTTAAGCGGCTTTGCTTAGTTGATCATCAGCAGGTCTGTCGGGATTCAACCAGACTTCATCAGCCAGATCCCAGTTCCTTGTTGACCTCTTTCCCCAGCGCTCTGGGTGACGTTCTTTGGCTTGTTCATAAACCTTTCTGCGGTTAGCCATAAGCACCTTGGTTTCACCACGATGCCTTTGCCCGGGTGTCAGAAATTTCAGCCCACTGTGCTTGTGCTCTTCGTTGTACCATTGGGCAAAACCATGCACCCAGCTACGTGCTGCTTCAAGATCAGCAAATGGCGTGCGCGGATAACCAGGGCGGTATTTCAGGGTTCTGAATATGGCCTCGGAAAAGGGGTTATCATCACTGACCCGGGGACGACTGAATGAGCTCACGACCCCAAGACGCTGCAGTGTTGACAGCATAGTGCCACCCTTCATGGGACTACCATTATCTGAGTGCAGAACCAGTGGCCACTCCAAGGCTGCAATTCCCTGTTTGATACAGGCTTTAGTGATCATTTCTGATGCATGCTCAGCTGATTCGGTTTCATGAATTTCCCATGTAACAATCATACGACTAAAGATGTCTATCACCAGGTACAGGTAATAAAACTGCCCCCGTATCGGAGAGCGCAGATAGGTAATATCCCAGGACCAGACCTGGTTGGGTCCGGTAGCACACCAGGACGTTGGCTTATACCTGTTTGGCTTGGCAGCACTGCCCCGATGATGCTGTTGCCCTGTTTCCTCCAACACCCGGTAAAATGTCCTTTCAGACCCCATATAGAGACCTTCATCTAACAATGTGGGCACAATCTGGCTGGGCGGAAGGCTTTTGAACCGCTCGCTGTTACAGACGTCAACAATCGCCTGTCGCTCAGCTTCAGAAAACTTGTTAACCGGTTCTGGCCTGTCAGCATTTTTGCGATTATCTGCGCGCACGTCATCACCCTGCATCCAGCGTTGTACAGTTCTTTCTGTAAGACCAAGGGCTTTGCAGGCTTTTGACTGACGAGCCCCATCTTTAACTGCCTGTTTAATCAGGCTAACAGCATTTTGTCGATCCGGGAGAGAGACTAATCGTCCTCTGGCGCCCCCCAGATCTCTTGGGCCTTTTTTGTGAGTACCAGCAAGGCAGCAGTTTCTGCTAACGCCTTGTCCTTGCGATTGAGTTCACGCTCAAGCTTTTTGATGGTTTTCTTATCTTTTTTGTGTTCGTCAGACAGCGCCTTACGCTGTTTTGACTGACTTTCAGGCTGGACAGAAACACTGTTAATAAAGGCAGCCTTCCACTGCTGAATTTGTTCAGCAAACAGACCTTTTTTACGACAGTATTCAGCCATTTCTGCTTCATTTAACGCAGCCGTTTCAATGATTACGGCTAACTTGTTTTCAGTTGTCCATTGATCTGGATTCTTTCCGTCGCCCGGCACAGGCACTCCTTTAGATACTGCTTTCTTTCGCCAAGTGTACAGGGTCACATCAGAGATACCAGTCTCACGTACCAACTGCGAAACTGGCACATTATTGGGTGGCATCATCTTCTGAATGATGGACTCTTTGAACTCTTCTGAATAGCGGGCCATTGATTACTCATAGACCGCCCCCTGTTGAGATTTCTAATTTCAGGAGAGGCGACAACTATGCTGACACAGGGGGTTGTTGTATCTTCGAGAGCCAGAAGTAGGCGAGACTGTCTCGCTATTTTGGCAGTTGCCTGAAAGCCTGCCTCAGCTATTGCTTCAGGCTTTACGGCCTCATTCTCAATCAGCCGGTAAGCTCCAGTTACCAGTGCGGTATAACCTTCGCATGAAGATGACAAAGAATTACCGGTATGAGCTGAAAGCTCGGCAGCAACTTTGACAAGTCGTTTTGTACGTCGAGTATCGCCCAAATCAGCACATCCAAAAGTTAGTTCTGACCATGGTTTAGGAGAAAGTGGAAGCATGACCTGTTTTATCAGTGAGAAATGATAGAACAAGGTAGCTATTTGTGATCAAGAGACAGGTTTATAACCCAGGGTTGTTGTATCTTCGAGAGCCAGAAGTAGGCGAGACTGTCTCGCTATTTTGGCAGTTGCCTGAAAGCCTGCCTCAGCTATTGCTTCAGGCTTTACGGCCTCATTCTCAATCAGCCGGTAAGCTCCAGTTACCAGTGCGGTATAACCTTCGCATGAAGATGACAAAGAATTACCGGTATGAGCTGAAAGCTCGGCAGCAACTTTGACAAGTCGTTTTGTACGTCGAGTATCGCCCAAATCAGCACATCCAAAAGTTAGTTCTGACCATGGTTTAGGAGAAAGTGGAAGCATGACCTGTTTTATCAGTGAGAAATGATAGAACAAGGTAGCTATTTGTGATCAAGAGACAGCCTCAACCCAGGGGCTTCTGACGTTTGTTATGGCTGGCAAGAGCAGCTTGAGAATGATGTCGTGCCTTTGGTGAGTGACGACATCCCCGTTTGGGCCAGAATGGACAATGCCTACTACAGAAAACAGGTTGTGGAATGGTTTGAAGCCCGTCCGTGGGACTTCTCTATCAGCTTCACCAATGACAACTACTGCCGTCCAGTACTCGATTGTATTGAGGGTTTACCCAAAAGTGCCTGGACGCCTATCCGCAGTGACAACACAGAAGAGGCGATCCTGTCTTATCACCAGCCTGCCGGGTGGAACCGTCAGCAGACGTATGTCGTGACCCGCCGCTGGCATGACGGAAAACAGTGGCTGGCAGTGCCCCGCTACTCAGTGATACTGGTCAGCCGCTCTGATCTGCCGTTGGCAGAACTGGTGCGTCGCCACCGGGAGAAGCAGGGGCAGGAGAATGCCCAGAAAGGTCCACTGATTGATCTGGATTTGCACCATCCACCCTGTCGCTCATTTCACGCCAATCAGGCTTGTAGTGGTCAAGTAAAAATGGACACCTGATTAAGCCGCTTTCCTGAGTTCTTGTTGTTCAAAGTCCACAGGGCTCATGTAACCAAGATAAGAGTGAAGTCTGCGGTTGTTGTAGAACAAAATATAATCAACAACTGTCGCCTCAACATCTGCCCTTGTTTCGAAAATATAATGGTCAGTCCTTTCTCGTTTCATACTGCCAAAAAATTGCTCCGTTACCGCATTATCCCAGCAATTTCCCTTACGACTCATACTGCATATCATGCCGTATTCCCTGAGCTGAGCCTGATAGTCCAGCGAGGCGTACTGGCTTCCCTGATCTGAGTGGTGAAGCACTCCCGAACCAGGCTTACGACTCCACCACGCCATTCTCAAGGCTTCCAGCGGCAGCTCTGTGGTCATACGCTTGTCCATTGACCAGCCTACTATCTTCCGGGAATAGAGATCCATAACCACTGCCAGATACAGCCAGCCTTCGCGAGTCCATAGATAAGTGATATCAGTCGTATAGACCCTGTTTGCCTCTGTGACAGCAAACTCCCTGTTCAGAAGATTTTCTGCTACCGGAAGCTTATGCTTGCTATTCGTCGTCACCTTGAATTTTTTTGCATACTTCAAACCAGTCCCAAGCGCTTCATCAGTGTTGCTGCTTGATAGCGGCCAATATTGTAACCCTTGCCTTGCAGGGCTTTTGCCATTCTCCGGCTGCCATATGAGCGATCGGAGTCGATAAAAATTTGTTGTGCATCAGACTCCAGGCGGAACTGCTTGGCCAGAGAGTCCTTCTGATGTTCCTGTTGATTCTGCCAGCGATAAAAGCCACTGCGCCCAACCTGCATTACTTTACAGAGCACCTGAACCGGATAGGCCTCCTTCTCCTGTTGTATAAATGCAAATCTTACAACAGGTCTTTCGCGAAGAAGGCCGTCGCCTTTTTTAATATTTCCTGTTCCATTTTCAACTGGCGGTTTTCAGCTTCCAGCTCTTTTATTCGCTGCTGATCAGGCGTCAAAGCTTGCTGCCCTTTGCCTGGAAAAGACATTTCCTTTTTTTCATCCTGTTCCCGTATCCAGCGTCTCAGGTTGCCATCATTGATACCAAGACTTCTGGCAACCTCTGTTACAGCCTGCTTCTGCTCCACTACCATGGCAATGGCTTTACGCTTGAATTCCGGAGAATAATTTTTACGCTGCTTTGTCACTTTCTACCTCGTCACTAACTGCACTATTGTGCTTAACGAGGTGTCCTAAGTCATTAAACCACTTCAATGATCATCCAGATTTTGGCAGCGGTTGCTGAGGCCGAACGAGAGCGTATCCTTGAGCGCACCAACGAAGGTCGTTTAGCCGCCAAAAAATCAGGCGTGAAATTTGGCAGGAAACCTCACAAGAGTAGAGATCAAGCCAAGGCCATGATTAACGAAGGAGTGTCCATTAGAGACGTAATGGAAAGGACTGGAGTATCCAGAGCAACTTATTTCAGGCTTAAAAAAATGGTGGCTCTTTTCCAACTCCAGACTGCTATGTAACCAGCAAGTTGACTAAGGGCTGAAGAAGACTTTTGCCTCTTCGGCCAATATTATGCAAAAACTCAAAAAAGCCAAGGTAAAGGGGTAAAGCCTCTTGGGATATTCCCCTGTGAGGCCTTAGCCACGAGCGTAGAAGTGACCAAAACCCCTCCATAGTATTAACATGCACCTCGTAAATACCGTCTTTGTCATCATCACGAGCATACTCACCTTTGCCGTGACAGACCGTTTTATGTCTGAAGCCCCAGCTTTCAAGGTCATCATAGATGTTGTATTCATCGGTATAAATCTGGCTCTGTGGGGCTACGTGTTTCTTGATAAATGGTTCGATTGTCGCCTTCTTAACGTTCGACAGCATGTTGATAATGACCTGACCTCCCCTTTGAATCATTCCCAATACCGGCGGTTTGTCTTTTTCAAGAGTCCCACGGCCCGGAGCGCCTTTAAGCCTTCTTTTTCTCGGTGGACGATCCAGATTTTTTTAATGCTTCAGGGTGCCCTTGTGACCAGCTACAATGTAGACCTCGTCGAATTCAACTTCGCCATCAAGAATCACTTCAGGCTTTCGGTCAACAACACCATTTCGTAAGACTGTGGTCATATGGTGTGCATCACTGACACACAGATCAAGTTCCTGAGCTATCTGGCTGTTGGAGACGTTCAGCCCATTAAATAGAGACAGGCAATCCAGACTTTGAGTGGTCGGTGGTGTCCTGCGAAAACCGTATTTGTCAGGTCATCGAAGTAGCGCTTACAGGACTTACAGTAATAGTGCTGGCACTCTACCTGCACATTGTCGTGTCCATTCTTTTTGACATTCTCAGAATCACAGTGCGGACAGAGAACAGTGCCATCTGGCCAGCGGTTCTCACGGATCATCTCAAAGCAGGTGTCATTACTGATGAGATCTGAGATTCGGCCTATATTCATGGTCAATGCTGGCGATGGCTAATTATATCCACCAAGGATAGTTCAGCAGTTCGGAATTCGAAAAGAGCCTCGGGTTAATTCCCTTGGTGGTTCCGTCGTAGAAGAAATCTTCTAGCCCTTTGTGCCTGAACTTCTTAATCCCCATCGGTTTGCATTGCCTCGCCCCTAAGTGTAACCAACTTGGTTACAAGTTGCAATGTAACCGTATTGGTTGCAAGTATTTTTTTTGATTTTTCCTGAATAAGTTATAATATGTTATAACGTGAAAATATGGGAATTGTGTATGAATACAGTTATCAGGCGGATTGGTAATTCATCAGGAGCCATCATACCATCAGAGCTATTGAGAAGGCTGAACCTTAAAGACGGTGACAGTGTTGTTATCGCGGAAGTTAAGAACAGCCTGGTTATCACCAAGGCTACCAACCGGCCACACTATTCAATAGATGAATTGCTGGCCCAATGTGATCTGTCAGCCTCAATGCCAGAAGAATTAACCGAATGGGATTCTATCCTGCCTGCTGGGGATGAAATGCTTTGAGCGTTTATGAACGTGGCGATATTGTCAGAGTGAATTTAAACCCGGTGTCAGGATCAGAAGTACAAGGAGAGAGCCGACCTTGCCTTGTACTTTCTGTAAAAGCATTTAACTGCCTTGGCTCTACGCTGGTTGCTCCGATTACTCAGGGAGGTAATTATGCCCGTGTACAGGGTTTTACTGTTCCATTGATGGGAACGGGAACAGAGACTCAGGGAGTAGTGCTCATTAATGGCGTGAGGATGATTGACCTCAGGGCCAGGCAATCAAGGAAGGTTGAGAGTGCCCCCGAAGCACTGGTTAATGAAGTCCTGGCAAAGCTTCAAGCCATCATTGAATAGATAGGCTAAAGCAATTAACGGCTAATATTTCTATAGAAAATCTTAATAGGCCGTTTAGTCATGAGACCTGAGACTGAAAAATGCTTCATTGAACGCCGCGTTCAATTTCGCAGACATTACGGCGTAAAAGATCCCAGTGTTCTGTCTACGATCCAGGAACCATTAGAAACTGAAGTGGTTTAATGACTTAGGACACCTCGTTAAGCACAATAGTGCAGTTAGTGACGAGGTAGAAAGTGACAAAGCAGCGTAAAAATTATTCTCCGGAATTCAAGCGTAAAGCCATTGCCATGGTAGTGGAGCAGAAGCAGGCTGTAACAGAGGTTGCCAGAAGTCTTGGTATCAATGATGGCAACCTGAGACGCTGGATACGGGAACAGGATGAAAAAAAGGAAATGTCTTTTCCAGGCAAAGGGCAGCAAGCTTTGACGCCTGATCAGCAGCGAATAAAAGAGCTGGAAGCTGAAAACCGCCAGTTGAAAATGGAACAGGAAATATTAAAAAAGGCGACGGCCTTCTTCGCGAAAGACCTGTTGTAAGATTTGCATTTATACAACAGGAGAAGGAGGCCTATCCGGTGCAGGTGCTCTGTAAAGTAATGCAGGTTGGGCGCAGTGGCTTTTATCGCTGGCAGAATCAACAGGAACATCAGAAGGACTCTCTGGCCAAGCAGTTCCGCCTGGAGTCTGATGCACAACAAATTTTTATCGACTCCGATCGCTCATATGGCAGCCGGAGAATGGCAAAAGCCCTGCAAGGCAAGGGTTACAATATTGGCCGCTATCAAGCAGCAACACTGATGAAGCGCTTGGGACTGGTTGTGAAGTATGCAAAAAAATTCAAGGTGACGACGAATAGCAAGCATAAGCTTCCGGTAGCAGAAAATCTTCTGAACAGGGAGTTTGCTGTCACAGAGGCAAACAGGGTCTATACGACTGATATCACTTATCTATGGACTCGCGAAGGCTGGCTGTATCTGGCAGTGGTTATGGATCTCTATTCCCGGAAGATAGTAGGCTGGTCAATGGACAAGCGTATGACCACAGAGCTGCCGCTGGAAGCCTTGAGAATGGCGTGGTGGAGTCGTAAGCCTGGTTCGGGAGTGCTTCACCACTCAGATCAGGGAAGCCAGTACGCCTCGCTGGACTATCAGGCTCAGCTCAGGGAATACGGCATGATATGCAGTATGAGTCGTAAGGGAAATTGCTGGGATAATGCAGTAACGGAGCGATTTTTTGGCAGTATGAAACGAGAAAGGACTGACCATTATATTTTCGAAACAAGGGCAGATGTTGAGGCGACAGTTGTTGATTATATTTTGTTCTACAACAACCGCAGACTTCACTCTTATCTTGGTTACATGAGCCCTGTGGACTTTGAACAACAAGAACTCAGGAAAGCGGCTTAATCAGGTGTCCATTTTTACTTGACCACTACACTCTGACCTGTCCATTGACTACGTGATGCCTTCTGAGCGCACCAGTGACAGCGTTAAGGCAACCTATTGGGATAGAGAGAAAGGCTACAAAGAGCAAACCGTTCTCTGCGAGCTGCCCGGTGAAACTGCCGAGAATCCCGAAGAGATCAGCCTGTTTGGCTGCACCAGTCACGAACAGGCATGGCGCGAGGGAATGTACTTGGCTGCTTCCAATCGTGAGCGGCGCGTTATGGTCAGCTTTAAGACCGGCGTCGAGGGTTATATCCCTTCTTACGGCTCGATTGTGCTGGTCAATCACGACCTGTTGGGCAATGGTCAGATGTTTTCTGGCTATGTGATGGCGGCTGAAGAGAATGTATTGGTACTGGGCAATGAGATCAGTCTGCCCGGTGAAAACTGGTACATTGCTATTCGTGATAAATACGGCAGAGCCTCAGCCCCTCAGAAGATTGAGCAGGCAGGCGTTAACCGTGTGCGGGTATTGGGCGACCTGCCTGCAATCGTTACTGACACTTACAGCGCAGAGCCAAGCCATTACATGATTGGCCAGGGCTCCAACTGGTCAAAGCGGGTAAGAGTCACGTCAGTACAACCGGCCAATGATGACACCGTAAAGATCAGCGGGTTTATTGAATCTGACACGGTACATTCTGCCGACTCTGGCGAAGCTCCACCGCCTTCTCCCGATCTGGGCTTGCCTAACCCTGCACCCGGCAAGGTGGAAGATTTACGGGCAACGCAGGGAGGCACAACCACACAGCCGGTTATTAATCTCAGCTGGCGGCAGGCTCCCAACTCTGAGCGCTACCTGATCGAATACAGCAAAGACGGGCGGCAAACATGGCAACCTGCCGGAACGGGAACCAGCTATGTGACAAGTCACAGTTTTTCATGCGATCCGGGCATGGTCACGGCTCGCGTTGCGGGTATCGGTGCGCTCCTTGGTGAATGGACAGAGATTCAGGTCAACGCTGGCGGCGAGTTCGATACACCTGGGCAAGTGGTGCCGTTACTGGCGGAGCCTTTCACTGGTAATGGGCTGAAAGTGAAGTGGGAGCGAGAGGCAGCTGCAGCTCGATACCTGATACAAGTCATTCACGCTGACAGAGTGGTTAGGCAGGCTTACCTTGACCATACCTTCACAAGCTACGAATACAGCTATCAGGATGCGGAGCGGGACACTGCAGGACGTGTGCTCACCTTTCGGATTTGTGCCGAGAATGGCAATAATGTTTCTGGTGCCTGGAGAGAGCTGACAGCATCTAACCCAGTGCCAGCAGTGCCGAGTAGTGTAAAAGTAACCGGCCTGCTCAATACCCTGATGATTGAATGCGCAACGCCTGCTGATACGGATATCAGGGAGTTAAGAGTTTACGGCTCGCAGACTTCAGGCTTTGAGCCTTCGGCGGCTAATCTGCTGCATACTTCGGTTAATGCGCTGACCAGTGTTACGGTGCCAACTGATTCTCACTGGTTTATCAGGCTGGCATGGGCTGATAACTGGGGAAATACCGGGCTTGCCTTTTCCGGGGAGTTTGAAGCGAAAGCGGATCAGATTCTTGAAACCGTGATTGGTGATGACTATATCGAAACTCCGATGTTAAAGGCTAACTGCATTACCTCGGAAAAGGTGGAGGGCGGCACGTTTACCGGGCGTGAGTTTAATGCATCCATGAGGGTTGTTGCTGGCTCTGGGAGTAATACCGCAGGTATGAATGGTTCGGTAGACCCTCAAAACCCAGCAATCAATGAGATTCGGTTCTGGTCGGGAGCAGAATGGTTTGAAGCTGATACAGCGCCATTCCAGGTACGCAAGGATGGGTCTCTCTATGCAGTCAATGCGCGCATTTCAGGAGATATAACTGGATCAAATATATCGGGCGGCATTGTTGAGGGCTCACGAGTTATGGGAGGTGTGATAGAAGGGTCTCTTATAGTATCTGGCTCCAATGTGGTTGTTTCCCCAACCACTGCCGATCAGGGGGTTGGCACAATACGCTACTTCTACAACAAAGGAGAGGAATACGAAATAATTTCTTATGATGCCAGCGCCAGTCTAGCCGTAGCGACCTACAACTACACCGGAGACGGTCAGGTTGAGATTGCAGGCGAGACCGCGTACAAAAACTTTGTGCGGTTTGGGGATAGCTCTGCTGTTATTCCTATAGTGGTTCAATATTTAGTAACTATTCAGCACTGAGCAAAGGCATATTACAGTAATTCCGAACAGCTCTATGAAGTGATTGATATATGTCCATTCCCTGTTTTCTGGCAGACGACAAATAGCTGCGAATCCGTGCAAACATAGAACCACCGTCTGCACTCCTGAAGCAGCCTGAGATTTTCTGCTTTAACTTGGCCATTCGAACATCCCGCTCACTGCCATTGTTATCGAAGGGAATGGTAAAATCTGACATGAAGCGCAGTGTCTCAGCCTTGAACTCAGTGAGTCGTTTGAAGAGATTGTAAGCTTTAGTATTCTTGACTTTCTTGCGCTTAAGCTCCTCTCGTTGCTTCTCCATATAGACGACTTCTTTCATTAGAGCCCGCTGAAGCAACCGGTCATAAATCTTCTCGATTCGTTCACAGACAACACTTGGCATCTGTAGCATACCTATGGTCTTAAAGCCCTTGCAGTAATGCCAGGAAAGCCTCAGTAGCTTCATCAATCGCAACGCCAGTTGATTGCTGTCCCTATCAACAACACCCAAAAGCTCCCTCAGGTGATGGGCATTGCAAAGTACGTGAGTTGCCGCATATGCAAAATAGGATTTCCAATGATCATGAACCAGAACGCCTGCAAATGTTAGCAGTATGCCCATCGTGTCCATGGCCTCACGACCTCGCTTTTCAGACAAGTAGTAGAGCGTCCATTGTTCATCCCGCATAACGTGTAGCCAGTGCAAAGAGCCCTCGGCCCGCATACCCGTTTCATCGGCTCCGGCAACAGACGATTCCCGCAAGGCGTCACGAATAACCTCTTCAGTAGAAGCCAGATTTTCATAGGTTCTGGCCACAAAATTGGCGACAGTGCCTGCACTTACACTCATTTTATAGAGAGTATTAAAATACTCTGACACGCGCTTAAAAGGCAGGAAATGGTATTGGTTAAGATAGACGGCCATAGCCTGTGTGGCTGAGCCATATTGTGCGGCAGCGGTAACACCTTCCGGGAATTCAGCCTGATTCCGACAACCACAAGTGCAGATTTTTACTTCAGCTCTATGGGCCGTTACTTCAAATTCACCCGGTCTCCCTGGTTCAAACACCTGTCGTTCAATATATTTGACCGGCTCACTATCAAGAAGAGACGCCTGACATTTATTGCATTCTTTAACCGGAAGGTACTCAATATAGTCAGGGATATCGACCTGTTTAAGACAAGTGCCCTGATGCCCTTTCTTTCCACCGGCTTTATTACCAGAAGACTGTCTCAGACTTTTAGGATTGGGTTTTTCATCCGATGGATCGGTACCTTTATCTGCGGAAAGGTCGTCAGAATGATCTGGAGAATTACTGTTTTTACAAGGTTTTTGATAACCATCAGACGATGGCGGCTTGCTGCTGTTTTGACTGTTCTTGCCAACCTTTTCTTCCAATTCTCGACATCGCTCTTCCAGACAGGCAACTCTCATCCGCAGCTCTGCATTCTCTTTCAAGAGAATCTCAGCCGACATAGTTGCGGGTAGTTCTGGAATCATGCTGGCGAATATTGTGGAAAAATGGTGCTTAAGAGGATGGTATAAAAATCAGAAAATTCCAGATTTATGTGGGGGTGCTGAACAGTTACAATATTTATTGAGCTGGTCTCTGAACGACTGCAGGTCAGGTTCTCCCTGTACAGATAGAACCGAGTACCCATCCACCTTTGTCATAGAAGGCATTACCAAAGATGGGTCTATAACCGCTTTGGGCGCCTGGAATCCAAGGACTGATTACGATTCAGTCCGTGATGTAATGGGGACAGCCAAGAGAACGTGTTGCACTCAGTTTCATCCCGGTTCAGACCCTGTTTGCCACACATACAGCTCTTCTGTAGTAAGAGAGAAATTCTTTACCAAGAACTTAGTCATCAATTATTCAGGGCAACTTACCGGCATTCGTATCCGCGCTGCGAATAACGCTCAGACAGTACCCACCATAACGATTAAAGGACGGCTGTAAATGACAGAGGTTAATTATTACAACATCACCCCTGACGACTGGAAAGGCACGAAGCTGAACTTCGTTGGAGATGAAACAGCATGTAATAGGCTTGCGGATAAAATTATAAAAATTATTGCAAATGATCCAGATGAGGACATAAGGACATACTCATTTGATAGCTCTACAACGCCCATGCTGCACACAGCAACTACGGTATTCTTGATTGATACTGCCTTGCATCCACAGCAAGTTCAAATGGCCAAGGATAATAAAGTTCTGCTTGTCTATATGACCTATGAGGAGGCTACAGGCTACTCTTAGGGTAGACATTAAGCTCAAAAAAGGTTCGTTTCCGGCGGCAGAACCCACCTTGAACAGCCACAATAAAGCTTCGAAACCATTATCAATGGCTGAACAAGATGAGTACTGCAAATAGTAGATTAGTTGAAAAAAACTGTTGACCTGTTTCGACCGGTCAGAACTCCTAAGTATGGCGGAACAGCTTGGTTTTACTATACGACAGCGAGATATCCGTCCTTTGGATTTTATCCTCTCACTGATCGATGCCCTCGCTGGTGATGGAAACTGCGATACCCAGGCGGATCTACACCGTAAATTTAACGAGTTGACGGGGCTGAATGTCTCTTATCGTTCTTGGGCAAATCAAGCTAAAAAGGACGCGCTGCCTACTCTTATCCTGTGGCTATGGGTGCAGTGTCTGGAAATATTTTCCCGCAAAGTCATGGCGTTTGATGAAGACAGTCCATTTTCAGAGTTTGAGCACATTCTGATTCAGGACGGTTCGTCACAAGCTGTCTATGATGCCCTGAAAGAAGCATTTCCCGGCAGGTTCTCAACGGTCAGTCCTGCTGCCGTCGAGCTTCATACGACAATGGATCTTCTCACCAACAACCTGGTGCGGGTGCAGCTGACTGAAGATACCCGTTCAGAAAGAGACTGTCTGCCACCACTGCCAACATCCATGGCCTATATCCTGATGCTAATGGATGCCGGTTATTTTGAGCTGGAACTCTTTGCCGCTATTGATGACAGGGAGGGTTCTTTTATCTGCAAGGCACCTCAGAGTATCAACCCGACGATACTCAGCGCGGTACGGGAGGATGGCAAGAATCTCAATCGCTACAAAGGACAAAAACTGAAGGATGTACTGTCTGGCTTCCCCAAAGACCAGTGCCTCGACCTGGATGTAGAATGGCCGGGATTCAAAGCCTGGCCATTCCGCTTGGTTGTCCGCTGGAATGACAAAAAACAGAAGTGGGTTTTCGTTGTGACCAACCTGAACCGGGTGGAGTTCACCTTGAGTGATGTGCTCCAGGCCTATCGTCTACGGTGGCAGATAGAGCTGATTTTCAAAGAGATCAAATCCTATTCAGGGTGGCATCGTTTTAACACCAAATCAGCGACACTGGTGTTTAGCCTGATTCTGATGTCCTTTGTGGTTGTGACGTTGAAAAGGTACCTTGCCCATGCTGCACAGGCGAACCTCTGTGAAAGTGGGAGCATTGAGGAAATCTCGACGCACAAGGTGATGAAAAGTGGGACTCACCTGTTTGGTAATGTGATTTCATCGTTGATAAATGCAGGAAAGTCATTGGTCTCATGCATTAAAAAGCTACTGGACTTCTGGGGAAATAATGCGAAACGAGAACACCCTGCACGGGATGGTTGTTCAGGGCGTACAAGATTAGGCTTCTGTGCAGTGGGTGGAGCTTAATGTCTACCTTAAGACAGGCTACTATCGCGAACAGGAAGAGCTGCAGGCAACAGACTACCAGATACTGAAATTAATGGAGCGGTATCTGGTTATACCTGAAAATGACGTTGATGCAATCGCACTTCTGAAGAGGCGGGCAAATTTACGGGCATCTCTAAATCTGCGAGCCATAAAGCCATAACTGGACACTTTCACCTGCTCGAAAAAGGTTAAGGATTGAATTTTTATCACTGAGTATCCCACCCAAGCAACTCATTAGGCGATGACTCAAGGATGAGGCAAAGCTGATAGAAAGTGTCGAGCCTTGGCACTGACTTTCCACTACACCACTTGGACACGGCAGGCTGAGACACGCCTGCCAGTGCTGCTACCCTCCTTTCACTGATGCGCTTCCTTGCCATTATTTTTAATAGCTGTTGCGGGAACTGATAGCGCAAGAAAAACCCCTAACTGATGCCGGTTTTCTCTCAATAACCCTGAGTTACTCGACTTTAGAGTCTGTATAAAACGATAATTCGGTCAGCTTTTTATAGTGAAGCAAGCCGAAATCAGTGAACTGTTTTTCCAAGTTCGTTATTACTTCCGTTTTTTGCCTAAAAGCCTTTAGTTATGCTGCTTCTGAATTATCCGGTATTAACTGGTCGATCAGATCGCGAAAATTGAACTCATATTTTTGCTTATATCTGTTCCAGCCCTTGCGAATAGAGAACCTCGGAATAATTCCTGAAAGAGCAATTTTCATCATGCCTGCAGTGGTTGTATCCGGGCTTCTCCAGGGTATCCGAGAAATATTCAGACATGCCTGATTTTTACAAACGGTTAATAACTGCAATAATGCATAGCCTGCCATTTTCAAATGCATCCATCGAAGCAGTGTTCGCAATTTCTGCTGCCATAAATGGCAACAGCCAAAAGCATGTTTGAGTTGGTGAAACATTGGCTCTACCGGCCATCTCCGGGAATAGGCACGAAGCACCTCCAGTCCCTCAAGTTCCGGATTGGTCGAGATGAATATTCTGCTTTCGGTCAGACCTTTGTCATTTTCAAAGCGACTCCAGACGACGCGTACTTCACGACCTTTAAGGAATCTGGCGCGACAGATCAGGGTACGATAACGTATTTTGCGAAATTTGCCGTACATCCATACTGTTGCTTTTTCTTCCGGCAGTTTCTTAACCTGTTCTGTCGTCATCTTGATGCCGTACTTTTTTGGGCGCCCTCGCTTCTTTACGGTGGGTGCTGGCGGCAAAGCATAGAGGGCCCGATTTGAAGGTATCTGACCAACAACTTCTATGTTCATTTCCAGAGCTGGCTTTATCAGTGTCCAGTTCATATACCAGCAATCGGTTAGCAGGCGTAGCACTCGATCCTTCACTTCATTGCGTACCACCCTGAGCATGGCCACGGCAATTTTCAGTTTGCTGGTGTTACCTGAAGCTGGTGTCGGAAATGAGATCACCGGTATGGCGGTAAATACTTCATCTGCAGCCCGCTCAAATATGATGGCCAGGGAAACCCAACACTGCCCCCAGATGTACGTCGGCCGATTGCGTTTCTTGCTGTGTTGATGATGTGTACGACAAGCAGGGGCTTTGTCGGAAAACCGTTCGATTACCCAGTCATCAAGCCCCAGGACCACAGGTTGATTCTCAGGAGCTTTGGAGCAGACCAGACGGATCAAGTGGCGTGCCAAGTTCTTCCATTGCCACTTGCCCTGAGATAGCCAGTGGTGGTAGCTGCTCCACACACAATGAAAATCAATTGTTAACAACGCCTGTGTAACAAAGCCGTCGGCTGAAAGCATGCAACCGAACAGCAGTTCGCAGAACGTTGGTACTGCAGTTGATGATAGCGCTCCAGCAAGAAAGGTTGTATATGAAGCGAGCTCCCTGAGGATTACTTGATGATCTGAAGTGAGCATGGCAACCATCTCGAATTTCGTCATTGGGGATGGTTGCTTTTAGCAGATTATGCGCCGGAACTATTGTGCTCTTAAAACTCTAAAGTCGAGCCTGAGTTATACTTTTTTAAAAAATTGAGGCTCTTTTCCAATTCCAGACTGCTATGTAACCAGCAAGTTGACTAAGGGCTGAAGAAGACTTTTGCCTCTTCGGCCAATATTATGCAAAAACTCAAAAAAGCCAAGGTAAAGGGGTAAAGCCTCTTGGGATATTCCCCTGTGAGGCCTTAGCCACGAGCGTAGAAGTGACCAAAACCCCTCCATAGTATTAACATGCACCTCGTAAATACCGTCTTTGTCATCATCACGAGCATACTCACCTTTGCCGTGACAGACCGTTTTATGTCTGAAGCCCCAGCTTTCAAGGTCATCATAGATGTTGTATTCATCGGTATAAATCTGGCTCTGTGGGGCTACGTGTTTCTTGATAAATGGTTCGATTGTCGCCTTCTTAACGTTCGACAGCATGTTGATAATGACCTGACCTCCCCTTTGAATCATTCCCAATACCGGCGGTTTGTCTTTTTCAAGAGTCCCACGGCCCGGAGCGCCTTTAAGCCTTCTTTTTCTCGGTGGACGATCCAGATTTTTTTAATGCTTCAGGGTGTCCCTTGTGACCAGCTACAATGTAGACCTCGTCGAATTCAACTTCGCCATCAAGAATCACTTCAGGCTTTCGGTCAACAACACCATTTCGTAAGACTGTGGTCATATGGTGTGCATCACTGACACACAGATCAAGTTCCTGAGCTATCTGGCTGTTGGAGACGTTCAGCCCCATTAAATAGAGACAGGCAATCCAGACTTTGAGTGGTCGGTGGTGTCCTGCGAAAACCGTATTTGTCAGGTCATCGAAGTAGCGCTTACAGGACTTACAGTAATGGCTAAGTTACCGTTAATGGTTGGAAGCACCAATGTTCAGTAATTCTGCTGATCAACCGGCCAACAGTTAATTTTTTTGCTGCCGTCAGTTCTCGCCTCCAGGCCAGATAATGGGGAAGGTAACGAGTTGCAACCCCTTGGAATACGCCGCCAATCCAGCGTTTTAAATGACTGTGATAAGAATTTACAGTCTGGATGTGGTAGATGCCTTCAACAACATGTTGACCTGCTGATGTCACCAGCTCCTTGAAGACAAATCCAAGCTTGTCAGCAAGTTTTTCGTGAGCGAGGTGTGCATCCGCACAGACCGTGGCCTGTATCGATATGCGGCCATTTAAATGCCTGCACAATTCATTAGCACTTTCGTTTTCTAATACACCGTCAACGGTATTTCGATTACGGTCCCGAGCCACCATTACCGGGACTTTTCGGGCTTTGTTGGGATCATTACCCCGCTTTCGGGTTGGCCGTGGAAGGCCTTCTCTTTGCCCTTTGAAGGATTCACGGAAAAATGTTTCATCAAGCTCAGTAATGCCACAAAGCTCTTCTGCTTGATCATTATTAATCACTTCAAGAAAGCGGTGACGCCAGCGGAACGCAGTTTTCAAGTCAATGGCATTCTCAGCAGCAGCTGGTCGCAAGACCATAGAGTGAGTCATACCTGCGAGGTACTTGTTCCATTTTTCAGGGTGCCTGAGCCTTGCCAAAGGCGTTCCACTAAAGGCGTTAAACGTTGAGTCGCAAGTCTTGCAGTGGTAGCGCTGTCGGCCATTTCGTATGCCCCAGCGACCAACGCTATGGCTTTTGCATTTGGGGCACCTGGGGTTTTCGGCAAATTGGGCAAGTATGCTCTTTTCTACGTCAGGTGTTGCATTATCGTTATTGGGTATAGATTCACTGTAAACAGGTTCAGAGTCAGTGGTTTCTACTACCTCGGTAACCTCTATTTGAGTACTAAGGAGCGAGTTGTTAAGAATGTCTCGCTGTTCACTGGTTAATGTTGAAATGGAATCAATAAAATTCTGGAAGAGTTCAGATTGCATATCACTCCCCTACAACGTAGATTTTATGGGAGTTTAGCTGATTCAACCATTAACGGTAACTTAGCCTACAGTAATAGTGCTGGCACTCTACCTGCACATTGTCGTGTCCATTCTTTTTGACATTCTCAGAATCACAGTGCGGACAGAGAACAGTGCCATCTGGCCAGCGGTTCTCACGGATCATCTCAAAGCAGGTGTCATTACTGATGAGATCTGAGATTCGGCCTATATTCATGGTCAATGCTGGCGATGGCTAATTATATCCACCAAGGATAGTTCAGCAGTTCGGAATTCGAAAAGAGCCAAAATTGATTTAGATCAACTCTTGTTATTGCCCCAAGGTTCACTATCGCGCCACTTTTTACGAGATGTTATTGAGGCGCAAAATGAACCATCCACTCAGCATACTGAAAAAACTGCAAGCCTTGGCTTGTTCTGCAAAAAAAGACCATTCAGCACGTTATGATTGTTTTGAAAGTACAGACGATCTTGCAGCCTTAACAAAGCTGGATTTTGCTCTTGGAATGATTAATCAGGTCATCAGCCAGTTAGAGGAAAAATTAACTGACTGAAACTTATTATTATGAGAGTGGTGCCGGGGGCTGGTAAGAGCTTAAGGCACTCTCCTGATTTTTCCCGCAAGCGGTCTTTTATAGATCAGGACACCCGGCTCTAAAGCCGCGCATTTCTGATCGGGAACTTGCCCCGCCTCAAAGTGCTACCAACACCGTCAGACGCGACAGGGCAAGTATTGCCGCAATTATGCAGCCGGTCAAATCATAGACCGGCTTTTTTATATTCTCAAAACTTGGCTTTGTGTACCTCTGCCAAGTTTTCGCCAAGTTTTTTTAGCGTTTTTTAGCGGTACATGCGGAAAAGCAAAAATGATACTGAAGTAAGGATAATGCTGTAAGTTATTGATTCTAAGCTACAGATCAGGAATATCAGGCAAAAAGAAACCCGTGATTCTGGGGGAAGAATACACGGGCTAAGACCATTAGGAGTGAAACATGGGTGCACAATCCGAATATCAAGGTTATTATAAACCTGAGCTGGTGTGATCATGGGGGGGAACTGATCCAACCAGCACAGTAAGTATGATTCAGAATCAGAAAACATCCATTAAAGCTTAAGATCTTTTTATAATATTAAAAAAAATTCAAAGAAGTCATGATTTATAGGAATTACGCATAATTGAATGGGCGAAAGAAGCGGGCATTCCATTGTTTGGGAAAGCCGCAAAATAAGCCCTGTGGTTAATGGCGCACTGGCGAATTGGCTGTGCGTCACCGGTTAGCACCGTACTTTATAGCCTGGTGGAAACGGCTAAAGCCAATGGTCTGGAGCCTTACGACTGGTCCCGGTATGTGCTTGCCAAACTTCCACAACAGGCCAAAGGTGCCAGCGTTGAACGCCTTTTGCTCATGAACCTCGAAGCCGATGATTTGAAAATAGTGGATTGGTGGAATTAGGGGTAGATGCGATTCTCCAACCGCTTACATTTACTCACTCTGAAATCAAGATAACCCCCGGCTGAATACCCAAGGGTCTGGTTTCAGGAAATCAAGAAATGGGGGTATTGATCTGTTCATATAAAACATCACAGCGTTGTGCCAGTGCTCGATCAATAGCAAGCACGCCGCTACCCTCATCTGAATGATGAGTTCCCCAGGCAACAGTCACTTTGCCCCACTCAATTACAATTCGTGGGTGGTGGGCATGAGCCTCTGCCAAGCAGGCTATGGTGTTGCAGAATGCTATAGCTCGAGAGTATTTTTTAAAGGCAAAGGATTTTTCAATATGATCAATGCTGTCATACTGACAGGAAAACCAATCATCCATACATGCACTCCTGCTGTTGAGTAAAGCCAAAAGTCAGTCTAATTAAAATGTGCTGGGATGGCATCAGAAATGCTGGTGTCTGTATAGAGCCTGCTCATGCTATGAAGAGATTACTTAAGGCTTACAAGGCGGTCCGACAACAACAAATACTCGCAATGCACTTGCCGGCAACAACCCAAATATGGGGTGAGGAGTCGCCGGATGCCTACTGTACCTGCTGAGAGTTACTACTTGAGGTTAGTAATCAAGTTTAAGGAATTACACCTTATCAGTTTCTGCTTCAGTTTCTTCAGACTTCAGTTGCTCAAGCTCCTGATTTGCAGTATTCAGCTGCTGGGTAAGCTGCTTTTGCTTGGTTTTCAGGCCACTATTTTCACCAGTAAGCGTGCGGTTCTGTTCTTGAAGACGCTTGATCTGCTTCTTCATTCGATCAGGATTGCTGGCTCTCAGATCTTTCAGTTCATTTTCCATGTTCTTCAGCTGGGCAGCAGCTTTTTCAGCTTTCTTCTCAGCAGTTTCCAGGCGCGATTTGAGCTGGCTTACCTCCCGGTTATGCTGTTCTGTAATTTCAATAAGAGCTGCCAGGCGTTGCTGTTCAATGATATCCATTTCACTGCTTGTATCAATGCTTCCGCCCATGCTCAGGGTACCCATAGATTCGATTACCTCCGGGGAGTTTTAAAAGATAGGAAATAATAAAAAGCTTCCACCAGCGCGAAAATTTAGCACTGTAACGAGAGAAATATTAAGAAGATATGAGTTATTCTTCATTAAGCGGCTGGTTAAAAGCAGAATATCAGTAGACTAGAAGATTCAGTCTAATACATAAAAAAAGATATGGAAAGGTTTATCTGAAAAAATGAACAGAGAACTGTAAAAAACAGATGACTTTCTCATCAAATTGCAGCTATTGGCTAACTTGTAAATTTATGGGCTAATCCTAGGTTATAAGGTAGTCTGATATAGGGCAGTAAATTATGATACACCGCACTAATGTACCCAAACAGCTTTACAAAGCAATACTTTAGATAATGTCTGACACAATAATACTTTTGCCAGATCGTGTTACCGGGTTCCCATCCCTCGATCATGCACTAAAGCAGCCTGACGGCCTGTTAGCTATTGGTGGCAATCTTGAGGTTGATACCTTGGTAATGGCTTACCAGAAAGGCATTTTCCCATGGTTTAATGAGGGCGACCCTATTTTATGGTGGTCACCATCCCCAAGAATGGTGCTGAAGCCAGGAGAGCTGAAACTATCTCGTTCATTGCGAAAACTACTCCGAAAGAATTTCTACCAGGTTACATTTGACTACGATTTCTCTGCTGTTATAGCAGCCTGCGCAAGCACTCACAGGGATTCGGAAGGAACATGGATTACCCATGCGATGATCGATGCCTACACTGCGTTAAATGATGCAGGGCATGCACACTCTATCGAGGTTTGGCAAGAAGATAGCCTTGTTGGAGGTCTTTATGGAGTAGCTTTAGGGCGCATTTTTTTTGCAGAATCTATGTTTAGCAAAAAGAGTAATACATCCAAAATTGCTATGGCAGCCCTTTCTGAACAACTTTCAGTGTGGCAGTTTCAACTGATTGATTGTCAGGTCTATTCAGATCATCTTGACTCTCTGGGAGCCAAGTTGATTTCAAGAACCAGATTTTTGGATTATCTGGAGCGCTATTGCTCACAGACACCTTCCTGTGCAAACTGGAAACAAGTATGGCAATGGAATGACCTTTGATAATGAGCCAGTATAAGAATTTCAGGTTTTATGTTACGCAACCCCATGAATGCAGTTACCTCCCAAAGGAGCAGGCAACCACACTGTTCATGGATCCGGAAATTCTGCTGACTAAACAGTTGTGCAGCGAGCTTGCTGAAGTTGGGTTTCGGCGAAGTGGTCAGCATATTTACCGCCCCCACTGTATTACCTGCCAAGCCTGCATACCAGCAAGAATCCCTGTAGACTCCTTTCGAATGAGACGGACGCAACGAAAGACCTGGAATCGCAACTCAGCACTTCGGATTTCCAAAGTTTCTGCAGAGTTTCAGGATGAGCATTACCTACTCTATGAGAAGTATATCAATCAATGCCATCAGGATGGTGATATGCATCCTGCAACGATTGAGCAATACACTTCTTTTTTGGTTGAAAGTACCGAATTCACATCATTTTATGAGTTTCGTTTGGATGAACGGTTGCTTGCGGTATCGGTTGTGGATCATTTACAAACCAGTCTTTCTGCGATTTATACCTTTTATGACCCTGATTACTCACAACGAAGTCTTGGTCGATATTGTATTTTATGGCTTATAGCTGAGGCAAAGAAGCTGAGATTACCTTATCTCCACTTGGGATATTGGATCCGCAACTGCCAGAAAATGAAATACAAAATTGAATACCGTCCTGTGGACCTTTACATCAGTCAGGAGTGGAGACAAGTGAAATAATACGCCTGCGACAGCAAAGGGTGCTTTGCTTTGCAGGCTGTTTTCAGGCAGAATGCCCAACAAATTTAACCAAGCCGTACCAACCCCTTTGAGGTAGTTATTTAATGGCAAAAGAAGAGAGTCTGGAAATGGAAGGTGTCGTTATTGACACCTTACCCAATACAATGTTTCGAGTAGAACTGGAAAATGGCCATGTTGTTACTGCGCACATCTCGGGAAAAATGCGCAAAAACTACATCCGGATTCTAACTGGCGACCTGGTAAAGGTGGAACTGACTCCATACGACCTGACTAAAGGTCGTATAACCTACCGTTCTCGCTAACTGCGGTGCTCAACGCTGAGCACCTACCTGCCGTCCTTCCTAACCTGCTCCACCATCAACAGCTTCAAGATCTGAAGCTCTGCTTTTGGTTGCCTCAAACTTGAGGTGCAGTACCCCTTTACGAACAGTCACTTTCACATTGCCGCCGTGTTCAGCAAGCTTTCCAAACAAGATTTGTTCAGCCATGGGTTTTTTCAAATGTTCCTGAATAACACGCCCCATAGGCCTTGCTCCCATTTGGCGATCAAATCCTTTCTCCGCCAGCCAGCTACGAGCCTTTTCATCAACATCCAGCTGAACCCGCTTTTCATCAAGCTGAGCCTGAAGTTCAGTGAGGAATTTATCAACCACATGCTTAATAATTTCATCATTCAGTGAGGCAAAAGGAATGATGGAATCCAGACGATTTCTAAATTCAGGCGTAAAGGTTTTCTTAATGGCCTCATTGCCGTCAGTCGTATGATCCTGTTCAAGAAAGCCCATTGAGCTTCTGGTCATGTTTTCAGCACCAGCATTGGTGGTCATGATCAAAATCACATTACGAAAATCAGCCTTACGACCATTGTTGTCTGTTAATGTGCCATGGTCCATAACCTGCAGTAACAGATTAAAGACATCGGAGTGCCCTTTCTCTATTTCATCAAGTAACAGTACGCAGTGAGGTGTTTTATTAATTGCCTCGGTTAAAAGGCCTCCCTGATCGAACCCAACATAACCAGGGGGAGCGCCTATAAGACGCGACACAGTGTGAGCTTCCATGTACTCAGACATATCAAAGCGCACAAGCTCAATACCCAGGGCTTTAGCCAGTTGACGACAAACCTCTGTCTTACCTACACCCGTCGGCCCTGAAAACAGGAAGGAGCCAACAGGCTTTTCAGGTGCTTTGAGCCCTGCTCTTGAAAGCTTGATAGCTGTGGATAATGAAGTGATCGCATCATCCTGCCCGAAAACTACCATCTTCAGATTACGTTCAAGCTTACCGAGCAGTTCTTTGTCAGAAGAAGAAACAGACTTTGGCGGAATTCTAGCCATCTTGGCGACAATGCTTTCCACATCATCAACATCAATAATTTTCTTTCGTTCAGACTCAGGTTGAAGCCTCTGATACGCACCAGCTTCATCAATAACGTCAATAGCTTTGTCTGGCATATGACGGTCATTTATGTAGCGATCTGCCAGTTCGGCCGCTGCTTTCAGCGCTTCATCCTGATACTCAATAACATGATGTTCTTCAAACTTCTTTTTCAGCCCGAGAAGTATCTGGAAGGTGTCTTCCACATTAGGCTCGATGATATCCACTTTCTGAAACCTTCTTGCCAACGCCCGATCTTTTTCAAAGATCCCGCGAAACTCCTGAAACGTAGTAGAGCCAATGCAACGCAGATCTCCAGAAGTCAGCATCGGTTTAAGAAGGTTTGATGCATCCATCACTCCACCAGACGCAGCGCCTGCACCAATAATGGTATGAATTTCATCAATAAAGAGAATCGCATGATCCAGTTTCTTGAGCTCACCTAAAAGCTGTTTGAATCTCTTCTCAAAATCACCGCGGTACTTGGTTCCAGCCAGGAGCGACCCTAAATCAAGAGAGTAAACAACAGCCTTGGACAAAACCTCAGGCACGTCACCATCAACAATCCTTCGAGCCAGACCTTCCGCAATGGCCGTTTTCCCAACTCCGGCCTCGCCAACCAGTAAAGGGTTGTTCTTTCGTCTACGGGTAAGAATCTGACAGACACGTTCAACTTCTTCAGCTCGACCAACGAGAGGGTCAATTCTACCAAGGCGCGCCTGATCATTCAGATCCGTAGCATAAAGCTTGAGGGGATTCTTGCTGCCACCACTGCTATTCTCGGGTTCCATATCATCAGCAAGATCATGACCGAGCTCTTCAAGCTCCTGCCCCGGGGTCTTGGATATCCCGTGGGCAATAAAATTTACGACATCTATGCGAGCCACGTCCTGTTGCTTGAGGAAGTAAACAGCCTGGCTTTCCTGCTCACTGAAAATAGCAACAAGTACATTTGCTCCAGTAACTTCCTTTTTGCCGGAGCTTTGCACATGAAAAACAGCACGCTGAAGCACTCGCTGAAAGCCAAGGGTTGGCTGAGTTTCACGCTCATTGTCATCATCAGGTATTAATGGTGTCGTTGAGCTGACAAACTCAATGAGATCCTGGCGGAGTTTATTAAGATCAATTCCGCAGGAAACAAGCACTCTTGCTGCGGACTCATTGTCAAGCAAAGCGAGTAAAAGATGCTCAACCGTCATGAATTCATGACGATTATCACGGGCATCCTTAAATGCATTATTCAGTGTAGCTTCGAGGTCTTTGTTAAGCATATGGTGTAACCTTGAAAACGCTAATCGGCCTTTTCTGTCTTGCACAGCAGGGGATGGTCGTTTTCTCTGGAATATTCATTAACCTGCTGAGCCTTGGTTTCCGCGACATCCTTGCTGTATACACCACAAACGGCTTTTCCCTGGGTATGTACCATCAGCATAATTTGAGTCGCCTTCCCTTCCGGCATACTGAAAAACTTCTCCAGTACCTCAACAACAAAATCCATTGGTGTAAAATCATCATTCAGGAGCAAGACCTGATACATGGGAGGGGGTGCCAGTCTGGTTTTTTCCGGAACGACTGCAACGCCCAGATCACCTTCCTGTTCCTCTCCCTCTTTTTCCAAGCTTAGACGAAACAGTTCGAGATTACTCATGGTTTTATGACTGCCAACCTTCAATTTGCAACTTAACTGTCTGGTAACCAACAGCACAATCATGGCACCGCCAGTATTTACCACCGGCAAGAAAAAAAGCCAATCATAAAAAACAACGAGCACAAATTACTGATCGGCACGGTTTACAGACATTTGATAACATAAGATAAATTAGTACTCATATACTAAGAAATTGACGAATTCCCTATTACTCCCCTAAACATTTTAAAGATACTTGAGCAAATCACAATGATGGGCTGTCAGAAATTAATCGGATGACCGACAGCAGCGGAAGATCAACGGAGATAAGGATCATCAAAAGGTGCAGACAAAGATTAAAGCCGGAAATGAATTTCCGGCTTTAACTGATGAAAAGTTAACTGAAAACTTACATATGTTTAATTATTGCATCGGCAAATTCAGAGCACTTAACTAACGTTGCGCCCTCCATCAGTCGCTCAAAATCATAAGTAACGGTCTTGGCATCGATGGCACCATCCATACCCTTGATAATGAGATCAGCCGCTTCATTCCAGCCTATGTGACGAAGCATCATTTCAGCAGAAAGAATGACAGAACCCGGGTTCACCTTATCCTGGCCTGCATACTTTGGGGCAGTGCCATGAGTGGCTTCAAATACAGCCGTTGGCGCGCCGATGTTGGCACCAGGGGCAATACCGATACCACCAACCTGGGCAGCAAGAGCATCAGAAATGTAGTCGCCATTCAGGTTCAGGGTGGCAATGACATCATACTCTGCAGGGCGCAGGAGAATCTGTTGCAGGAACGCGTCAGCAATAACATCTTTGATGACAATATCTTCACCGGTATTCGGGTTTTTGACAGTATGCCATGGACCACCATCAAGAGGCTGGCCGCCAAAGTAGTCAACCGCTGTCTGGTAACCCCAATCCTTAAAGGCGCCTTCCGTAAATTTCATGATATTACCCTTGTGAACCAGGGTAACGGATTGACGGTTGTTATCGATGGCAAACTGAATCGCCTGCTTCACCAGGCGTTCGGTGCCCTCTTTTGAAACAGGCTTGACACCAATACCACAATCTTGCTCAAACCGGATTTTGGAAACGCCCATTTCATCGCGCAGGAAGCTGATCAGCTTATCGGCTTCGGCACTGCCCGCCTGCCACTCAATACCCGCATAGATATCTTCCGAGTTTTCACGGAAGATAACCATGTCGGTTTTTTCAGGTTCTTTTACCGGGCTTGGTACGCCCTTGAACCAGCGAACAGGACGAATGCAGGCAAACAGATCCAGCTCCTGGCGCAGAGCCACATTCAATGATCGGATACCGCCACCAACGGGCGTTGTCAGAGGACCTTTAATGCTGACAACATACTCTTTGAGCGCCTCAAGCGTTTCTTCCGGAAGCCAGGTATTGTCATCGTAAACCTGGGTAGCTTTCTCACCGCAGTAGACTTCCATCCACTCAATCTTACGTTGCCCTTTGTAGGCATTCTTCACAGCAGCATCAACAACTTTCAGCATGGCTGGTGAAACGTCAGCACCGATACCATCGCCCTCGATATAAGGAATAACTGGGGTATCAGGAACATTCAGGGAGAGGTCCTCGTTGACAGTGATTTTGTCACCGTTGGCAGGCACCTTGATCTTTTGGTATCCCATTATCAACTCCGTTCGCTAAACATCGGTTTGACCAGATGAAAGACTGGTTCAACGCTTCTTGTCGTTATTTAAAGCATGCAGCCATATCCAACAACATTGTCAGTAAGGTAGAAAAATTACTGACAGCGGCAAGTTGACCGCACAAAAACGCGTATACCATATACCATCCTTAGCCAGGAATAAATGACGTTTTGTTACGAAAGCGAAACCGTTATCTGCATTTACCACTATAAATTTCCAGCAGTATGGCGCTTATTTACCGGGAACGGTAAAATGACCCGCTATTTTTTGACAGGTGGCAGTATACCCCAGTGATAAAGCATCCTTCCCAAACCAAAGTGATTGTTGGCATGTCCGGCGGTGTTGACTCGTCCGTATCCGCTTTGCTTCTGCAACAGCAGGGCTACCAGGTGGAAGGACTTTTTATGAAGAACTGGGAGGAAGATGACGGGTCTGAATACTGCACGGCAATGACCGATCTGGCCGATGCCCAGGCAGTCTGTGATAAACTTGGCATTCATCTACATAAAGCCAATTTTGCCGCTGAATACTGGGATAATGTTTTCGAACATTTTCTCAATGAATACAAAAACGGCAGAACTCCGAATCCTGACATTCTGTGTAATAAAGAGATCAAGTTTAAAGCTTTTCTCGATTACGCACTAACCCTCGGCAGCGATTACATAGCAATGGGACATTACTGCCGTCGCGTGAACCGTGATGGCCATAGCTATCTGGTGAAAGGGATTGATAATAGTAAGGATCAAACCTACTTCCTCCATGCGGTAAGCGAAGAACAGATTGCCCGTACGCTCTTCCCGGTCGGTGATCTGGAGAAAACTGAAGTTCGACGCATTGCCGAAGAACACGGTCTGATTACCCACAACAAAAAAGACAGCACGGGCATCTGTTTCATTGGCGAACGCCGCTTCAAGGACTTTTTGCAGCAGTACCTGCCGGCACAGCCTGGTGCTATTGAAACGGAAGATGGCAAAGTGATTGGTGAACACTCAGGCTTGATGTACCACACCATTGGCCAGAGGCAGGGACTGGGGATCGGCGGACTGAAAAATGCCGATGAAGCCCCCTGGTATGTCCTGGAAAAAGACCTTGAAAGAAATGTGCTGATCGCCGGTCAGGGTAAGGATCATCCCCTGCTCTTCTCAGAGAGTCTGACCTGCTCTCACATTGACTGGGTTTCAGGAAAAGCGCCACAGATGCCCTGCCAGCTTAAGGCAAAAGTGCGTTATCGCCAGCAGGATCAAGGCTGTACGCTTACCCTGGAAGCCAACGGTGATTACCGGGTTATCTTTGATCAACCGCAAAGAGCAGTGACTCCGGGCCAGTCGGTGGTCTTTTATGATGACCTTTACGGTGAGAATGTGTGCCTTGGCGGCGGTGTTATTGAAACACGGGCTCAAGCATCAGCTTAACCTTGATGAAACTGGAAACCTTTTCAACGACAACGGAAACCCCAGAGAAGAAGATTGGTGCGATATTCTACAAAGGATCAGGCGGCTGCATTATCTGGCTTGTTCCAAGCCGCAGTGCTGGTAGACAAACTGGCCAGGACCGGGCAATTGAGTGAAGAGGCTCTGACCCCATCCATCCACAGTATTTTTGTAACCTCACCGGATGATGTTTCACAGGTTTACGGTGGTTTCGATGGTTTGGCCATGGGGCGAAAAACCCTGGAGTCCGTGTTAAGCAGGGACAGCTCTGCCATTCAGGGTGATGTTATCCGCTATGCGCTGGCTCTGATTCATATCGAGAAAAAGCTGAGTCGTAACCCAAAGATGTTGAGCACTATTGGTGAGCGACTCAATAGAACCAAAGAACAGGTAGAACATTTTGGCATGCTTCACGAAAATGTGATTGCCAGTCTGGCCAGCATCTACCTGGATACCATCAGCACCTTTAAAACCCGAATACAGGTGGCTGGCGATATGCGCTACCTGCAGAACCCGGTGAACGCTAACCGGATCAGGGCTATCTTATTGGCCGGTATCCGTTCTGCCACTCTCTGGCGCCAGTGTGGTGGCAGTCGCTGGCACCTGTTCATCAGCCGAAACAAGTTACTTGATGGCCTCAAGCGACTGTAAAGCTGAATTTCAAAGGGCACTTCCCGGTGCCTGACTCATCCACTGAATTGGAAAGTCGCCTGTGATTTTACCCCTGGTCCGCATTCTGATTCAGGCCAACCGGCCAATGATTAGAATCTGACTGAGGTATCCGTTATCATTCGCCCTTTTCCTCCGAGCTTAAGGCATAAAACATGGAGCTGAATGCACTGACCGCCGTCTCTCCCATTGATGGCCGTTATGGTGATAAGACCCAATCCCTCAGAACCATTTTCAGTGAATATGGACTGATCCGCTTTCGGGTTGCGGTGGAGGTTCGCTGGCTGCAATCCCTGGCTAACCACTCTGCTATTTCCGAGGTTCCGGCACTTTCTGAACAAGCCAGCCAGCTGCTGGATAGTTTGGTCAGTGGTTTCTCCATGGCAGAAGCTGAGCGGGTGAAAGAGATTGAACGCACCACCAACCACGATGTTAAAGCGGTGGAATACCTGATCAAGGAGCGCTTTCAGGGGAATGATGAGCTCTCGACAATCAGTGAGTTTGTCCATTTTGCCTGCACATCGGAAGATATTAATAACCTCTCCCATGGCCTGATGCTGAAAACTGGCATGGAAGAGGTCGTATTGCCTGAGATGCGTAACATCATCTCGGCCATTGAACAGCTGGCCAGGACTCATGCCGACCAGCCCATGCTATCCAGAACCCATGGCCAGACCGCCTCTCCTACCACTCTTGGTAAAGAGATGGCTAATGTGGCTTACCGACTGAAACGTCAGCTGGCACAGATTGAAAGCGTTGTCCCCATGGGGAAAATCAATGGTGCTGTCGGTAACTACAATGCCCATCTGTCGGCCTACCCGGAAGTGAACTGGGCTGAACATGCCGAACAGTTTGTCACCAGCCTGGGCCTGGCATGGAACCCCTACACAACCCAAATCGAACCTCACGACTACATTGCCGAGCTTTATGATGCCATCTGCCGCTTCAACACTATTCTGATCGACTTTGACCGGGATGTCTGGGGCTATATCTCTCTGGGGTATTTCAAGCAGAAGACGGTTGCCAGTGAGGTAGGCTCTTCAACCATGCCCCACAAAGTCAACCCGATTGATTTTGAAAACTCGGAAGGCAACCTGGGCATCGCCAATGCTATTATGCAGCACCTTGCCACCAAACTGCCGGTTTCCCGCTGGCAACGGGACCTGACAGACTCTACGGTACTGCGCAATATGGGCGTTGGCCTGGGGCAGAGTCTGATTGCCTATGCCGCAACTCTGAAGGGCATTGGCAAGCTGGAAGCTTCCCCTGCCCGTCTTGAGCATGACCTTGATAATGCATGGGAAGTACTGGCAGAGCCAATTCAGACCGTCATGCGCCGCTATGGTATCGAACAGCCATACGAAAAGCTCAAGGCACTGACCCGTGGTCAGGAAGGCATTACCAAAGTGACTCTGGCAACATTCATTGACGGTCTGGAACTTCCTGCCAAGGTGAAGACCGACCTGAAAGCGCTGACACCAGCCACCTATGTTGGTAATGCGGTAGAACAGGCCCTGGCCATTTAACCGGTTTATGATGTACTGCTTTTGGTTTTTTCCCGGAGAAGTGGCAGCAGCAGCATTAGTGTCAGATAGATAAAGACCATAAGCATAAAGCAATAGACAAACGCCAGCATCGTCGATTGCTGCTTGAGCAGGGCAGCAATCTGTTCGAGAAATTTGGTATTTGTTATTGCTTCACTCTTTACCGCAGCATAATCTTGTAACAGCTTGTTATCCAATGACAAAGCTCCTCCCAGACTCTGCCACTCCAACTGCTTCACATAACTGAAGTAGGTATTGATGACGGCGATACCAATTGAAGAACCTATGGTTCGGCAAAGGTTAAACATTGCGGTACCACCGGGAATAAGTTCTGGCCTGAGTGTCGAGAATGCCATCTTTGACAATGGCGCAAAAACCAGGCCCAGCCCGGCCCCCTGAATCAAAGAAGGCAGGATAATCCAGAACGGATCAATTTCCAGGGAGTATCGGCTCATTTGCCAGACGCCAATGGCGTTAAGCACAAGACCGACAAATATCATAATCCGGTTATCCAGCTTATCCATTAAAGGAGCAGCCATAATCAGAACCACTGCTGATGCAATACCTCTGGGGGCCATAATAAAGCCGGAAGTTTCCACCGGATAATTCAGGAGCTCCTGAAGCAGCATGGGTTGCAGCTGTAGTACGCCAAAGGTACCAACAGCAAAACAGCTGACGATCAGGCATGAAATCCCCAGGTTCCGGTCCCTTAGCATCCATAACGGTGCAATCTCTCCCTTGGTGTGAAAAGAGCGGAAAACAAAGGCAATAATAAAAAGCACACTGGCAATGGTAGAAAACAGGATGAAATTCGAACTGAACCAGTTTTTTCGTTACCCTGGGAAAGCACCATTTGCAAAAGGCCAATACCCAGGGCCATGTTGAAAATCAGCAGCCAGTCGATGGAAGTTTTGCCACGGTTACTGATCAGTATGTTTTTGAATATAAGAAATAGACAGACAATGCCAACTGGCAGATTAATATAAAAAACCCAGCGCCAGTTCAGATGTTCTGTAAGAATTCCACCAATCACCGGACCAAGAACCGGCCCTACCATAACCCCAATGGAGAATAAAGCCATGGCACGTCCACGCTCTTCCCTGGGATAGACCTGCATAAGAATTGACTGGCTCATCGGAATAACAGAAGCACCGAATATTCCCTGAAATATCCTGAAGAACACCATCTCCATCAGTGAATCAGCCTGACCACAAAATGCAGACATCACCACAAACCCACCAATGGAATACAGCAGTAATTGACGCTCACCAAAGCGCAGAGTCAGAAAACCCGCCAGAGGAATGCAGATGGCTTCCGCCATGGTGAAACTGGTCAATACCCAGGTAATCTGATTTGAGGTCGCTCCCAGGGATCCCATCATGTCAGGTAGTGCAACATTCGCTACCGTCGTATCAATAATGACCATCAGCGAGGAAATGATAATAGTGATGGTGACCGCCTGCCGGCTAACACTATTTTTCATGGGAGGGCTCATTAGCAGTGACTACGGTATCCACCGTTACCGTGGCACTGGCTCCTACTCTAAGTGGCTCTTTGCCCCGCTGATTATCAGCATCTTTCAAACGTATATTAACCGGAAAGCGCTGAGTAATTTTCACCCAATTACCGGTGGCATTTTCGGGAGGGAGTAGAGAAAAAGCAGAACCACTGGCCGGTGAAATTGACTCAACGGTGCCGGTAAACGTGCTATCCGGATACATATCCAGCTCAACACTGGCCGACATGCCTGGCTGAATTCTGCCAAGATCATCCTCCTTGAAATTAGCCTGAACCCAGTAACTTTCCGCAACTACCAATGGCATCAGGGCCTGCCCTTCATTTACGACACTGCCCGGATGGATATTGACTTTACCCAGCTCTCCATCTGCAGGGGCGGAAATATTGGTATAGGACAGGTTAAGGGTGGCCAACATTAACGTAGCGGCGGCTTCCTGAACGGCTGGCGCCTCTTCACCCTCAGCCCCCTGCTCAGCAACCAGCTGTGCCATAAACGCCCTTGCACTGGCCAGGGCATCCTGTGCGGTAATCAGTGCGGCCCTGGCGGTGTCAGCCTCTTCCTCAGGGAGAACACCCTCAGCAACCAGTGTCATGGTACGTCTGAAGTTTAATTGCACTTTTCGCAGTTTTGCTGCGGCAGTGGAAATATTACTGCTGGCTGCCAATATACCCTCACTGTCAGCCTCGTTTTCCTCTGTCGCTACCTGATAAGCAGCTTTTGCCTTATTGAGCTGTGCCTCATAGGACGCCGGATCAATCTGAATCAGCATCTCACCCGCATGCACATACTCGTAGTTATCTACATTGACAATACTAACCCGACCACCAACCTGTGGCGCTATATAAATAATATTTCCATGAACATAGGCATCATTGGTGTTCGGGTATTTTTTCTGATATTCGATATAGAAATAGCCAGCGATCAGCAAAATCAACAGAACAGCAACAGTGATTATCCAGTTTCGCACTGAATGAGAGGATACGATATCCATTCTCAAGACCAGAAAAACGGTTAAAGGGTTATCTCTTTATCAGATAGGAACATTCAACAAAGAGGTTTAGAAGATAATCTTGGAGAAAATTAGTATAGGGAGAAGCGTTGGTCAAATTGAGGATACACTCTCAATTAACGTCGTAACCAATTGATTGAGAGTGTGTTTTTTGAATTCACGGGCAGTCTTTAAGCTGGATTGGCGGCTTTATACTCTTTCCGGCGTTTATGAAGTACAGGCTCGGTGTAACCGTTAGGCTGCTCACAACCCTTGAATACCAGGTCACAGGCCGCAGCAAAGGCAATACTCTTGTCAAAGTCTGGCGCCATGGGCTGGTAAGCTGTGTCAGTGGCATTTTGCCGGTCTACAATCACCGCCATACGCTTCATGGTTTCCATTACCTGCGCTTCTGAACAGATACCATGACGAAGCCAGTTGGCAATATGCTGGCTGGAAATTCGCAGTGTGGCACGATCTTCCATTAAACCAGTGTCGTTGATATCCGGAACTTTGGAACAGCCAACGCCCTGATCGATCCAGCGCACCACATAACCAAGAATCCCCTGGGCGTTATTATCCAGCTCTTTCTGGATCAACTCTGCGGACAATTTACCAGGATCATTCATTACCGGAATTTGCAGAATGTCATCAACACTGGCTTTTTGACGACTGGCCAGTGCTTCCTGACGAGCCAGAACATTAACCCTGTGATAATGAACGGCGTGAAGCGTTGCGCCATTGGGAGAAGGTACCCAGGCGGTGTTGGCTCCTGAGAGGGGATGAGCTATTTTCTGCTCCATCATTTTTGCCATCTCATCCGGCATCGCCCACATACCTTTACCAATCTGGGCTTTGCCAGGCAGGCCAGTATGGAGACCAATATCAACATTATGATCTTCGTAGGCCTGAATCCAGGTGGACTGTTTCATCTCCCCTTTGGGAATAACAGGGCCGGCTTCCATACTGGTGTGTATCTCGTCCCCGGTACGGTCCAGGAAACCGGTATTGATAAAGACAATACGCTCTCTGGCCTCGCGGATGCAGGCTTTCAAATTGACGGAGGTTCTGCGCTCTTCATCCATAATACCGACCTTTAAAGTATTGGCAGGCAGATCAAGAGCCGCTTCGATACGGGAAAACAGCTTGCAGGTAAAAGCGACTTCTTCAGGCCCATGCATCTTTGGCTTGACGATATAAATGCTGCCTTCCCGGGAGTTCTGCTGGCTACCTGCCTTTTTCTTCAGGTCATGGATAGCAATCAGGGAGGTGAACATACCATCCATAATGCCCTCCGGAATTTCATTACCCCGGGCATCGAGAATGGCATCATTGGTCATCAGGTGGCCAACATTTCGTACAAACATCAGGCTTCTGCCGGGTAAGACCAGTTCACCACCGTCTGGTGCCGTGTAATACCGGTCAGAACTCAGCTTTCGGGTCACCGGTTTGTCACCTTTAACAAACGTATCCTCCAGGTTGCCTTTCATCAGCCCAAGCCAGTTGCGATATACCAGGGCCTTGTCTTCTGCATCAACTGCCGCCACTGAATCTTCGCAGTCCATAATGGTGGTAATGGCAGCCTCAACGATGAGATCCTGAATATCCGCAGCATCATCTCTTCCGATTACACCTTCAGAATTAAATCGAATATCAATATGCAATTCATTGTTTTTCAACAGTATTGAGCCTGGATTTTCAGGTATTCCGGTATAGCCGAGAAACTTTTCCGGTTCTTTCAGGGATGTTGTGGAACCATCCTCAAGCGAAATGGCCAGACTGTTTTCCAGCACCCGATAGCAAGCGGCTTCTTTATGGCTACCAGAAGCCAGTGGAGCCGCTGTATCCAGCAATTCACGACCAAACTCAATCACTTTCCTGCCACGAATCGGGTTATACCCTTTCCCCTTTTCAGCACCCTCAGTTTCGGGAATAGCATCCGTTCCATACAACGCATCATAAAGGCTACCCCAGCGTGCATTGGCAGCATTCAAGGCAAAACGGGCATTCATAACGGGAACCACCAGCTGGGGTCCTGCCTGACGAGCTATTTCACTGTCAACATGGGTGGTGGAGATGGAAAAGTCATCCCCCTCAGGCAGCAGATAACCTGCTTCCTCAAGGAATGACCTGTACTCAGACATATTTTCTTCGGTATAACAGTTTTGCCGGTGCCATGCATCAATCTTCTGCTGAAGCTCATCCCGACGGGCCAGAAGTGCTTTGTTTTCAGGGGCAAGGTCATTAACCAGCGCTTCAAGTGACCGCCAGAACTTATCCGGATCAACCCCGGTTCCCGGAGCAATGTCATTCACCAGTAAATCGTGGAGTACCCGCGCTACCTGCAGGCCGCCTTTCTGGATGCGTTCAGTCATTTTAACCTCACTTCCTGATTATCATTATTATGCAACTGACGTGTATAGTATGCTGCAACCATGTACAAGGAAAAGTCAACGAATCGGCAGGCAGAACTCTCACAGGCGCTCTATAGTCTCTCTCAAGCACAACAATTCCACCCTCCATGTTAATGAGGCCAGGAGATATTTCCAGTTAACACTCGCAATGACTTTAGTCGCCTCACATTTCAGCCACTGATTTAATTATCTGTCTCAACCACTGATGCGCAGAATCATGATGCAGCAAAGGACTCCAGGCCATGGATAGATCAAATGATGGAATTTCAAACGGGGGACTGACAACGGCGAGCTTTCTACTAAAGCGTTCAATATCCGCAAGCCGACTGGGAAGTGTAGCGATCAGATCATTCTGGGCAGATAACAGCATTGCCACCTGATAATGGCGGGTAAAAACACTGATTTTACGTTTTTTGCCAACAGCAGCCAGTGCTTCATCTACCCAGCCCAGTCGCTGAACATCTTCAGGATTAACTCCGACACCAACACCCATTCCGGTTTTGCTGGCCCAGATATGCCGGGCTTGAAGATAGGTGTCCAGAGTAAAGTTATTCAGTATCGGGTTTTCTCTACTGACCACACAGGAAAAGTCATCCTGCCAGATCCGGGATTGATAAAACGACTGGGGCAGACTGTCAAAACGGTTAATGGCCATATCGACCCAGCCTTGTTCTACGTCGTGAAAACTCACATCACTGGGCGTTAAAACATCCAGTGTCACATGATGTGCCAATGAGCGAACCTGTTTCAACACCAGGGGAATCAGGGTTGACTCCGCATAATCAGAAGCCATGATCCTGAATACCCGCTGACTGAGCTCAGGATCAAACTTTTCTGGCTCTATTTTGATTGCGAACTGCTCTACAGTGAAAACTGACTGTAGGTCACGAAAAACAAGGATTGGGCAACATTACCGGACAATATGCTGACAACCTTTGTAGATAAAGGGCTTCAGCAATGTTCAACCCAGTAGCAGTCTGAAATCCTACAAGAGCCACTTTTCTTTTGGCTGAATCGTTTTCTCCATGGCCAGTAATGCATCACGAATCAGTGGCTGTAGTTCAAGTGCACGTTCTGTTGGGGTCATCCCTTCGCTGGTCCGGATTAACAGAGGGTCATTAAACAACTCCCGCAGTCTGCGCAGCCCGTTGCTCATAGCGGGCTGGGTAATGCCCAACTGTTCAGCGGCACGGGTTACGTTCCGCTCCCTGAGCAGAACATCCAGGTAAACCATCAAATTCAGATCAACGCGCGCAATATTCATTTTATAAATACCCAAGATAACGCTTATAAATTACCAGAATCTTTCTCAGGTGTTTAGGATGGTCGGCGTAAATCAAACATTTGTTTGAATTTAAACGGTCGCGTAACTATTCAGCACTGAGCAAAGGCATATTACAGTAATTCCGAACAGCTCTATGAAGTGATTGATATATGTCCATTCCCTGTTTTCTGGCAGACGACAAATAGCTGCGAATCCGTGCAAACATAGAACCACCGTCTGCACTCCTGAAGCAGCCTGAGATTTTCTGCTTTAACTTGGCCATTCGAACATCCCGCTCACTGCCATTGTTATCGAAGGGAATGGTAAAATCTGACATGAAGCGCAGTGTCTCAGCCTTGAACTCAGTGAGTCGTTTGAAGAGATTGTAAGCTTTAGTATTCTTGACTTTCTTGCGCTTAAGCTCCTCTCGTTGCTTCTCCATATAGACGACTTCTTTCATTAGAGCCCGCTGAAGCAACCGGTCATAAATCTTCTCGATTCGTTCACAGACAACACTTGGCATCTGTAGCATACCTATGGTCTTAAAGCCCTTGCAGTAATGCCAGGAAAGCCTCAGTAGCTTCATCAATCGCAACGCCAGTTGATTGCTGTCCCTATCAACAACACCCAAAAGCTCCCTCAGGTGATGGGCATTGCAAAGTACGTGAGTTGCCGCATATGCAAAATAGGATTTCCAATGATCATGAACCAGAACGCCTGCAAATGTTAGCAGTATGCCCATCGTGTCCATGGCCTCACGACCTCGCTTTTCAGACAAGTAGTAGAGCGTCCATTGTTCATCCCGCATAACGTGTAGCCAGTGCAAAGAGCCCTCGGCCCGCATACCCGTTTCATCGGCTCCGGCAACAGACGATTCCCGCAAGGCGTCACGAATAACCTCTTCAGTAGAAGCCAGATTTTCATAGGTTCTGGCCACAAAATTGGCGACAGTGCCTGCACTTACACTCATTTTATAGAGAGTATTAAAATACTCTGACACGCGCTTAAAAGGCAGGAAATGGTATTGGTTAAGATAGACGGCCATAGCCTGTGTGGCTGAGCCATATTGTGCGGCAGCGGTAACACCTTCCGGGAATTCAGCCTGATTCCGACAACCACAAGTGCAGATTTTTACTTCAGCTCTATGGGCCGTTACTTCAAATTCACCCGGTCTCCCTGGTTCAAACACCTGTCGTTCAATATATTTGACCGGCTCACTATCAAGAAGAGACGCCTGACATTTATTGCATTCTTTAACTGGAAGGTACTCAATATAGTCAGGGATATCGACCTGTTTAAGACAAGTGCCCTGATGCCCTTTCTTTCCACCGGCTTTATTACCAGAAGACTGTCTCAGACTTTTAGGATTGGGTTTTTCATCCGATGGATCGGTACCTTTATCTGCGGAAAGGTCGTCAGAATGATCTGGAGAATTACTGTTTTTACAAGGTTTTTGATAACCATCAGACGATGGCGGCTTGCTGCTGTTTTGACTGTTCTTGCCAACCTTTTCTTCCAATTCTCGACATCGCTCTTCCAGACAGGCAACTCTCATCCGCAGCTCTGCATTCTCTTTCAAGAGAATCTCAGCCGACATAGTTGCGGGTAGTTCTGGAATCATGCTGGCGAATATTGTGGAAAAATGGTGCTTAAGAGGATGGTATAAAAATCAGAAAATTCCAGATTTATGTGGGGGTGCTGAACAGTTACACGGTCGCATAACAACGCCTCGCTTTCCGGGGGAGGAAAAATAAGATGGCTCGCTACTTTTCTAACAAGCCGCGTTACAATCGCTCTGAAGAAATTGCCCGCATTGAAAAGGACTGGGCGGAGAACCCGCGCTGGAAAAATGTAAAAAGAACCTACAGTGCGGAAGACGTTGTCCGTCTGAGAGGTTCTGTCAACATCGAAAACACCATTGCCAGACAGGGGGCCGAGAAACTCTGGGATCTGGTGTATGGCAACCAGTCAAAAAAAGGTTATGTAAACTGTCTTGGTGCCCTCACTGGCGGCCAGGCAGTCCAACAGGTTAAAGCAGGCATTGAAGCGATCTATCTTTCCGGCTGGCAGGTCGCTGCAGATAATAATTCGGCCAGTGCCATGTACCCTGACCAATCGCTTTACCCGGTTGACTCCGTCCCGACATTGGTCAAACGCATCAACAACAGCTTCCATCGTGCCGACCAGATTCAGTGGAATGCCGACAAGCAGCCCGGCGATAAAGGCTATGTTGACATGTTTGCCCCGATTGTTGCGGACGCTGAGGCAGGCTTTGGTGGTGTACTGAACGCCTATGAGCTGATGAAGGGCATGATTGAGGCCGGGGCTGCAGGTGTACACTTTGAAGACCAGCTGGCTTCCGTTAAAAAGTGTGGCCACATGGGGGGCAAGGTACTGGTGCCAACCCGGGAAGCCATACAGAAGCTGATTGCTGCTCGACTGGCCGCTGACGTTGCTGATGTACCAACCATCGTTCTGGCCCGTACCGATGCCAACGCCGCTGATCTGATCACTTCCGACTGCGATCCTTACGATGCCGCATTCCTGACGGGCGAAAGAACGCCTGAAGGTTTCTTCCGGACCAGGGCTGGTATTGATCAGGCTATTGCCCGTGGTCTTGCCTATGCACCATACGCCGATCTGCTGTGGTGTGAAACCGCAACTCCAGACCTGGATGAAGCCCGCAAGTTTGCTGAAGCGATCAAAGCAGAGTACCCGGATCAACTGCTGGCTTATAACTGCTCACCATCCTTTAACTGGAAGAAAAACCTGGACGATAAAACCATTGCCAAATTCCAGCAAGAACTGAGCGATATGGGTTACAAGTATCAGTTCATTACCCTCGCTGGCATTCACAACATGTGGTACAACATGTTTGAACTGGCTCATAACTACGCTCAGGGTGAAGGGATGAAGCATTACGTAGAAATGGTTCAGGAGCCAGAGTTTGGTGCTGCTGAAAAAGGTTATACCTTTGTTGCCCACCAACAGGAGGTTGGTACTGGTTATTTTGATGATATGACAACGATTATCCAGGGTGGGCAGTCATCGGTAACCGCGTTAACCGGTTCTACGGAAGAAGAGCAGTTTTAATCGTTAGAACCCGGAGCCCCTGATCGAAGATGGGGCTCATCCTTGATGATTGAAAATATTTCCGGCTAGCTCAGGATTCACAAGTCTTAGCGCTTGTTCAAACCTGGAAGCTGCTGTGTCCGGTGACAGCCTGGGATTACTCGGCATGGTTACCATATCAAGGAGCGACCTGGCCCTTGATGAACCGGCTGGTTTACTACAGACAATAAAAAACTCACCACTGGAAATAACACCTTTGTTTGTAAGCCTGCGTGCCAGTTTTTTTATCTGGTAATCATAGAGACCTTCCACCAACTTATCATAATTATCTATTACTTTTTGATAGGTTGTTGATGACCCCGAATGCAGAGGGTTTGAAACTTCTGGCTTTGTTCTGTGATGAACCATGCTGCCAGCCCCTGAAGATGAATTGACAAATGACTTCTTATTAAGTAAACGTCGGAGCGCAACTCCATCCTCAAGAGAGGTGAATTTGGATGTCAGAAAAGAATCAACCTCCGTAAGGATTTGCGCTGTCTGCTGCCCAGCGTATTTAGTGCTGGGTTGTCGAAGAGCAAAAGTCTTACCGATGCTTGAGGGGACAAGCCACCTGTTACAAATTAAATGCCGGAGCGCTTTCACATCCTCGTGGTATGTCTGCGGTGATCTTACAAAGTTTTTGACATCGTATAGAATTCGAATAGCACTGTGCTTCTAGAATTCGAATAGCACTGTGCTTCGCGAAGTCAGAGCTGAATTTTATGTCGAGATCCGCAGCTCCTTTTGAACTATTGCCTTTACCATCAAAGGCTTTTTGACTTCCCAGCACAGAAGCTTGATAAGCAGGCATCCCGGGAATCATTGGAAACATCTACACAAACCTCTGTCAAATTGAATAACGAAATTTTAGACATGTTCCTTATGAATAAGTTCAATCATCAACAAATTGCAATTGCACAACCGGTGTTTGTCAATATTGTTGCCATATGCCAATTGTAACTGTTCAGCACCCCCACATAAATCTGGAATTTTCTGATTTTTATACCATCCTCTTAAGCACCATTTTTCCACAATATTCGCCAGCATGATTCCAGAACTACCCGCAACTATGTCGGCTGAGATTCTCTTGAAAGAGAATGCAGAGCTGCGGATGAGAGTTGCCTGTCTGGAAGAGCGATGTCGAGAATTGGAAGAAAAGGTTGGCAAGAACAGTCAAAACAGCAGCAAGCCGCCATCGTCTGATGGTTATCAAAAACCTTGGTACGCCCGGCATGGGCATGAACTGATGGGGTGAAAGTCCCCTGTGGGAGAACCTACATCTGACTGGCGGTAAAGACGCCTGCTGATGACAACCACTAGCTTAAGGCAAGTGCAGTCCCGCGAGGGGCTGTGCGGAGGCAGTCTGAGTGCAAAGGTGCGAGCCGACGTACAGAAATCGCATATAAGGCTGAGTCTCTGGGCGAGTGAGCCAAGGATCACAAAGCCCTATGGTTCGTGAGACACGGTAAATGCGGCGGTTGTGCACTGAAAGTTCATGTCCTTATCCGGGGAGATCTGTTCAACATGCGATTGGTAATTCCCAGTTCTCAGCCACTGGTTACAACAGGCTCGGCGAACAGGTCTCATCATCCTGTTCGAGCAAACCCGATGGCAACCAATAGCGCCAGCAGAGGTAACTCCGCGTGGTGATTGGACAGAAGTCAGCAGAGGCCATAGTAGCTGTACGACAGAAGCCATTAACGGATGGGAAGTCGTTAGCGAAGGGCCGAACATCGACGACAAAGAGGAGACTGATTCCCTCAAGGCGATGCAGCCGTCCGGCGACTCACCGTACTTGGCGACAGAATCTTTAACCAGCTTTGAACCATGATCTACTAAATTGCGTACTTGAACCGGCTAATCTGGCAAGTGCATGGAAACAGGTCAAAAGCAACAAGGGTGCTCCGGGTATTGATGGAGTCACTATTGAAGCTTATCCAGACTTTGCCAAACAGCATTGGCCTTCAGTGCGTCAAGCCTTATTGGACGGAACCTACCAGCCATCACCCGTGCGCCGACATGTTATAGAAAAGCCGGACGGCGGTGAGCGTTTGCTGGGAATCCCTACCGTGATGGATAGGGTCATACAGCAGGCCATTGTGCAGGTGCTGACCCCTGTCTTTGATCCGGGTTTCTCTCCAAACAGCTTCGGCTACCGACCGGGACGGTCAGCACACGACGGAGTCCGTCAGGTTAAGCAGTTGATCAACCGGGGGCTTCATTACGCTGTTGACGTTGATCTGAGTAAATTCTTTGATACGGTTAATCACGACGTTTTGATGTCGAGGGTCTCCCGTAAGGTCCGCGACAAACGCCTTCTGAAACTGATTGGTAGCTACCTGCGCTCCGGTGTCATGATTGAGGGCAATGTCTACCCGACCAGGGTTGGCATGCCACAGGGTGGGCCTTTATCACCCTTGCTGTCTAATGTGGTCCTCGACGAACTCGACAAGGAGCTTGAATATCGGGGTCATTGCTTTGCAAGATACTGTGATGATTTTGTGATTCTCGTCAAAAGTCAGCGTGCAGGGGATCGGGTGATGCACAGCATTACCCAATTCATTGAACGCAAATTGAAACTGAAGATTAACTCCCGGAAAAGTAAAGTTGTGAAAGCAACAGAAAGCGAATTCCTGAGTTTCACCTTCACAGGGAAGAAAGTTCGCTGGGCCCAGAAGTGTCTGGACCGATTCAAATACCGGATACTCAAGTTGACCAGTCGTCGCTGGGGTGTCTCAATGCAACATCGGTTACGCAAATTGGCACAATATATCCGGGGTTGGATGGGGTATTTCCGGTTATCGGAATATCACCGACCAATTCCCCTGCTGGATCAATGGATACGTCGGCGAATCCGTTGCTGCTTTCTGAAGCAATGGCGCAAGCCGAAAACCCGTTTTAAGAATCTGGTCAGGTTAGGCGTTGATAAAATTAACGCCGCCAAGATCGCAGCCAGCAGCAAAGGGTATTACCGTCTGAGTAAAACCTATGCGGTACAACAGGCACTGAATAACAGTTACCTCGCGAAAATTGGGCTTGTTTCATTGAAAGACTTATGGATCAGGTTTCACCATCATCGTTGAACCGCCCGGTGCGGACCCGCATGCCGGGTGCTGTGGGGAGGGCTGGAGAAAGACCGGCCCTTACCCGATTAAAAACAGTAATTCTCCAGATCATTCTGACGACCTTTCCGCAGATAAAGGTACCGATCCATCGGATGAAAAACCCAATCCTAAAAGTCTGAGACAGTCTTCTGGTAATAAAGCCGGTGGAAAGAAAGGGCATCAGGGCACTTGTCTTAAACAGGTCGATATCCCTGACTATATTGAGTACCTTCCAGTTAAAGAATGCAATAAATGTCAGGCGTCTCTTCTTGATAGTGAGCCGGTCAAATATATTGAACGACAGGTGTTTGAACCAGGGAGACCGGGTGAATTTGAAGTAACGGCCCATAGAGCTGAAGTAAAAATCTGCACTTGTGGTTGTCGGAATCAGGCTGAATTCCCGGAAGGTGTTACCGCTGCCGCACAATATGGCTCAGCCACACAGGCTATGGCCGTCTATCTTAACCAATACCATTTCCTGCCTTTTAAGCGCGTGTCAGAGTATTTTAATACTCTCTATAAAATGAGTGTAAGTGCAGGCACTGTCGCCAATTTTGTGGCCAGAACCTATGAAAATCTGGCTTCTACTGAAGAGGTTATTCGTGACGCCTTGCGGGAATCGTCTGTTGCCGGAGCCGATGAAACGGGTATGCGGGCCGAGGGCTCTTTGCACTGGCTACACGTTATGCGGGATGAACAATGGACGCTCTACTACTTGTCTGAAAAGCGAGGTCGTGAGGCCATGGACACGATGGGCATACTGCTAACATTTGCAGGCGTTCTGGTTCATGATCATTGGAAATCCTATTTTGCATATGCGGCAACTCACGTACTTTGCAATGCCCATCACCTGAGGGAGCTTTTGGGTGTTGTTGATAGGGACAGCAATCAACTGGCGTTGCGATTGATGAAGCTACTGAGGCTTTCCTGGCATTACTGCAAGGGCTTTAAGACCATAGGTATGCTACAGATGCCAAGTGTTGTCTGTGAACGAATCGAGAAGATTTATGACCGGTTGCTTCAGCGGGCTCTAATGAAAGAAGTCGTCTATATGGAGAAGCAACGAGAGGAGCTTAAGCGCAAGAAAGTCAAGAATACTAAAGCTTACAATCTCTTCAAACGACTCACTGAGTTCAAGGCTGAGACACTGCGCTTCATGTCAGATTTTACCATTCCCTTCGATAACAATGGCAGTGAGCGGGATGTTCGAATGGCCAAGTTAAAGCAGAAAATCTCAGGCTGCTTCAGGAGTGCAGACGGTGGTTCTATGTTTGCACGGATTCGCAGCTATTTGTCGTCTGCCAGAAAACAGGGAATGGACATATATCAATCACTTCATAGAGCTGTTCGGAATTACTGTAATATGCCTTTGCTCAGTGCTGAATAGTTACTGCCAATTTACCGTTTGTTGGTTGCCATAAACAGGTGAGCGTTCAAGATAGAGTTTCAGTCTGGAAGAGAGAATATATTCCTGGCATTCCGAGTGGTTGCAGCAGCAATCTCTTCTGCATCCACATCCAGTACCAGGCTCAATGCATGGATCACATAGGGCAGGTTAGCAGGAACATTATTGACTCTTTTTTGATTGCCCTTCCCTGGAGTATCTTTTCTGGACATCACCTGAAAGGGGAGTAAAAACGGTGCATCAGTCTCAACCATAAGACGGTCCCGCAGAACATCCCAGCCAATAGAACGCAGTGCTTCCACCAGTTCACGATTCCGGCTACCGGCAATCCAGCCGGTGATTCCGATGGAGCACCCCAGATCAATGTAGTTATGCAGAGCCTTGTCATTGCCGGTAAAACAGTGAACACAAGCCATGTTTTTGGCGGGTAATTGCTCTATATAATCGCCCAGAATTTCCATGAAATCGTCATGAGCATCCCGCTCATGAAGAAACAGCGGTTTTTTCATTTCCACAGCTACTGCCAGTTGTTTCCGGAAAACGTCTTTTTGATCTTCAACAGGCGAAAACATACGATGGTAATCAAGCCCGCACTCACCCACTGCGATGCAGCTACTGTGATCCTCCTCAAGGATATTTTTCATCGCCGGGATTCCACCATGCCAGGTAAAGTCTTTGGCATGGTGAGGATGACATCCCACGGTGTAGTATAAAGAACATCGTGAGGATTCAGAGAAAGCGCCATTATCTGTTAAGTGGTCAGTTACTCTAGTTGGCACAGGGGAGGAATTCTCCCATTTCATTACCTCATTATGGGCCGCTCTGGATACTGGAATAGAAGAGCCGGTGATGATTATAGTGCGAACCCCTGAACGGGCAGCATCAGCAACCATCCCGGGCAAGTCGTGAAAACGGTTGTTTCCAACCAGATTGGCACCAATATCAATCAGCGGAGTCTCATAACGGGGCCTGGTCGCCAGAGGTGTCAATTTAACTTTGTTTTTCCCTTGCACAGCAGTTAACTGACGAGCAGTAGAATCGTCACCTCTGGCATAATCAGTCACTGGCAAGCGGGCCGGGGTTGAAGGCTGACAACACCGGAGTTGCAGACCTTTTTCGACCACAGTCTTCTGCCCCTGCACCCTACCCGATCGGGGATTAACATGATAGCGGGCAGCGCTGGAGGAATACCCGGCAACAGACTTGCCTGCAGAACCTGAATGACTTTTCTTTTTGCCTTTACGCTTCCCTGATCCACCGACCACCTGCCAACCCTCTCCCGAATCGTCCCCGTCAGAATGATGGCCAGCATTGTGTACATCTTCCCTGTGATGATCGAGGTGGACAAAGTGAGATGATCTAACATTGGCAGGGTACATGCTGCTGGTTCGCTCCTGTTTTATATTGGCAATCAAAGATTAGTACTTTCAATTTGAAGTTGCGGATTCATTCATCATATAAAGATTGCTGCATTGGCTTGTGAAAATAGTCAACTAATTTGACCATTGCAAGACCAGAAGATTTTAAGGATTTGCGGACTCTGTAATTGCCTTTAGGACTTACGCATTGACAACAGGCTCTAAAATTTGATAATGCCAAAAAACAGATGTCTTCAGGGATGAAAGTGAGAACTACCACTCGACCGACCACTGCACGATGCACTCTTGCAAAATACATTGGCTTTTTGATTAGTGAGCCAAAATCATCAACATGCACAAGACTGGCCGAGGTTACCGACTTTTCTCACGATAGCGCAAACCGCTTTCTTAAGCGTGAAAACTATCAGCCCAAAGATATGTACGATGAAGCAGTCAAAAGTTTAAACCCTATTGGCGGCACCCTGAGCGTTGATGACAGCGTGCTCGACAAACCTTATAGCTACTCCGTGGCACTGGTTGGCCACTTTTGGTCGGGTAAACATCACCGAGTGGTTAAGGGAGTTAACCTCATCACCCTTTATTACACCGACGTATCCGGGCGCCATATGCCGGTGAATTACAGGATATACGACAAATCGGAAGACAAGACAAAAAACGACTACTTCCGTGAAATGTTGATTGAAGTGCTGGTATGGGGGCTGAAGCCAGCGTTCGTTACCGGTGACTCCTGGTACAGCTGCACGACTAACCTGAAGACGATTAAAAACCATCAGACTGGGTTTATGTTTGCCGTTGAGAAAAACAGGACAGTATCACTGGAAAAAGGTAAATGGCAGCAGGTTCAACACCTCGACATCCCCGACAATGGTCTGGATGTATGGCTCAAAGACTTCGGTAAGATCCGGTTGTTCAGGACGATGCTAAAAGACCAGCGTCGCCACTACGTGGTTTACTTGCCAGAGGAAGTCCCTTTTGAACGCAATGACTTCAAGCAGATCCATGACCAGCACTGGCAGATCGAACAGTTTCACAGGGCGATCAAGCAGGTTTGCCATATTGAGCACTTTCAGGTTCGCAGCGAACGACCCGTCAGAAACCATATATTTGCTGCAATTTTAGCTTTTGTTTATCTCCAGAAAATGCAGATAGAGCAGGAGTTTACGAATATTTATCAGCACCAACGGGGGCTGTTTAAAGAGACAATAGGCGCTTTCATTGAGAGTTTTGCAAAGGGGAAGGATCACCTCCTACCAAAATTTATCGGTGTCATCAATGCGTAAGTCCTAGCCTTAATGATATCCAGCAACACATTGATTCCGATGTTTCAGAGCGATTCACAGGATATTCCAGTTGCCGGTATAACCTGTCTCCCCTGACCTTTTCAAACCTGATAGCCAATTTTGACTATCTTATAAAGTCTACAGCAACATCCATGCACGGTTGCCTTCAATAAGTTATAGATATCAAGGTTATGTCAGCAGTACCGAATGTTAACAAGCTTCCTGATTGCCTGAAGTTAAATCATGCTTTTCAGCAAATAAGAAACAATGTGCGCACAACCCCCCTGCTAAAGTCTGACACGTTGAGTGAACTGATTCGGGGAGAAGTGCTGATAAAAGCCGAGTCTCTGCAAATTACCGGGGCCTTTAAGTTTCGGGGTGCATTTTACCGACTGTTAAATTTAACAGATTGTCAGAAAGTACAAGGTGTTATCGCGTACTCTTCCGGAAATTTTGCCGCTGGCCTGTCAGCAGCCGGCCAGCTTCTGGACATACCGGTCAAACTGGTGATGCCCCATGACGCCCCCAAATCAAAAATACATAATGCCAGGCATTATGGTGCAGAGGTCATTCTTTGCCACGGCAAGGAACCGTCACGTGAGGAAGCTGCCAGTGATTTTGCCCGTAAAATAGCTCATGATCATGGTGCGGTCCTGCTTCACCCATTTGATGACAACGAGATCATTATTGGCCAGGCATCTGTAGCACTGGAGCTTCAGGAACAGCTGGCGATGACCGGGAAAACCTGTGATCATATTCTCTGCCCCGTTGGTGGTGGCAGCCTGGTGGCGGGATCAAGCCTGGTGTTTGATAGCAGTACCCAGGTATGGGCTGTTGAAGTCGATGGCTACCAGGGGATGGGTATCTCTCTTGAAAAAGGCAGGCGCTCCCGCGCCAAAGGTCATGTTTTGTGTGACTGTGATGCTTTACTGTCCCTGGAGCCCGGTATTGCCAACCTGGACATCGTACTGCAAACCGGTGTCAGAGGCATAACAGTCAATGCTCAACAAGCGCATGATGCCGTCAGGCTCAGTTTTCACGAGATGAATCTGGTGCTAGAGCCCAGTGGTGCTGTTGCCATTGCCGCAATTATGAAAAACCCGGCACTTTTTGAGAATAAAACCGTCGTTGCTATTGGCAGTGGAGGTAATGTTGATGCGGAAAAATACGCTTCAATATTACAAGCAACATGACCACCGAAGAACCGTCAGCCAATCTGAGTCAGACAGCAATCCAGCTGCGAATATGATCCATTAATACCCTGGTTTCCACAGGCTTCTGCAGATAGTCATCTGCCCCGGCGGCCCGACAACGCATTTCATCATCTTTGAGTGCGCTGGCCGTCAGAATGATCACTGGCATCAGGCGAAATTCGATCATCCCTCTGAGTCGTCTTAGCACTTCACAGCCATCGACTTCCGGCATCATCAAATCCAGCAGAAGCAAATCAATCTGTTTGTTTTGTTTCAGGAAATCAAGTGCCTGCTGTCCATTTTCCGCAAGGTGAACCCGGAGTCCATGACTTTCCAATAGGCGTGACAGGGCAAAACTGTTCCTCAGGTCATCATCCACCAGTAACACTTCCTGTCCTGAAAAGGGCTCGGAGATATCTTCTTCGCTGACGAGAAAAAAATCACTGTCAACCTGTCGAGTGGATTCTTCGGTTGTAACCAGCGTTAAGGGTGGCAGCAATAATGAAAAAGTAGATCCCTTGCCCTCTTCACTCTCCAGCGTGAGTTCACCCTCAAGCATACGTGCCAGTTTTCTGGAAATGGAAAGGCCCAGTCCAGTCCCGCCGTATTTTCTACCGGACGATCCATCAACTTGTTTGAACTTATGAAAGACAGTTTCATGCTGTTGCCGGGGAATACCTATACCGGTATCAGTTACCTGAAAAACGAGCCCCTGCGATGAATAGTCTTTACCAATGCGCCAGGTTTCTTTATGAATCAGAAGTCTTACAGACCCACCTTTGGCCGTAAATTTAAAAGCATTGGCCAGCAGATTTTTGAGGATCTGTTTAAGACGTTTACGATCTGTATGTATCCATTCTGGCAGGTCGGGAGCACTGATTACCTCAAAGTTGATCGCTTTTTCCTTACTGACAGGCATAAACTGATCGGTCAAACTACGCCATATATCGCCCAGGATAATATCTTCATAATGGATACTGAGTTCTCCGGCCTCGACCCTGGACATATCCAGTATATCCTCAATAATTTCCAGCAACTCATTGGCGCTGTTGAAAATTATCTGTACTGACTGGACTTGGTCAGCGGTCAGATTACCTTCATGATTTTCAGCCAACATACTGGTGAGAATCATCAAGCTGTTCAGCGGTGTTCTCAATTCATGAGATACATTGGCCAGAAATTGGGATTGGTGTTGACTGATTTTTTCCAGTTCTGTTGCTTTATCCTGTAAACGCTGATTGATGTCCCGCAGCTCTCTCTGTTGTGCACGCAGTGTATTTCTTGATTCAATCAGCCGACTGTTATTGACCTCAAGCTGATGAGTGCGTTCTTTTACCTGCTCTTCAAGGCTCTCAGCAAGCTTTTTCAATTCAAGGTTGCGGTAATAGATTTCCCGGGTTTTTTCTTCGGCTATTTTTTCAGCTTGTAGGCGTGCAAGTTTTTCCCGTTCATAGCGTTTTTGCCAGCCTTTCTCGTCCATCCGCAATCAACCTTCAATGGTCAAATGAAAACGAGCTTCGGTACCGTCACCGGTTCCTGTCAGTGGCTCATAATGAATATTCAGGCGCTCACCAAAATGCATCCCACACCCTTTGATCAACCCCAGAGCCAGAGGCGCAAATGGACGATGAGACTCATAGTGCAACTCCATACAGTGTTCATTAATAGGTTTACAAGTGAGTTTTGGCGGGTTGGAATCAGGGTAGAGCTTTCTGACCTCGATATGGATGTACCCCTGCACTTTACTCAAAAATTCAAAAGAACCTTTTACCCCTTGAAAAAATTCAGGATGTACCTGGCTGAAACGACCAAAAAGATACTCCCCAAAAGCACATTGGAGATCGACAGGATTGGCACCACTGACGGCAGAAAGCCTGGTCACCAAATTCAGGATTTCCTGGTGTGAATAGGTGCCCAGTGATGTATAGCTTCCGCCGGATGAGAGCTCAGCAGCGGCAATAATCTGCTCTGCGACCTCAACGGAAAACCGGGATTCCACCATTTCAATGAATTCAGTGAAAATGATTCCCTTCATTTGCAGAAACCCATAAGCAACTTGATGCTACTTATTGTCGGCAGTAAACACGAAAGTATTTATTGGATATCAGAAACCGGGCTATTGACGGGCTGACTATCAGGCAGGATAACTGATGGAAGATTTACGTATTCTGATTCGATGCTTACCTGCCCCTCATCCTTTATGAGGAAAGGGCAGGCAAGATGAGCTCAAAAAGAGCTCAGGAATTAATCGATCACATGCACAGAAGCAGTATTGGTTGTACCAGACTCAACCAGAGCACCGGAAACCATAACCACAAGATCACCAGACTGAACGAAACCGTGCTTAACAGCCAGCTCTTTACCCAGCTTGTAGAAAGTATCAGTGTTTTCCTGCAGTGGGACCAGGCTAGTGGTAACGCCTTTGCTCAGGCTCAACTGGTTGGCGGTCTTTTCAGAAGACGTCAGTGCCAGAATCTGGGCCTTGGGGAAGAACTTACGCAGTGAACGTGCAGACTTACCCTGTTCAGTGGCAACAATAATCAGCTTGGCCGCCAGGATATCAGCCGTCTTGACGGCACCACGGCATACCGCCTGGGTGATGCTGCGATAATTGTCGATCTCGGCATCGAAGTCTTCAACACGCAGTTCCATGCTGCCATCAGTGCTGTTACAGATAGTTGCCATTACCGCAACCGATTCAGCCGGGTACTTACCCTTGGCGCTCTCACCGGACAGCATAACGGCATCGGTGCCGTCCAGAATAGCGTTGGCTACGTCACCGGCCTCGGCACGGGTTGGACGAGGATTCTTGATCATCGAATCCAGCATCTGGGTAGCAGTGATAACCGGCTTACGGGCACGGTTACACTTGTTGATCATCATCTTCTGAGCAAAGATCACCTGATCAACCGGGATTTCCACACCCAGATCACCACGGGCGACCATGATGGCATCAGAAACGGCCAGAATCTCGTCGAAGTTATCAACACCTTCCTGATTCTCAATCTTGGAAATGATCTGGATTTCCTTACCACCGTTGGCATCCAGGAGCTCACGGATCTCTTTCACATCGCTGGCTTTACGGATAAATGAGGCAGCGACAAAATCAACGCCCTGCTCACAACCAAAGATCAGGTCTGCCTTATCTTTTTCAGACAGAGCCGGCAGGTTAACCTTAACACCAGGCAGGTTTACCCCTTTGTTTTCACCCAGTTCGCCATTGTTCTTAACTTCACAGACGATTTCCTGCGCCTTGACTTCTTTTACCGTCAGTTCAATCAGGCCATCGTCCAGCAGGACCGTGTTACCTGCCTTCAGGTCAGCCGTCAGGCCAGCATAGGTAACAGCTACACGGGTGTTGTCACCAACAACAGACGTGTCCGTTGTCAGGGTAAATTCCTGTCCTGCAGTTAGCATGACGTCATCGCCACTGTGCAGTTTCACGGTACGAATTTCAGGACCTTTGGTGTCCAGAAGAATGGCAACACGCTTACCGGTTTCAGCCATTACATCACGCAGACGGGCAATACGGGCACCATGCTCGTCAAAGTCACCATGGGAAAAGTTCAGTCGCATCACATTCATGCCATTGTCGACCAGCTTGGTCAGCATTTCATGGGACTCAGACTTAGGGCCGATGGTACAGACGATCTTGGTCTTTCTCACTGGAGTTTTCTCCGTCAGGGTGGGTTAGTATGAATGGCGGTCAAATGGAACGATGTCCCAACGCTTTGATGGGGCCGGATATTACCGCAAAAATGAAAGAAAACCTTGGCCTTTTTGTAATAAATTAGTTGTTTTAGATCAGTACTTTCCGAAAGATTGCTCAATTAGTCATCAACCATAATAACCTATGAAAATTCCTGTGAAACAGTGACTTGTTATAGAAAAAAACGTTATTTAGGGCGACCGGGAATGAGCCATGCTTCACGTGATGTCAGAATCTCTCGATTCGATGACAATATTTAAAATAGCTGTATCGATGCGACGGAGTTTTCCGTCGAAGAGGTCGAAGAGATTGCCACACGGATAATGGATCAGGCCAATCTGACAAGAAGGCTGAAATAATCATAATGTAAAGTGCAACAGGCCCTGAGGACTGCTCATCTGTCCTTTGAGAACAACATCTATCATTTCCTTGCAACTCCGAGAATTGGAATTTTTTTTTCGTTTCATTGTCCAATAATTCTATGGAACCTAAAAGTGAACAAAAAACGGACAAATAAATGGATATAACAGAGGCGTTAACCAATAAAACGACCAGCTCCAGGTTAACTTATGAATCTGGCCCTTGCACAGGGGCAGGGAGTCATAAATTAATGACTGTACGGTCAGCTGAATTTAAAGACAGATCCATAAATCCTGCCAACTTTGAATCTATACCCCGTCCAGTTCTAAACCGCGAATTCTCTATCTCAAGAATCACCCCTGGTGCCATCCGGAAATGTTCTGCAAAATCCATGTTTTCTAACTGTACGCAGTTTAATAATACCAGAGCATCTGGAACCAACCCTAAAGCTTTGGATGACTTGACTGCGTTTACCGAATCTACAATTAATCACTCCTTACCTGACATCCAAAATGCTATCAGAAGAAAAGATAAGACCACAGATAATCAGATAGTAGATATCAATTCTGGTGATAGCGCAGTAAATCAACCAAAACTGCTGGAATTACTTTCTTCAAAACATATTGAAAAACAACGTCTCGTAGCAGAACTAAAGAGACTTGATCAGCAATTTGATAAATTGCACATTAATTCTGGTTTAATGGATAAAGTCGATAAGTTTAAAATAAAGATCAATAAATATATTAATCGTCAAACCTTAAACGGGGAGAAATACAATACACAGTATGATGCTCAATTGAGAAAAGAAATAGCGGATGATATTCAATCATTAGCACGGGATATCGCTATTTGGGCGGGGATTGAAAAAGATAACCTGGAAGTACTAACCTATATTATTGAACAAGGATTTCCCATCCGGCAAACATCAGTCTGGGTTGATCCTAATCCTGAGTCTACTGTTTACCTCCCTTTCGATACCATGAATAAGCTGGTGGATAACTGTAGCCCGATCTGCCCGGACCTGTTATTCGTCAAGGCTATTTTTGCTGACGCTGATACCCGCTTTGACATGCTTACCGAAACGATTTTAACTTCCAGAACCGTTAATGAAGGACTATTTCAGGAAGCAATCGCACAGTCAATACCGACAGCTTCATACAGAAGGTTAATGGTCTTCTTTAATTATCTCCGTGGTGAATGTAATACCAGCAGGATGATTGAAGACATTATCAGGCATAGCTACCGCAACCACAAATTATCTAATCGCGCAAGCGTCAACAGATACAAAAACAGCTTCATAATGGTATTTGTTCTTGAAGCTATCGCACAACATTCACGGGAAGAAGCTCGCAAACTCATTGGTTTATTTTGTAAAAATGAACAGCAGCCAATAGCAATGGCTGCTCTTTTGGGAGGACTGCACCAATCCACTGAAATAATGAATGAAATGGGTATTAACTTGACCAGACAGGCATTTAAAGAAGCCTCTGTCAGTCTTGAAAATTCTCTTTTTCTGATGGCCAAAGAGGCTGGTTTGACCAATGAACGATTGTTTGCCAGCACTGTGAATCGATTCGCTCCCTATTTATGGATCTTGCCCAATAAATACGGAAAACATTTGCACCAACAATGCCGGTTTCCAGACAAAATAGAACTGGATTTTATCCATTTTGTTGTTGAACAAATGTCCACTTCCCAGGAAGGAAGTTGTGAATTGAAACATTGGTCAGGACCGGCCTATAAAAAACAATTAGTTCTGGGAGATGTAAGCTTGTGGGCGGGAAAAATTTTTACGGTAATGAATGATGTCGTTTGGACAAACAGTAGCGATCTTTTACAGCAAAATGCTGAGTATAGTGAGCCCTGGAACATCCTGATCAGCAAGGCTAAATGCTGTAATGGCCTGAACCGGCCAGATGATTTCATGAAGTTCATGGACTGGCTTCTGATCGATGGTCTTTCATGGATTCGGACCGAATCGGAACATCGTAAGAAAGAGGCAACCTTTACAACCAAACTAAAAAGTTATCGTCCGGACTTGTGGCCTGATCCTCATAATGAGGCTTTGACAACATCACCGGTTTCTTATGATCGTTTTGTAGCGTATACCAGAAGCGTCACTACTTTACATTTTGACATCATTGAGTCATTTCTCCGTCTTGCGCCTCAGAGCCATCGAATTCATGTGATAAAAAACTGGTTAACTAATCCTCATTGTGCAAAACAGCGGGAAACCTTGTTTCCCAATCCTGTTCACCCTCTGAATAATATGGAAAGCCCTAATATTTGGCAGTTACTGTTATCCTTGGATAAAGATTATCAGCCACAGGAAAATCAGTTTGATAATGATTGGCAAAAACTGGGCAGTCCGCAGGGGTGGACGGAACCTCCCACGACAGCATCATTCATGGACAAATCTATCCTGGTGAATGGACGAACGCTGGCTATTCAGCATACGGATGATGGCTGGGATTATCTGAAATTTCTCAGCGATATGGAAAGACCGGAAGAACTCACAAAAGAGGGCGATAAAATTAACCTGATGGCAGAGATAGCCAGTCGGCATGGCTTGAAAAGCTCGATTCCCAAAGTGGTCGGAAAATACCGTTGGGATGATGTGCAAAATAATCTGGTAACATTCACAAGTCCAGCCAAAAAGGCCAAACTGGAGGAGAAATGTCGCTTTGTTGATGGCAAGACAGGTTATTGCCTTCATCTGAAATCTACAAAAGATGCGCCTTATCATTTATACCCCTACGATCTTAATCCCGTAACAGAGGCAGATCAGATTGTTGACGGACTCTATAAGTATGCCCATGATTGTGGTCTTTTATTCAGTCGCGGATTATATGCTCCAGCAGTAATGGCAGCTGACCATGATTCAGTAACTAACCGGAAACACCATGTCCTATCGTCTTATGTGGGCGCCACCAGCGAGGGACGGATGCTTCAGTGGACAAAAGCTGCACAACATCCCAATGTGGGGCTGGTAGGCATGCGGGATTCGGGCGATACGAAAAGTATGATTGAGCTGGGTGAAGATTATTTTTTCTCCAGCAGATGTCAGAAATTTCTTGATTTTGAAAAATCAGAGGATCGCGCCAAGGTGGCATTTTCAGAACTGGCAAAAAATGCCCAGGGGCTGATATTGCAATATGCACTCTGTTTTCAAAAACAGTTCGACTCCGATAACAGTGAGTCCGTGCTGATTCATGAGCATAAACTAAAGACAATCCTGGTCACTCTGTTTCACCAGGCGTTTCCCCTGTTCACAGAAGAGCAAGTGAGTCAGGCCATGAATGAAGATGGACTGCTGTCACGAGCAGTTAGAGAGATTATCTACTGGTGTGGCCATGGCGCCAGATTCGTGAACGATATACAACAAAACATTATTCCGAAATCAATATATCCGACCTGTTCAGAAACCGCCAATATCGTTAATGAAGAAAAATTGGATCCTCGTGAGCTGGTCCCGGGCGTTGGTTTTGTTACACGGGATAATCAGCCAAACCTTGGCGTTACGTTTGGTGTCAATCCATTGGTCATGCTGAATGCACTGATTGTAAAGTTACTGGCCAGTGGCGTCCTGACCTCACTATGAGTTCAAACTCTCATGACTAACTTCCTGCCGGGTTTATTGGGTACTTCGGAGAATTTCATTCAACTGGCAAGCGGACCCAGCCCTCCATTAATACCCTTGCGCTTCGACTCATGATCGCTTTGGTCACCGACCATTGCCCATCAATCAACACGGTTTCTGCCCCAACTTTTAATGTCCCCGATGGGTGGCCAAAATGGACAGAGTTTCGTTCACCACCGCCGGCAGCCAGGTTAACCAGAGTTCCCGGAATGGCAGCCGCCGTACCAATGGCCACAGCGGCAGTTCCCATCATGGCATGATGAAGTTTACCCATGGAGAATGCCCTGACCAGCAAGTCGATATCATCTTCAGAAACTGCTTTGCCGCTGGAAGAAAGATAGCTTTTGGGTTCAGCAACAAAAGCGACTTTTGGCGTATGTTGCCGAATAGCGGACTCTTCCAGACTGCTGATCAACCCCATCCGCAGTGCTCCATGGGCCCGAATACTCTCAAACATGGCCAGGGCGTTCTCATTGCCATTGATCACTTCCTGAAGTTCAGTCCCCTGGTAACCAATGTCTTTAGCATTGACAAAAATAGCAGGAATGCCTGCATTGATCAGGGTTGCCTTGAAAGTACCAACACCGGGGACTTCCAGATCATCGACCAGATGACCTGTCGGGAACAGGGCTCCTTCGCCATCAGCAGGATCGAGAAACTCAACCTGAACTTCAGCAGCCGGAAAAGTCACTCCATCCAGCACAAAGTCACCCGTTTCCTGCACCGAGCCATTGGTCATTGGCACATGGGCAATAATGGTTTTTTTGATATTAGCCTGCCAGATTCGTACCGGTGCAATGCCATTGTCAGGTACTCGTTCTGCATCAACCAGCCCACTGCTGATGGCAAATGCACCTACGGCTGCGGTCAGGTTCCCGCAATTACCACTCCAGTCTACGAAAGGTTTATCAATGGCTACCTGACCAAAGAGATAATCGACATCATGCTCTGGCTGAGTGCTTTTCGAAAGGATTACCGTTTTGCTGGTACTGGACGTGGCACCACCCATACCATCAGTCTGCTTACCGTAGGGATCCGGGCTGCCAATCACCCGGAGCAGTAGAGCATCACGAGCCTTGCCCGGAACCCG